>JBLIES010000051.1:0-18734 GCA_047633135.1 Roseivirga sp.
AAGTTAGCAATCACAAGTGTTGACTTGTAGCCTTTGCTCCTCAAAAAAGCAAAAGTTTCGTCATTTCCAGTTTCCACCAGTTTAATATTATTATCGTCTTCAAACTCTGGAGAAGCCTTTCTGACCTGAATCATTTTTTGAAGGTTCGAAAACAAAACCTGTTCAATAGTGTCCTTCTTATTTCTATTTTCCGCCTTTTCCCAATCTATAATCGGCCTATGCATCCATCTGTTATCATCCATTTTGGTTGGATCGTTGGTAAAGCTATAGTCGTTCAGTGTACCGATTTCGTCACCATAATAAATCATTGGAATACCGCCATAAGCCAGAATCACACCATGCAGCAAATTGATTCTATCGATCGCCCTGCGCTTTGCCAATTCATTGCCCTCTGCCCATGCGGTTTCAAGCCCACAAAGAGAGGCTAGCGAGCCAGACACTCGAGCATCTTCGTTAATAGGATTGTACATAAAAGGCAAGCCATTAGCAAAAGAGCCTTCGAATTGACCTGTTAAAAACTGTGTGATGAATTTCCTATGTAAGAACGGTGTGAAGCCTGCTTCTGAAATATGTTTGTCACCAAAACCCAAACCGATGTCATCGTGGCAGCGGATGTAATTAATCCAGGTGGTGCCAATTGGTTTACTTGGGAAATCGCGCAATCCTGCCTTTAATATTTTAGCACTTCGGGTGCTGATTGAATTCCAAAGTAGCGCCATAAGTGTGGCGTTATAAGCAATATCATGCTCGTTGCTCCAAACTTCAGATTCCCCAAAATACTTCACTATTTCTTCTGGAGCGACAATAGCCTCGGCCAAAAAAGCAACGCCAGGCGCGACAATTTGAGCACATTGCTTAATCAGCTGGTGAATAATATGGACTTGATCAAGGTTTTGACTGGTGGTGCCTAGCTGTTTCCATACAAAAGCTACCGCATCCATTCTGAATACATCAACGCCTAAATTGGCCAAGTAAAGCACTACCTCAATCATTTCGGTGAGGACTTTTGGGTTGGTGTAATTCAAATCCCATTGATAGGTATTGAAAACAGACATTACCCATTTCTGCATTTCTTCGCTATAGGTAAAGTTGCCTGGGGCAGTTTCTGGGAAAACCTGAGGCATGTTTTGTTCGAAAAGATCAGGAATATTTCTATCCGAAAAAGTGTAGTAATAGTCTTGAAACTCCTTTTCTCCAGCTTTTGCGCGTAAAGCCCATTCATGTTCATCAGAAGTATGATTGACGACCAAATCGATCATCAAAAGCATGTCCTTTTTCTTTAATGCCTTTACCACATTTTTGAAATCGGTATTTGTACCGAACTTTGGGTCGATGGTGCGATAGTCGCTTACCGCATAGCCACCATCATTTTTTAACAGAGGACTTTTGAGCACAGGCATCATATGAATATAGTTGATGCCTAGCTCTTCTAAATAGTCGAGCTTTTCAGGGAAATGCTTAAGGTCTTTGTTGAAACGATCGACATAGAGCTGCATTCCTGTAAGTTTTTCACTTCGGAACCAGCCTGTGTTCGTTTCACGCTCTTCATCTAGTTTTTTAAGGGAAGTTGACCTTTGCAAATAGCTCTTCAGCAAGATTAACAACAGTCTTTGTAGGTGCTCTTCTACATTGGTCTGATTGGCATAAAGCTTTAAAAAGCGACTGTAAATGCCGGGGAAAATGGCATATAAACGTGCTTCAAACTCATCTATGTTTTTTACTCCCGCTTCTTTTCTAAGCTGCAGAATTACCCCTTTAAGGAATTGGTGGGCCTTTGGATTATACATTCTTAATGAAAAACAGAAACTTCTAGAATTGCTACTTCCATCGCTTCTCTTTCAGCTTTGACCTTTTCTTTAGACCAACCGAAATAGGATTCGAAATCATTTAAAATAAGGTCAAAATTACTTCTTACGCTGTTGATGTCGAAATACAATCTACCCGTTCTACGGATGAAAAAATCTGGAAGCGAAAAGACCATTTCATTTTCTATACAATATTTCAATTCCGATCGGATGAGGCGATGTTCAGGAGCAAGGTCTTTAAAATAATCCATTCCTACAATGATTTTATCGGTAGCGAGGCCATAGTTACTCACAAGATAGAGGGCAAAGTATTTATCGAGCCCTAGAACTTCCAGTTGCGCACGAATTTCTTTTCGGTACGCTTTTACTTCTTTAGCATCAGCGAAGGCACCACTATCCAAATCAATATGCTCAGTTTTGGTGGATACGAATGGCAATCCATCCTCTTCGTGAAGCCTTTTCATGAGCTTATCCATTACCTTTTCAGCCATTTTTCTATAGCCTGTCAATTTACCACCCGCGATGGAAAGCAAGCCTGTCTCAGATTCGAAGATTTCATCTTTACGAGAAATCTCAGAAGCTGATTTTCCGTCTTCGTGGATCAACGGACGAACGCCAGCCCAACTTGACTCTACGTCCTCGAGCGTTAGCTCCAATTTCGGAAAGGCGTGATTGGTGCCATTGACCAGGTATTCTACATCTTCTTTTTTAGTGAGAATATTGTCTTTGTCTCCAAAATAGTCAGTATCTGTAGTGCCTATATAGGTAATTTTTCCTCTTGGTATAGCGAATACCATACGCTTGTCTGGGAAATCAAAATAGATGGCTTGGTTCACGGGAAATTTCTTGTGAGGCACGACAATATGCACACCTTTGGTGAGGTGTAAATGCTTGTTTGTCATGGAGTGATTCATCTTTCTTAATTCGTCAACCCAAGGGCCAGCTGCGCTGATTATTGATTTGGCTTTGATCTCTATTCCCTCTCCAGAAATAAAGTCGGTTCCCTTTACGCCTGCTACTTTATCGTTTTCATAAATAAACTCATCCGCTTGAACGTAATTGATACAATGTGCACCATGTGCTGAGGCTGTTTTTATAATCTCAATCGTCAAACGAGCATCATCTGTTCTGTATTCAGCATAAACGCCTCCCCCTTCAATATTGTCAGCACTTAAGAGAGGCTCTTTCGCTAAAGTCTTTTCGATGCTTAACATTTTACGCTGGTCTACCTTTTCGACTCCAGCCAGAACATCGTAGACCATGAGGCCAATGGAAGTCATCAATTTGCCGAAAGTACCATCTTTGATCAATGGCAAAAGCATCTTTTCTGAGGTAACAAGGTTGGGGATAAGTCTATGGACAGTCGCTCTTTCATGACCAACTTCACGTACTAAGGCGATTTCGAATTGCTTTAAATAGCGCAGGCCTCCATGAATTAGTTTTGTAGACTTACTACTCGTGCCTGAAGCGAAATCATTCTTTTCAATCAGAACAGTAGAGAGGCCGCGGGAAGCGGCATCGAGAGCAATACCAGCACCTGTAATACCTCCACCAATGATTAATAAATCATAAGGTTTTGAAGTCACAGTGTTCACCAGTTCCGTTCTTTTAAAAGAAGATAGTAAAGCCATATTATTTAATTTTCAATCCAATTCATTGATCGCTTTACTGCCTTTTGCCAAGTCGCATAAAGCTTCTCTCTGTCCTCTGAATCCATATTAGGGAGGAATTGCTCCTCAATAATCCGGTTATTGATGATGTCTTCTTTTTTCCAAAGACCGACAGAAATACCTGCTAAATAAGCGGCCCCTTGGGCGGTAGATTCAATCACTTCTGGTCGCTCTACCGTAGTCCCTAGAATGTCTGCTTGGAATTGCATAAGGTAGTTATTGGCGGCCGCACCGCCATCTACTTTCAATTCTTTTAGTTTGATACCAGAATCTTTTTCCATCGCCTGCAAAATATCTCTTGTTTGATAGGCCAAAGAATCTAATGTTGCCTTAGTGATATGGTCTTTGCCGGTATCTCTGGTAAGACCAAAGATTGCGCCTCGCGCATACATGTCCCAATATGGGCCACCTAAGCCAGCAAATGCTGGCACTACAAAAACATCATGATTATCCTTCAGCTCCTCAGAAATGGCCTGCGAATCACATGCATTATCTATGATTTGAAGGGCATCTCTCAACCATTGAACAGCAGCACCAGCGATGAAAACACTGCCTTCCAAGGCATAATACACCTTGCCCTCTAAGCCCCAAGCGATGGTTGTCAATAAACCATTGAAGGAATGCTGAAGTTCTTCGCCAGTATTCATCAGCATAAAACAGCCCGTACCATAGGTGTTTTTTGCCATGCCTGGTTCAAAGCAAGCCTGCCCAAAAAGAGCGGCCTGCTGATCGCCAGCGATACCAGCAATTGGTATGGATACGCCTTCTAATTCGTAATGTCCAAAATCGCCACTACTTGGCCTTACCTCAGGCAGCATCAACTTAGGAATCCCCAGTGCCTTGAGCAGCTTGTTGTCCCATTTTAGGCTCTTGATGTTGTACACCAAGGTTCTCGAGGCATTGCTATAATCTGTTGCATGGACTTTTTTATTGGTTAAATTCCAAACTAACCAACTGTCTACCGTACCAAAAAGAAGATCGCCTGCCTCAGCCTTGGCTTTTACCCCTTCTACATTTTCTAAAATCCAATTGATCTTGGTTCCTGAAAAATAGGAGTCTACCATCAGGCCTGTATTCTCACGTATGTAGGCTTCATAGCCTTCTTTTTTTAACCTTTCGCAAACATAAGCGGTACGCTTATCTTGCCATACGATGGCATTATAAACCGGCTTGCCTGAGTGTTTATCCCATACAATAGCCGTTTCCCGCTGATTAGTAATGCCTATGGCAGCTATTTCGTCAGGTAAAACTGAATTGTTCTTGATCAAATTAGAAAGTGTTTCCATTTGACTCGTAAGAATCTCCATAGGATCATGCTCCACCCAACCTGACTTAGGAAAAATCTGAGTAATTTCTTGCTGTACCATGTCAACGATTTGCCCTTGTTGATCGAACAATACAGATCGGGAACTTGTGGTTCCTTGATCAAGTGCTATAATGAATTTTCTGTTGCTCATAATTATCTAACCCCAATTACAATGATGACATAGTAGATCAACTCTAGTCAGATGCTGATCATTTATTTGCTTGATGTGAGAAATACATAATGGAGACTACTCTAATTCCTGTGCTTAAAAAAAAAGGAATAGAGGTTGGTTTAATCCAATACCTCAGCACGTTTATACAATCGTTTGCAGTAGACTTCAAAGCCTTACCGACAGACTTATAATAATAAGAACATTGAAGCGGAAATCATAGAATCTGGGGGTTTGATGTGATTTTTTGGAATGTCTTGGATAATGAGAATCTATTAACAAGTCGTCCCGATGGGACTGGGTTTGACATGCAATTCTTCTTAAAAGGCTTGACTAGAAGCCAAAAGTGTATTGATCACTCGGCAAAACCGAGCGATTGGGAGGAGAAAAGGCTTATCGCTTCATTTCTTCTATTTGGTCGGCTTGTTCGAAGATGTGCAGGAAGGCAATTGCAACGCCATTTGTCCATCCAAATCCGTCTTGAAGCGCGTACTCGCCTCCACCAGCGAGAAGTGAAACGTCCAATACATTGTACTTCTCCACCATTTTTCCTGTGGATTTATACACTGCTTTGTTTCTTTCTATCCAACGGCTGGCCGCATCATTGCCTAGCACATCATAATCATAGTAATAAAGTCCATTGACTGTAATCCATTGCAAGGGAGCCCAAGCGTTTGGTGCATCCCATTGTTCGCCAGTAGCATTGTTCGTAGTAATGAAACCACCAGGTTTTAAGAAATCCTTTTCTAGCATAGCAGCCACTCTTTTCACTTGTGCTTTGTCTGCTAACTTGAAGAAAAGCGGGTAAGCCCCTGCTAATGAAAGTACACCTGTAGGCTGCTCTGCAACAAAATCATAATCGATAAAAAACCCTGCATTTTCATCCCAAAGGTATTTCATGATGGCTGCCTTTCGCGCGGCTGCCTTGTCTACAAATTCTTTGGCTTTGTCCAGCTGTTCGGCCCAATTGTAGCCCTGAGCAATTTTTAATTCTAAGTGGTAAAGTAATGTATTGAGGTCGATAGGGATAATTTCTGTGGTGTGGATAGTTGACAAGTTCTTTGCGTCCTTGAACCATCGGCTAGAGTAATCCCAGCCAGATTCGGCTCCAGCACGAAGGTCTCTGAATATGACTTCTTTGTCCCCTCCTACTTCTTCTGCTAATTCAAAATCCTCTCGGTAAGATTCTGGACGTGGGGTTGCGAAGTTATCCCAATAGCGATTGAGAAGGCTTCCATCTTTCATCATGACTGCCCTTTTATTCGCTTGGCCTGCTGCTAAGCTTTCGTAACCTGACATCCAAAAATCATATTCCTTTTGCAAGGTTGGTAAAAAGGAATCGAAAAGTGTTCTATCATTTTTTGCAACGCGATCTACCATTACAGAAAAAAATGGTGGTTGAGAACGCCCTCCGTAATAAGCTCGATTTCCGTTCGGTACAAAGCCAATGGAATCGATCAAGAAAGCGAAGTTCTTTGTCATATTAATGGCCATTTCTTCTTGACCAGAAATCATTAAACCTTCTAAAGTAAAGTAGCTGTCCCAATAGTAGATTTCACGGAATCTCCCTCCAGGTACAATAAAGTCATTAGGCAGGGGAATTAAAGAAGAACGAGCAGGCACATCAGCTGCTTTTCTGGTAAGTACTGGCCAAAGATCGATGATGTGTTGCTTCATGGTTTTGGAAGTATCAGAAGCAAATTCCTTAGAGAAAGTGTAAGGCAAATCGAAATTAGCTTCAACGAAAGCCTTGAGGTCGAAATCTGCCCCCTCTTTCTGGGCAGTATAATCCTTTTCAATTGAGGCGATGTCACGTTTAGCGGTACAGTCTACAAAGGTTTTCGAGTCTTCGAAAACACCCGCCATCTGGATATCGTGAAACATTGACGAAGCGTAGAATTTATTAAAATCTACAGCGCCTTCTTGCTTTGGAGTACAAGAAAAAAGGACCAGTAAGATTAGCACTAACGTTAGGGTATTTTTGATCTGATTACTTTTCATTTACAGCAAGTTCAGTGTTAGTCATCTTGATTTTATCAACCACGTAGTTCCCTAAAGCCCTGCCTTGGGTTACCCCGTTTTCTACAGCAGGTCGATAATGGATACCTCCATAAATTCTGCTAATAGCAGCCTCTTCCGAAGCCTGAATGAAAGAGGTAAAGTCGCGTGGTGGTAATCCATATTTTTCTTCAGAATCATCATGAAAGCTGAAGCCCTCACCGAAGATCGAAGTCAAGACAATAGCCGCAGCATTCGAAATTACACTATGTCCACTTGTGTATTCTGGGAATGGAGGAGTTTGCAATTTTGGCAACCAATTTTCATCAATGTATTGATTGATCAATGTTTCTGGCCTGATCAGATTGCTCCTGTATTTTTCGTCCCAGCAACTGATAAAAGCGTCTGATAGCGCGATAGAAGTTAAAGCATAAGCATGGGTAGATTTAGCCAAATCTGCCTTCGCTTTTTGAGCGGCAATTTTAACGATGCCAATCCAATGCCCACCTGGAGTCACTTTTTTAGCAGCGATCATTACATGGCCAGTTTGATTCAGCACATAAGGATTACAATCCCAAAAACTCGCTATCTCGTTTTGCTCTTCCGTTAAGTTTTGACTGATCTCATAAACCTCCACTAACTCCTTGTAAAACTGGCTACCCTTGGTCATATCAAAGGGAGTTGGAAGAATAGGGGTGAACTGATCTGCTGACTCAATGGCGAAAGTTCGGATCTTATTCCAACTAGGCTCGATTGCTTCCATATAACCTGGAGGTGTTGGTTGCCAACGCCCCTCTTCATCCCTTACACTGAATTTCTGAAATGTTCTAGTTTGGTTGTAGTTGTCGCCACTAGACCAATCGATTATATGTTGAGCTACTTGATCTCCATAGGCGATTGAAGCCTCGAAGAAAGATTTATCTATGCCGTTCTTTAACTCCAAATAGAGCTCCTCTTTAAAGACCTCCATTTTTTCTTCTGAAAAAATGAATTGAGTGCCTACCGTGATGGCCGCTTGAATCGCAGCTAGATCATGGCTGATTTCCTGTCCTGGTTTTGGCACTGCTGTTAAACCTTTTAGTTGGCCAGCAAGCGAAACGTATTGAGGGTCGTTTTGTGCCATTACTTCATAGCTAGCGATACTTGCATAAGCATAAATTCGACTGGCCACGGGAGGTGAAAATATATCGTGCACAATTACATCGGTAATTTGCTGCATGGTATTGTGCATCACAATGGGATCAATTACAAGTGTCTTCTTACCCGACTCACAACTAGAAATCACGAATAGACTGAACATTCCAAATAGTACCTTTTTCATTTTCTTTCCTCTTTTTTAATCAATCTGATACAATTTCAGGGTTAGGTATGTAAAGACCAAAAAACTCTCTGAATTCCACCAACTTAAATTCTAATCCCCAATTTTTTAGTCCTTTGGCTTACTTATAAATAAGGAAAATCGGTTGGTCATTATTGCGCACCGCCACTATGCCTTTCTGGCGACCAATAACCATTGGTTTGGCTTGCCTATATTGGCCCCAGGTACTTTTAGTATTAAGAAAAGCATCATCAGTGGCTAAAAAATTACCATCCCCTTTTCCAAAAAGTAAAGTGATTGGTTTGGCATCTGCCCTGCCATAGTCGTTTCTAAAAGTATAATTATTTCCGAAAAGCAGTAAATCTAACTTGCCATCACCATTGTAGTCTTCTGCAACCAAGTCCATAATGGGTGAATATTGCGCTTCGACAGGTAAGTCGATTGCCTCAAATTTCCCTTTACCCAAATTCAAAAACACTTTACTGCTCATGGTATAGGCTTTTTTGGTTGCAGATTTAGTTTCATAATCTACTCCCAAAATATCTGCTGGGCCTTCAATTTTTGAATAGCCCAGATAGCTCGTATGCTTCTTTTTGATGGCTGCTATTTGCTTGGTCAGATCGTCTCTGGTGGCAAAAGGAGATTCTACCCCTTCTACATAATGAAAAATAATTGGGTCAATCTGACCATTATTATCAAAGTCGGCAGCGTACAAGCTGACAGGTTCTTTGAGCGATGCTTTGAGTTTAGTGTTAAGCCCTAAGTTACCCACAACCAAGTCAATTTGGCCATTACTATCAAGGTCGGCTAATGCTAGAGAATAGTACCAGCCATTCGTATTTTCGAAGGCCTTCACCTCCGCCTTTTCAAATTTACCTACCCCATTGTTTTCGAAAATAGTGATTGGCATCCACTCACCTACAACAACCAAATCTTGGTCCCCATCATTATCATAATCGAACCATTCTGAATCGTTAATCATTCCGATCGGTGCTTCAATATTGAATCGGTTTTGAAACTGATTTTGAAAGAAGCCTTGTCCGTTGTTGATCAACAAAAATTGTTCTGGATTTTTGCCATAAGCACCCGATACTACATTTGAACCAACAAAAACATCAAGGTCTCCATCACCATCTACATCTGCCACAGCTACAGTTTTTCCTTGAGAGTTTACTTTGTTCAACGCCTGAGGTGAAAACTGGAAAAGGCCATTGCCTTGATTGATATAGAGTTTGTCATAACTGTAAATCATGGTTTCGCTTTGTTCATTGCCCGCACTAGTGACATATAAATCTAAATCACCATCACGATCAGCATCAAAAAAAGTAGCGCTTACATCCTCCGCAATTGAAAGTAAATCAAAAAACCTTGACTCTGCTTTTTCAAACATCCCTTCAGTTTTCTGAAGCCATAACTCTGCAGATTGACCTTTGGCTCCGCCAAAGAACACATCTTCTAAACCATTACCGTCCACATCTGCTGTTGCCAAAGCTGGGCCTTCATGATTGAAAATTCTTGGATTGAGGTATTCACGGCCAATGTCTGTGAACTCATCTTCCTGATGAGTGAAATCTATATTGGTAGCAAGCAGCTGAAAAGCATTTGCCGTTTCTTTAGCAGGTTTTTCGGGAGAAAAGGCGGTCTCATTCTCTACGATTTCTAAAATCTGATTTACCGAAACATCATTTATAATCTGCTGACTGCCGTTCGGCCAGGTGATTTCGATAGTTTTGATTTGCTGAGCGACTCCTAAACCAAAATACAATTCAGGGGCGACAGAAGACTCGAAACCTCTGGTTAGAAAGTTCTCTCGATAAAGCTCCATTCCTTCCAAAACAACTTTGACCTTTGCCCCGATAGCAAATTTATTTTCCCCTTTCCCCTTCAGCCTAATTGTTAAATAAGTCGAAGTCGCGGGTGAGGTGTTTTGATAAATAAAGGCTTCCTGCTCTAAGTTGTTCACGATCAGTTCAAGATCGCCATCATTGTCTAAATCAGCATAAGTCGATCCGTTGGAATAGGAGGGTTGATCTAAACCCCAAATTTTAGTTTTATTCGTCAATTGAAAGTCGCCTTTTCCGCTGCCCGTATAATTGGGAGTTTTAAGGGTAGGCAAGGTATTGATTAGCTCTGTTTCATTCTCGTCTTGGCTGTTTCCGGCTGAAAGTGAAGCATAATTGATGAAGTCTAAATCATTTGGTCTCTTGAAAATACCATTGGTGATGTGGAGGTCTTGAAAGCCATCATTGTTCATATCGAAAATCAATGGCGACCAAGACCAATCAGTGGCATAAGAGTTCGCTAACAAACTGAGGTCTGAAAACTGTCCATTCCCTAAATTCTTCTGAAGGGTATTGCGCACATACTGATTATTATAACCGTAGGTCAACTTGATTTTATAAACCTCGGATTTATCTTCCCCCAAAGACCTTTTCCAAATTTGCGGGTCAGCAGGGAGCATATCCGTAGTGACGATCTCTTGATGTCCATCATTGTTCATATCGCCCAAAACATTGCCCATAGAATAGCGGCTGGTGTGTTGTATTCTACTTTCAAGTTGCTCTGTAAACGAACCATCTTGATTGTTGATGTAGAGATAATCGTTTTCTGTAAAGTCGTTAGAAACGTAGATATCTGGCCAGCCGTCATTATTCAAGTCACCGGTGGACACCCCCAAACCGAAACCTAAAACACTTGAGTAAATCCCTGAAGATTCGGTGACATCTAGGAAACCCTTTTTACCTTCTGCCTTTTGATTTTGATAAAGGCGGTCCCCTTTTTCGTTGGGTTCTAGGCGCGCCTGAGCAAAGGCGAATGACTCTGGATTTTTGATAGAGTGATTCAACAAATACATATCTAAATCCCCATCTCGGTCATAGTCAAAAAAGGCTGCTTGGGTTGAAAACCCTTCGAAATCTAAACCGTATTCACCCGCAGATTCTGTAAAAGTATTGTCTCCATTGTTTACAAAAAGCTCGTTCTTTCCTTGCGCGTCTTTGTAATTGCCAACCCGGCAAACGTAGATGTCTAAATAGCCATCGGCATTGATATCAACCATGGTTACACCCGTTGCCCAGGTGCCTGTACCCGATACGCCTGCGGTTTCAGAGATGTCTTCGAAAGCTAGGTTTCCTTTATTGAGGTACAGCTTATTTGGACTTTGATTAGCCGAGAAATACAAGTCGATCAATCCATCATTATTGATATCACCAGCAGCAACTCCACCGCCATTATAGAAGTACGGGTATTCGAGAATATTAAAATCTGGAGACTGGCTAAGTTGATTATTGAAAGTAATGCCCGTTTCTGCGGAAGGCACTAATCTGAAGATTGGCGCTTCTGTATTCTCACTTTTACCTCCGCAGGAAACAAACAAAAGTGTACATGCTAAGACAATAGAACAAAAATGACAGCGTCTGCTGCACTTACTTTTTGCAAGGGCATTATCTTTCGTTACCAAATTCAAAAGAAGCTTCAATGGGAGTAATTTAATATTTGAAAATGGCGAGAGAATCTTGGTTTCTAGAAACGATGATTGAATTGTTGTAGACTAAAATATCTCTGATCTCTCCCTCTAAGAAAAAGCCCTGTTCGTATTTCTGTTCTTCGAAATTTCCTTTGCCATCGTTCTTAAGGTAAATACCACGGCTTGCATCGAACTTTCCAATTTCTGGTTTTACTCCATAGAGGTTTCCACCCATAACGATATCTAAATCGCCATCCTTATCGAAATCACCCGTTGCAATGGCATAAATTGGCGTCATTTGAGCTTGGCTAGGCAGTTCTACGATACTAAAATTGAAATTGCCATTGTTTATCAATACAACCGAAGCAAGGGTATTGGCCCTGGATTCAATTGCGTCTTTCAGCGCTTCATTTCCAAAAATATCTTGTACAGAAGCATTCTCGAACGATTTATAATCCGGTAAAACTTTCTTTAAAGATTTAATCTGATCAATTAAATTGTGTCTTAAGCCATAAGGGTAAGCTTCTCCATCTGGCTTGTATCGCGCCAATATTGGATCTACTAATCCATTCTTATCAAAATCTTTGACGAATAAACCAATCGGTTCTTCTTCTGAAGCCTTAAATCGACTGTTTAAACCATGGTTTCCTATGATAAAATCTATGTCACCATCCCCATCTAGGTCTGCGGGTTTGATTATATTCCACCAACCCTTAGCATTGCTCAGATTGGCGGGTGATTTTTTGTTGAATTGCCCATTCTGATTTTCTAAAATTTCTACCCCCATAAACTCCCCTACGATGATAAGGTCTAAGTCTTTGTCGCCATCAATGTCTAGTAAAAGTGCACTTGAAATCACGCCTATTCCAATCAATTGAGCTGCTTTTGTATTGGTGATGTCCGTAAAATTTCCTCTTCCATCATTTTCTAGTAGAAAACCGTCTCCAGGAACTCCATTCTTCATTGGCTTGGATCCTTCACCTACAAATAAGTCCAAATCACCATCCCCGTCAATATCTCCAACGGCAACGGTAGAAGAGCTCGTGAACCTCTTCGTGCCAGGTAGCATTTGATTACTTAAGGTGAAAATTCCTTTTCCGTCATTAAAATATAATCGGTCTTTCAGGGCTGTTGAACTTTCAGAAAACTCAATGCCTCCGCTACAAACATAGATATCGAGGTCACCATCACCGTCTGCATCGAACATTACACTCTCAGCGTCTTCTGAAACAGCCTCCATTTTAAAGGCTTCCTGATGCGTTTTTTTAAAGCCTTTATTACTCCCTAATAAAATTGTTGCTTCACTGTCTCGGCTTCCGCCAATGAAAATATCATCTAAGCCATCCCCATTCAAATCACCCTTTGACATTTTAGGTCCGAGGGTACTTTTCATCATAAAAAGTGACCTGTCCACATCAAAATCAACAAACTGATTTTCTTTATGAACGTAGTCAGGTGTTTGATTGCTCCGAATAAAAGTGGCTTTTATCTCTGTCTCTTCTTTAATGGGCGTATCGAAGAGTGCTGTTTTATAGTCGACAGAAATACTGGTGTTAGTCGTGACCGATTTGAGGGTTGTAATTTCACCCATTGGCCATACTATTTTAATATCCACAGGTGACTTAGATTTTAAGCCAAACAAAGGTCTTGGGTCCATACTAGACTGAAAGCCTCGTACCGGTTGGTTTTCTAAGTAGTACGTTGTTTCATCGGCTGTTACAAAAATCTTACTGCCTACCGCAAACTGATTGAGGTCTGAGCCTTGAAGATCAATTCTAATGTAGGCGCTCTTTTCTGAAAGGTTGGCATTATTTCTATAGATGAAGGATGGCATGTTGACGTTATTCACGACTAAATCTAAATCTCCATCGTTGTCTAAATCCCCATAAGCTGAGCCGTTGGAAAAGCCTTTTTGATTCAATCCAAAGTCACTGGACTTATCTTCGAACTTAAAATCACCTAAATTCTTATAGGCAAAATTAGAGACTGGATTAGAGGGAATAATGTCTACCAGCTTTTGATAATTAGCCTTATCCCCTTCAAACATTGATCTCCTGACTTCTTCGCTTGAGGCGTATTGGATGTAATCTTGGTCTGTGAGGTCCTTGAATATTCCATTGGCCACAAAAAGATCTTTATAGCCATCGTTATCCATGTCAAAAATCAAAGCACCCCAACTCCAGTCTGTGGCTTCTACTCCTGAGAATCTACCTACTTCTGAAAAAGTATTGTTTCCATTGTTATTTTGGAAGCTGTTTCGGGTGAATTGATGGTAATAACCATTCTTAACTCCGTATTGATATCTATTCCAATCCTCAAAAGTGGTTACCGTTTTGAGTCTTTTATAATCGTTCGGAAGCATTTCGGTGACGAAAATATCATTCCTTGCATCATTGTCGATATCAGCCATATCGGCTCCCATTGAGGCGCCACTGATTGAATTAATTTGATCGGTAAGTGACTCTTTGAATGTGCCATTTTGATTATTGATGTAAAGGTAATCGCGTTCGAAAAAATCATTCGAGACATAGATATCATCCCATCCGTCTGCATTGACATCGCCAACCGTTACACCCAGACCAAAACCGATGACGCTCCCATAAATACCTGCTTTTTCACTTACATCAACGAATTTTCCATTCTGGTTCTCCATTAATTTATCACCCCCCAATAAATCACGTTTAGGGCGTTCGTTTCTTCTTAAATCGAAATCGCCAATCGATTGGTATGAGTTATTGAGAATATAAGCATCCAAATCACCATCATGATCATAATCGAAAAATGAGGCGTGAGTGGTGAAACCAGCGTCTGCCAAGCCATAAGCATCTGCGGATTCAGTAAATGTAAGGTCCCCATTATTGATGAAGAGTTCATTCTGCTTGTTATCCCCCTTTACATCGCCCGAATTACAGACATAGATGTCGAGCAGGCCATCAGCATTTACATCTACCATAGTCACCCCAGTAGACCATGCGCGATTGCCTCCTGCCCCAGATGAAGCAGATATATCTTCAAATTTGAACTCCCCTTTATTCAGATAGAGTTTATTCTTAGTTTGATTCGCTGTAAAATAAATATCTTGTAGCCCATCATTGTTGATGTCGCCAATCGATACGCCACCCCCATTATAAAAATTGCGGTATTTATAGATATTAAAATCTTTATCAAAAGCCAAGTCATTTCGAAAAGCAATACCCGTTTGAGAGGAATCCATCAAAGTAAAAAGAGGGTCCTTTTCTATTGCTGCATTTTGATTACAGGACAAAGTAAAAACGCAAAGCACTAAAGCGCACAAAGTAGTTTTTACGTTGATTGGATAATTATTTCTTTTCACCATCTTCTCTCTCATCTAAAAGATTCGTGATTTTCATTTCTAAAATCTCAACATCTTTCTGGAATATGGCCAGCCTTCTATTTCCGTCTACCTTTACCCAAATCTCCTTTGGGTCCTTTTCAAAACTTAACTTCGAAAATGTATTACGTCCATACCAATTTTCAAAGGTATCAATTACGGCAGGCAAAAGCTTATCTGCTTGATACTGCTCTGCCCACGGACTCCAACCCATGTATGAAAACTCGAGGTCCATGCCATTGATTTTATCCTCTTTGTTGAAAGTAGGATAAAATTTCATTTTAATCTTGGCATTGTCAGTACCTCTTGTTGTCAAAATATGACCAAGCATGGTTCCTTTTCCCGAAGGTTGAAGTCCTATACTTTTGTTCAATTCCCAGCAAAGGTCAAAAAACTCCTTCCGAGTCTGACCAAATTCAAGCCCCAAGAATAATGAGTCATACTGTACTCCACTGGCTAATTCATTTTGTATCGTTTTTTCGTATTCTGTCTTACAGGCTGAAAAGGCCAAAAGAAGAACAAAAAGTACTACAACGGATCTATTTCTGTGTTTCATAAATTTCTATAGGGCCATTATTAATTGCAAATAAGATAAGTTTTTTATCCCCCACAAAGATGGTTTGAATGTCTCTAATTTGACCGTCAATTTCAAGAAAAATAGCGTTTTCGCTACTAAAGCCTAGCTTCGAGCCAAGTATTACTAAGCCTTTTGATGCATCAAACCTGCCGAACTGAGGTTTAACCAAATATTGATTTCCACCAAGGATAAGGTCCTTGTAACCATCGTTATTCAAATCGTCAATAGCAATGGCGTAGACAGGGCTGAACTGAGCTTCTAAAGGCAATTCAACAGATTTGAAACTTCCTTGATCGTTTATAAAAGCGCTACTGGTTAATTGATCTGCTTTTAAGATTTCTCCTTTTTCTAATTGCTCTTTAGAAAACAATTGGTCGATGCTCAATTTAGCAAACTCATTGTAGAGGAGAGCTTTCTTTTTCAAAGATGGTATCTGCTTTATGAGCTCATCGATTTCTGCAATGGGATAAAACTTATCCTCAAATTCCTCACAAATAATTTGCTCAGGTGTACCGTTTCCATCAAAATCACCAACATACATTTTCAGGTTTGGTTTTAGGAAGCTATTCTTACCGTGATTTCCTGCTACAAAATCTAAATCACCATCATTGTCTAAATCTCCCACAGCAATGCTGGACCACATGCCGTTGGACTTACTCAATTCAGACTCATTGGATCTTCGAAAGCGCTTGCCGTTCTCGTTAATAAAAACACGAATCGGTTGCCAATCACCAACAGTGATTAGGTCTGGGAAGCCATCGGCATTAATGTCTGCCCATGCCGCATCAGTCACCATTCCAATGTCAAGCAATGCTGAAGCATGGCTTTCGGTTACATCAGTGAAAACTCCATTTCCATCGTTCTCAAAAAGAAATCCTCTTCCATCTCGAGCATAATTGAAAGGGTGAAACCTTTCGCCAACAAACAAATCCAAATCACCATCATTGTCGAAATCCGCGGCTTTTACTGTGCTGGTGCTCACAAATTTATTGAAAGGCAATGGGTTTATTGATTTCTCGAAATTCCCTTCGCCATCATTAATATAAATTCGATCAGTCAGTGCGGAAGAACTCGTGCTAAATGCCCTGCCACCACTGGCAACATACAAATCCTGATCACCGTCTCCGTCACAATCAAAAAATAGCGTTTGCATGTCCTCCGAAATACTGTCTAAGGTAATTTTTAAGTTTGCCTTTTTATTTAAACCGCTGCCATTGCCTAGAAATAAAGCCGCGGGTTGTTCTTTGGCACCTCCAATAAATAAATCGGAGATTCCATCTGCATTGATATCCGCCACAGCCATGCTTGGGCCTTCATTGTCATACATTTGAAATAGCAGGCGCTCCCGATCAAAATCTATAAAATCATTTTCAGTATGCCTAAAATCAACTTTAAAGTCAATTACCTTTTTCAAGGGGGATTTTAATGTTTTGGGTAAAGCATAGGCCAGGTCAGAAGTCAGCTTGTCCTTCTCATCGAAATTAAGGGTACTGTTTGCCCTCAAATTGTATGCTTTACTAATTCCTTCAGTCGGCCAGTAAACAACTAATGAGTCTACGCTTGTCAACTCTCCCAAACCTAAAGTTAAAGTTGGGTCAACCGAACTTTGAAACCCTTTAGAAGGGAAGTTCTCTGCCGAAATCATTCCGTTTTTCGTGTAAGCCACCACCTTGGCACCCACAGCAAAAGTATTTTGTCCTTCTCCTTTGAGCTTCACCCTCAGGCTTTTGAATCTACTAGTATCGGTGCTATTCTGATAAACAAATGAGGTCATGTTTACATTGCTGACGATAAGGTCTAAATCCCCATCATTGTCTAAATCTCCGTAAGCGGCTCCATTACTGAAACTTGATTTATTTAGGCCAAGTTCTTTGGCGATGCTTTTAAATTTTAACCCTCCTTGGTTGATAAAAGCAGCATTAGGGATTGCTGCTGAAGGCATGAGGTCAACTAATTTCTTAATCGCTTGGCCATCTTCTTTCAACATTGACCTTACTCGTTCATCATTTGCCATATAATTCAAATAATCACGATCGAGCAAATCTTTATAAATACCATTAGACACAAAGATGTCTTTTTGGCCATCATTGTTCATATCAAAGATCAAGGCTCCCCAGCTCCACTCGGTAGCTGCCACTCCTGACAGACGACCCAATTCTGCATATTGGTCTGAGCCTAGGCTTACCTGCAATACATTCCGCGAGTACTGATGATAATAACCTTTGGAAACATTGAGCCAGTATTTATCCCAAGTCTCGTGAAAAGTCTTTGTCTTCTTTCTTTGAATATCTTTAGGTAACATTTCTGTTACTATCAATTCTGGTCTTCCATCATTGTTCAAGTCTGAGGCATCTGCTCCCATTGAGCCCATGCTTATACTTTGAAAATAAGATTCTGCAGCTTCTACAAAACCACCGTTCTTGTTATTAATGTAGAGATAGTCCTTTTCAAAAAAGTCATTTGAGATGAAGATATCGGTCCAACCGTCCTCATTGAAATCATTCAGGGTAATCCCCAGGCCGTAGCCAATACTGCTCGTATAAATACCTGCTTCAAGGGTGATGTCCCTAAATACTCCATTGTCATTCAGGAGTAACTTATTCCCATTATCGTTCTGATCAGGAATGAGTCTGCGGCCTTCAACCACATCCTGCCCGACACCAACAGAACGAATCGAATTATTGAGCAGATAGCAATCCAAGTCACCATCTTTATCAAAGTCGAAAAAAGCGGCATGGGTAGAAAGGCCAATAAAGTCGAGGCCATATAAGGCTGATTGTTCTTTGAATGTACCATCCTTTTGATTGATAAATAGTTCATTATGCCGATTTTCACCTTCTGGAGGACCAGATTTACAAACGTACAAGTCTAGCCAACCATCTGCATTGATATCTAAAAAAGTGGCGCCAGTAGACCAAATATTTGGGCAATCGACTCCTGCGGCAATCGTAATATCCTCGAACTTAAAGTTTCCCTTATTAATGAAAAGCTTATTATCGACAAGGTTTCCTGTCATATAAACATCCAAGAGACCATCATTATTTACATCGCCCAAAGCAACTCCTGCGCCATT
>JBLIES010000052.1:0-18204 GCA_047633135.1 Roseivirga sp.
TCCATTTGAATACCCCGAAACTAGCTTTCCAGAAGTTAGAGTAGCTGCCATGAATCATTATAGTATTTTCTATAAGGTTGCAGATGATAGTATTATTATCCTAGCCTTCTGGGACAATCGTCAAGACCCCAAAAAGCTACTCAGCCTTTTTAGGAAAATTCAGTAAAAAACCTCTTCATGAAATGCTTATGCTGACAACTCGGATACCGCGAAACTGAATGGGAACTTGAATTAGTTACTTAAGCGGGCGTTACTACCATTCTCTTCAATCTTATACTTGGCCCCTTTCACATACTTTTGATAAATATTCACCAATGTTTTTTGTGAAGCGCCCAAAAAGAAAAGAGTGAACACAAGCACATTCACTACATTGGTTTTGAAGTAGTTGTTGTTCTCCATTTTTCGGGCAGAAATAATCACTTTTTCATCCATGATATGGATCTTCTCATGCTTGCGAGCACGAAGTAAAATCTCATAATCTTCCATAATCACAGTATCATCATCAAAGCCACCAATTAATTCGAAAAAGTTGCGTGTCATATAAAGCGTTTGGTCACCACCACGAAAGAAAATCCCTTGATATTTAGATAAAGCACTATTGAATTTAAGGCCTGGCACGGGCCTGTCGAAAGTAACTTGGTAGCAACCATAGCGATGGCCTTTTTCTACTGCTTCTAAAATATCGTCTAGAAAAGAGTCTGGCGCTTGTAAATCAGCATGCATAAAATAAAGGAGATCACTTTTTGCCACCTTGGCACCTGCATTCATCTGCTTAGCTCGGCAACAGGCAGGTACCGAAACAAGCTCTGCCCCTGCCGCTTTCGCGATGTCTGCTGTTCCATCCTTGCTTTCAGCATCGGCCACAATGATTTGTATAGGCCTATTTCCACATTGTTCTCTCAGTTGATGAATTAAAGAACCAATGATCTTAGCTTCGTTTAATGTGGGGATAATAACGCTTAATTGCAATTCGCTTGATTTAGAATAAACAATATACGCACAGAAGGATATTTTTAGATCACCTCTAAAACAGACATTAATTCAAAAGTGGAATCTTATCGCTATTCGTCCAATGGCACTAAAGCATCTCCTCGCTGAATCAGGCCAGAGAAAATAACTTTAGCAGTAATTCCACCATGGCTTCTCATGGCATTATAGCCACCCTCTCCAAGATTTTCTTCCATGCGAGAACAAGGGTGACAATCGCCCGTATGCGCTAGAATGGCATTACCAATTTTAAATTTTTTTCCTTTTAAAGCCTGTAGATTAATTCCCGATACTACGATATTTCTTCTGAGAAGAAGAGGATCTATTTCCTTCCCTAACATTGAAGCAACTGCCTGTATATGTTCGGCTTGGATTAAAGTTACCTGCCTCTTTCCTCCATTCGAAGCATAATGATCGCCCAACAAACCTTGATCCGCTATTGCTTCAATTGCTAGCTGCATTGTTGGTAAATCCCCCCTTTTTGGTCGAATCGTGATCAGTTCAATAGTACCCGTTTTAGCAAACTGATTCGTGAGATAGGCAATGGATTTCTTTTCTAAAGGAAGCATACTTCAAAGCTAATGAGATTTGATAAATTCTTTTTTTTGATTAAAAAAAATCCACAGTTAACACCTTCAAGATACTGAACTAAATTATTTAGTTGCATAATCAAATGAACAATCATTATTTAAAATAAATTTTGTTTATTTAATGGTATAGAATACATCATAATCAACCACGAACTGATGACAAGAGAAGAACACATCGTATTTTGCAAAAAATGCACGAACCGAAAATTTGACCCCAATCAAGGTCTAATATGCCGCATCACAGATAAAAAAGCCGATTTCGAAGATGAATGCCCAAGTTTTAACCTGGACGAATTCGTAAAAGAAACCATTCAGGAGTCTCAAGTCGAAATGCCTAACCACGAATTTGTAAAACTACTTCCTGAAGAGCCTAAGGCGAAGTTCAGGCAGCATCAAGATTTTAGCTCCGCTATCATTGGTGGTGTTTTAATCAGTATTCTAAGTGCATTCATTTGGGCGATTGTAACGGTCTCAACTGAATATCAAATTGGCTATATGGCCATAGGTGTAGGTTTCCTAGTTGGTTTTAGCGTGAGATTTTTTGGGGCTGGAGTGGACCAAAAATACGGAATTGCAGGTGCTTTACTGGCCTTATTCGGCTGTTTGTTGGGTAATTTCTTGAGTCAAATTGGTTTTGTCGCAGAAGCAGAAGGGCTAGGCTATTTTCAAGCACTGCAGCTCTTTGATTGGGTATATCTACCCGATGTTTATATCGAATCATTCACAATGATGGATTTATTATTTTATGGTTTCGCCATTGCCGCAGGCTACAAATTTGCCTTCAGAGATATAACACCGGAAGAAGTTGAAGAACTAAAGATCAGTAAATTCATTCCTTTACCCCTCGGTTATGTGTACAGAAGACCCGCTTTAATTGCAGCATTTATCCTTTTCGGTCTATTCCTTTTCAAGTTCAACCAAGGAACCGATGGCGAGGTCACTTATAAATATGAAGACGGCTCTAAAATGTCACAGGGGCAGTATGAGGGGGGTAAGGAAAATGGCCCATGGACGTATTGGTATCCTGATGGGAAATTACAGGCGGAGGTTAATTATGAAGACGGCAACCCTAATGGGAATTGGACTTTTTATGATCTGATCGGTAATAAAGAACAAGAATCAAATTTTAAAAATGGGATGTTAGACGGCTCATATATCACTTACACCTCAGGTGTAGTGATTGTGAAAGGTCAATATTTGAATAATCGTGAAATCGGTGATTGGGAATACAACTATGAGAACGGAAATGTAAATCAAAAAGGAAGTTTTGTCAGAGGGATGCAATCTGGGGAATGGAAAAGCTATTATGATGATGGTAAACTATCTTCTCAAGGAAAAATGGAAGAAGGCGAAAATACTGGGCTATGGAAATATTGGGACGTTAGTGGCCAACTGCTGTCCGAGTTCAACTTTATGGGGGAAAACGTGATTGAGACGCTCAACTATTGGTCGAAAGATGGAGAACAGATGGTCACTAACGGTATGGGATATATCAAAGAATTTTCTGGTGATGGCGTTTTAATCACCGAAGGCAGAGTAGAAAACAAAAGGAAAATCGGCAAATGGAGCACCAACTATGAAGATGGATCTAAAATGGAAGAAGGAGAATACATTAACGGAGAGTACCTTATTATCAATGCATGGGACTTGAACAGTAAGCCTTTAGTCGTGAACCGCAACGGGACTTCTGAAAAGTTTAATACCGTTACGTTTGAACTTATAGAAGCAGGGGAAATAACGAATGGTAGGCGGGAAGGACTATGGAAAACCTATTTTCCGGAAACTGGCAATCTATCAGTTATTTCCAACTATAAGAATGGGAAGGCAGATGGTGAACAAAGTGCTTACAGTGAAGCAGGTGCCTTGCTGACAGACGGAGAGATGAAAGATGGACTAAAAATAGGTAAATGGACATGGTATTATGACGATGGCACGACAGAATCTACAGCTCAAATGGTCAATGGTAAAAAAGAAGGCTCACAGTTTTTCTACAATGCCCAGGGAGATAAGATAAAAGAAGAGATTTATAAAGAGGGTGCGTTCCAAGAAGAAACTGTATTCGAGAATTAAAGTCTATTTCTGATCAGAGTCTGGTGTTCTGTAGGGTTGAAATGGGATTTTTAACAAATTCCCCATTCGATCATTTTCTTGAGTATCCATGTGAGTATCGATCCCATAAATCAACTCGCTGGTATCATCCACCTGTGCAAAAGTGCCAAAGATTCTGTCCCATAGGGAGAAAATATTTCCGTAGTTGGTATCTGTAAGGGGCTGCGTATAATGGTGATGAACTTTGTGCATTAAGGGAGTTACAAACACCCATGAAAGCGCCCTATCGACAGATTTTCGCATCTTGATATTCGCATGAGTAATATGAGCGAACAATACTGACAAACTTTGATACAGCATAATTAGCCACATTGGAGCACCAACAATGATTACGGCTAGAATAGTAAAGGCAATTCTAAAAACAGTCTCTCCCGGGTGATGCCTTAGTCCTGTAGTCACATCCACAGTCGTATCGCTGTGATGTACCAAGTGAAATTTCCACATCCATTTCACCTTATGCTCAGTAAAGTGAACAAGATAGGCCCCTATAAAATCGAGTAATAACAAACCAATAACCATTTGTCCCCAAAGCGGTAATTCAATCAGGTATAGAAGGCCGAATTGGTTACTCGTCACCCTGTCCGAAGCGGCAAGTAAAACTCCAGCTAGCCCAAATCCAATAATGGCTGTGGTCAAAGTAAAAAATAAATTGAGGCCAGCGTGGCGAACTTTTTTGTACTTAAAACTAAAAAGTGGTAGCGTGCCCTCTACCACCCAAAAGATCACCACTCCGCCAATAAGAATCCCTGCACGAAATTCGGTAGGGATGTCATTAAAGAAATTTACTATCCAGTCCATGTTTACCATTTAAATCTCATCACTAAGATATCAAATCTATTACCACCAAATGCAAACCATAAATTATTAACTTCCATTATCCAAAACACAACTATGAAGTTAAATACATTTTTTGTCACCCTTTTATTTCTCACAGCCCAACTTGAATTAAAAGCTCAAAACTTCTCGAGAGCCGTTCAGCCCTATATTTCAGAGCAAAGTGAGACTATAGTTTTAACCCATGCAAAGGTAATCGATGGTACAGGGGCAATAGCAAAAAACGACCATAGCATTGTCTTTGAAAACGGAGTGATTACCGCCATTGGCCCTAGCAGTAAGACTGCAATTCCAACTGGTGCCAAGGTGATTGACTGTAAAGGGAAAACGATTATCCCTGGCTTGGTGATGCTTCATGAACATATTTTTTACCCCAAACCCACAGATGGTGTTTTCAGCGTTACTCAAATGACCTTCACCTTCCCCAGGCTTTATCTGGCCGGAGGTGTCACTACAATTCGTACTGCCGGAAGCATTGAGCCTCAAACTGATTTAAACATTAAGAAATGGATCGAAGAAGGGAGAATGTTAGGACCAAAAATGGATTTGACCAGTCCATTTATAGAGCGCGAAGGTACGCCCGTACCAGAAGTGGGTGTAATCAATAGTTCAGAAGAAGCAGCAGAAATGGTGGAGTATTGGTCTGGCAAAGGTATCAACTCATTCAAAGTATACCAGAATATTACCAAAGAAGACTTAAAGGCTGTAGTAGAAACGGCACATGCCAAAGGAAAAAAGGTGACAGGTCATATCTGCTCTGTTACTTATCGCGAAGCAGCTGAAATTGGCATTGACAATATCGAGCACGGATTTTTCCAAAGTTCTGACTTTGTTGGCGATAAAGTAGACAACTTTTGCCCTGCTTTTAAAAGAGGCCAAAGCCTATCAGCACTTCCATTGGAAAGCCCTCAAATGAAAAATTTAATGGCGTTTCTGATAGAAAAAGAGGTCGCCATTACATCAACTTTGACGGTTTTTGAGCCATATACAGGTCGTGAGGTAGTTTTAGGCGGTGGAATTGACGCCATGAGCGAAGACTTTAGGGAGAGTTTGACACAAAGACATACCAGGTCGCAAGGGCGAGACTCATTAGCCACTGTAAACTTTATCAAGCAAATGGCTTGGGAGAGGACTTTTTATAAAATGGGTGGTCAACTCCTCGCGGGCACAGACCCCACAGGTGCTGGCAGAACCATTGCAGGTTATGCCAATCAGCGACAAATAGAATTGTTTATCGAGGCAGGTTTCAGCTTAACAGAAGCCATAAAGATTGCATCGCTTGATGGAGCCAAGTACCTTGAAAGATCAGATAAAGTAGGATCGCTAGAGGTAGGCAAACAAGCAGACTTGGTCATTATCAATGGCGATTTAGAAGCAGACGTTGCCAATATTAGAAAAATGGAGGTTGTGTTTAAAGATGGAATTGGTTTCGATTCACAAAAGATCTTCAAATCCATGAAAGGTAAAGTAGGCAAGTAATCAGTCATTTTTTAAAGCAATAAAGCGCATGAAAAACATTTTCACCCCCGAGGTCAATCAAGAAGTAATTGAAAGAATTAACAGACTTACTCCGGATACTAAACCGCAGTGGGGCAAAATGAATATTAGTCAAATGTTGGCCCACTGCAATATAACCTATGAAATGGCTTATGAAAACAAACATTCCAAGCCCAAAGGCATTATGAAATTAGTGCTCAAGTTTTTTGTAAAAGGAATTGTTGTGGGTGAAAAACCTTACAAGAAAAATTCTCAAACGGCTGCTGTCTTTATCATAAATACAGAAAAGGACTTCGAAGTTGAAAAAAAGAGACTAATCAACTATGTAAACAAAACTCATACGCTCGGTAAAGCACATTTCGAACAAAGAGCATCTCTTTCATTTGGAAAACTTAGCAGCACAGAATGGAACAATATGTTTTTTAAGCATTTAGATCATCATCTGACCCAATTTGGGGTATGATTTATTAAAAGGCTTTTCTAAATAATCATTCAGATGAGTGGTCAATATCTAGTAAATACACTTTTTAATTCAACGAAATTGTATAATTTTAAATACAAATTGCTAAGCATGAAAAACTCATGAAAGGTTAAAGAATAATTTATGAGTTTGATTAAATATTATTCAGGTTTATTAGTCATTATAATTTTATCCCAAGGAATTCAACCCTTGCAGGCTCAATCTGGAGATGCTGAAGTGTTGGAATACCATAAAAAAATTGAGGTTGTGGGGACTAGACTTTCTCAAGAAATAGAAGTAGCCATACGAATCAATAACCGAGAAGGCCATTTCATGACTCGGGTCGATATACCTTTTTCACCCTCTACTAAGATCAAAGATTTAACAGCTACCATAGAAGATAGCAATGGGCAAGAGGTAAAGAAGCTAAAAAAGAAAGACATCTCAGAGGCTAGTAGTATTGCTGGGTACTCTTTATACGAAGATGACTTCATCAAATCGTTCGAATTGAGTCATAATCGATATCCCTACGTTCTAAAATACAGCTATACAATTTCTTTCAACGGGTTTCTTTCAGTAGACGAATGGACCCCAGTTTTATCGCTCAATACTAACACTAACCTTGCAACTTTAACGGTAGTTACCTCATCGGATTTTAAGATATCTATTCATGAGCAAAATATCTCACCAGGAAAAGTGCTGAAGGACGGTGATAAGGTAACCTATGAATGGAAAAGTGATTATGTCAGGAATGAGGTAAAGCCTGAGTTCTATTCTCCATCAATAAAAAGCTTATTACCCTATGTATCTATTGTGCCTATAAAGTTTGAATATGGCTTAGAGGGTAGTTTTCAATCATGGAATGCCTATGGAGAATGGTTAGAGAAACTCAGCTATGGGCTACAAGACTTACCAGAAAGTGAAAAAAATACCATCCTAGAATTGACGCGAAACTTACCAGATAGAACATCAAAGGCAAAAGCACTCTATCATTATTTGCAAGACAATGTAAGGTATATCAATGTGTCAATTGGTATAGGTGGAATGCTCCCTTACCCCGCTAGTTATGTTGCACAAAACAAATATGGCGACTGCAAAGCCTTGACCAACTATATGAAAACGCTATTGGCTGAAGTAGGAATTGAATCGTTTTGTGTAGACGTTTATGCAGAGGAAACTCCGAATGAAATAATCAAGGATTTCCCTAGTCAGCAGTTCAATCATGTGATATTAGCTGTGCCCACGGAATCGGACACGCTCTGGCTGGAGACCACCAGCAATACCAATCCATTCGGCTATTTAGGCACATTTACTCAAAACCGAAATGCTCTCTTTGTCAACAGTTCCGAAAGCAAAATAGTCAGAGTTCCAGCATTGACAAACGATCAGGTAACACGAAAAACCCTAATTAAGGGTGTAATCAACGACAAAAATGACATCAAGGCTAAAATAGAAGTTACTTTCAAGGGTGATGATTTCGAAACTTTGCTCTATTATTTGAAGTCCGGCATGTTGGATGACGCCCATAACTACATTAGAACGAGGCTGCCATATTCAAAGTCCTCCTCTACAATAACTGAGATTAAACATGAAACGAGAGACAGTCCCGAAATTCGTGTCATTGTTGAAATCGATCTTTCAGACCAAGGGCAAGAGTTTGGAGATGCCAAAGTACTCAGATTACCCTCCTTAGACATCCCCAGGTTCGAGCGACCAGAAAGTAGAAAGACGCCTCTATTTTTCCCGTATCCCATTCATTTTATTGAAGAACTCAATTATTCTGTAGGGGATAAGATTAAAGCTAAAATAACTACAGGAGTGGATTCAGTCAAATCAGAGTTTGGGAGCTACTCTGTAATATCAGCACAAAAAGGGCGCATGATAAGCGTTAAACGAGAGTTTCTATTAAAATCAGGCAAATACACCATTGAAGACTACGCTAGATTTTATGAATTCATCTCGACCATTGATCACTCAATATCCAAAACACTAATCACTTTAAAGTAACCATAATCCTTAACATGAGATATGCTACCATCCTGATTTTAATCCTTTTCAATCTAAATGTAAAAGGTCAAAAACAATCCATTCAATTCGGATCTGTGACGTCTAAAGATTTTCTAAATGAGGATTTAAAAAAATATAGTGATGAACCAGCAGTAATCCTTTT
This sequence comes from Roseivirga sp., assembly GCA_047633135.1. Lineage (GTDB taxonomy): Bacteria > Bacteroidota > Bacteroidia > Cytophagales > Cyclobacteriaceae > Roseivirga. The sequence continues at coordinate 8,648 of JBLIES010000052.1, forward strand.
TGATCGAGGACAAGCCAGATTCGTTTATGAAAATAATAGTTTCAAAATATTATTTGAGCGAGTCAAAAGAATCAAAATCCAATCAAAAGCGGGATTAGCGTTTGCAGACATCAGTATTCCCTTTTATGTTTCCGACTCCTATACCAAAGAGTCCGTCTATGATGTTAAGGCAATCAGCCACAACCTGAACAATGGCGTCATTGATAAAAGTGAGCTTAATGAGTCTGATATTTTTATTGAAAGAATAAATGACAATTGGCGTCAAAGCAAATTTGCCATTCCTAACGTGAGAGAAGGCACCATAATTGAATTCAGTTACTCGTTTTTAACGCCCTTTATGCTCAATCTTCCAGATTGGGAATTTCAAAATACCATTCCCACACTCTACAGTGAGTATCAAGTCAGTATTAACCCATTTTATGAGTACACATATTTAGCGCAAGGCATTAAAAAATTTGATCATACTACCTCTTATAAAGACAAGTTAACGCGCAGTTTTGCTGGTCTTGAATACAACGATATAGTCTATGAATTTGCCTTAAAGGACATCCCTAAATTCTATGATACAGATTACATCACTTCTGTCAACGATTATATAATTAAAATGGATTGGCAATTAGCCAGCACTACCCAAACAGATGGGACAAAACAAGAATTTATGACCTCATGGCCTCAGATAGTAAAGTCCATGATCAAGTCAGATAACTTCGGGAAATACATCAAATCAGGCACAAAAAATGTCGAGAAAATGATGAAGAAGGATAGCGAACTTCAGTCATTCTCCAAACTACCTGATTTAGAGAAGGCCAAAAGTATTACACAATATGTTAAAAATAATTACTCTTGGAATAACAGGAGAGGAAAATACACAGGCAAGAGCATCAAGGATTTTTTAAAAGAAACCAGTGGCTCTACTGCTGAAATCAACTTATTTTTAGTAGCCATGTTAAAGGCCTTTGACTTGGAGGTCTACCCTATCCTTCTCAGCACCAGAGATAACGGAAAAATCAAGGTTGATTACCCATTTGACAGCTTCTTTAACACAGTCGCAGTGGTGATAAAAATAGACAATCAATATTATCTTACTGAAGCAACTGAAAAAGAATTAGGTTTTGGTAAACTACCTGCCGCCTACCTGAATGAGAAAGGATTAATAGTAGATGAGGATAACATTGGATGGATAGACCTCGATATCACCATCCCTTCTGTGACAATCGAAACTATGGAACTTGCCTTAGATCCGTCTAATTTGAGATTAGAAGGTCAATTCAAAAAGTCATTAACCGATTATGACGCTATTCGATACTTGCGCAACAAACAATTGATCCAATCAGAGCTTGACAACAGCTATGAACTCATTGGGCTGGTGAATTATGAGAATAGAAAAACTCCCTCAGAGCCGTATATCATAGATTACAAAGCCTCCTTCCCTATTTCTACTTTCGAAGGTGACCTGTATTTTCGGCCTTTCTTAAACAAAGCACCCACGGTAAATCCTTTTAAGTCCAATGAAAGAGCATACCCCGTGGATTTCAATTATAGTCAGAAAAAGCAGTTTAATACTACCGTATCTATACCAGATGGTTTTGAAACTCAGACTATTCCTGAAGCTGTTAGCTTCTCCAATAACCTAGTAGAGTTTAATTATCAAGTGTTTATAAGCCCCTTAAAAGATAAGATTACGGCAGTATCTCATTACGAATTTAAAAAGGCTGTTTATCAACCTGATGAATTTAAGCTTTTAAAAAGCTATCTAGATCAAATTACGAGTACTTATAACAAGCAAGTGAGAATCACAAAAAAGTGAATTCATAGAAAGGCATCACCATGGCGCACTTTAAAATATGATCATAAGAGATTAATTGGAAGCAAGGATTGCATCATATGGCCTGGAGATAAGGTTGGTCTCCTTGCATAGAAAACATGCTAGTCTATTTAAAATAAAATAGAGATGTGGCATGTCATTTTCACGCGAACTCAACGCGGGGTTAATTGAGAGAATCAACCAACTCGCTGCAGTCACTCAACAGCATTGGCCGAAATAAATGTAATTTAAATACTACTCCACTGCCAAGGTACCTTTCCAGTTAGCTTACAAGCATGTAAATCAGCGCCTCAATCAATATTAAAATGCCCACGCATTTCTTAAAAATTCGCCAAAAAAAATCTTTGGTGAAATCACGACTCAAATTATCTTTCTTTGTAATTTAAAATCAGTCTCAACAAGTATAATGAATCAAAAGCTAAGAAATGTCAGTAGAAACTGGCACCGAGACATCGCCTATGTGTTTGTAGGTCTCATCATCTCTTTTTCTATATCTGGCATAGCGCTTAATCACAGAAGAGACTTTAACTCGCGCCAATACACCTATCAGTCAGACCCTTTGAAATTGGCGATTACTCAAAACCAAGAAGAAATCACCGAGGAATATGTTAAAACCCTCATCCCAACCATAGGGATAGGCAATGAATTTAGAACTTTCAAAATTCAAGACGGAAAACTTAGAATCTTTTTTGAAGACGCCTTGTCCGAAGTTGAATTAACGACTGGCGAAGGTCAAACCCAGTTCTTTGGTAGGCGCGTAGGCTTGGCCGAAATGGCTGATTTACACCAAACGACCAACCCTTATTGGATCTGGTACTCAGATATTTTCGGTGTAGCCATGATCCTTATTGCGCTAAGTGGCATGTTCATCTCTGGCGGCAATACCAGTTTCAAAAAGCGAGGATGGTATTTGGCGCTTGCAGGAATGGTCTTCCCTCTCATTTTCTTATTCGTTCTGGCCTAAGCCTATTTCAAATCAAATTTGATTAAGGCGGCTTTTTCGCTAGTTTAACATCAAATGTTCGATATGAAAAAGACCATCAGCCTTATTCTTCTTTCTTTTGTATGCCTATCGGTCAATGCACAAAAACACTTTGATCGTTTAGAGAGTATCGATGTAATTCATTATCGATTCGAAATTCAATTGAATGACGAATCGAACCGAATCAACGGGTTGACCGAGGTAACAATTCGGTTTAAAAAAGACCTCAAAGATTTCGCTTTAGACTTGATCAATCAAGATAAAGATGGGACAGGAATGAAGGTAATCGCCATGATGGAGGGCGATAAGAAAGTAGCCTTCAAGCACAAAGAGAATAAGATCAATATTAATACGCCCGCCAAGGCCAATGAGTTGAGAACCTTCATCATCGCTTATGAGGGCATCCCAAAAACTGGCCTTATCATATCAAAAAACAAATATGGTGACCGTACATTTTTCGGTGATAATTACCCAGACCGAGGTCAGCATTGGTTACCAATTGTAGACCACCCTTCTGACAAAGCCACAGTAGAATGGATCGTGACGGCTCCCAGTCATTATCAAGTAGTGGGAAATGGAAGGTTGATTGAGCACACTAATATCAACGACAAGCTAATGCTCACCATTTGGAAAACTGACGTAGAATTACCCACCAAAGTAATGGTGATTGGTGCTGCGCGCTTCGCAATCCAAAATGTGGCTGACATCTATGGCACCACAGTTTCCAGTTGGGTTTACCCTCAAGACCGAGAGAAAGGCTTTTATGACTATGCCCCAGCTGCCCCAATTTTGGATTGGTTCATTAACCATGTAGGTGATTATCCATTTGCCAAATTAGCCAACGTTCAATCCAAAACGCAGTTTGGTGGAATGGAAAACGCAGGTAATATTTTTTATTCTGAAAACTCAGTAACAGGCAATAGAACTATTGAAGGGCTTTTAGCGCATGAAATTGCGCACCAATGGTTTGGGAACTCAGCATCGGAAGGCAATTGGCATCATGCATGGCTAAGCGAAGGTTTCGCTACCTATTTCACAATTCTGTACATGGAACAAAAGCATGGCAGAGCAAAAGCTTGGGAGTCAGTCTTGGCCAATAGACAGCAAGTCATTGAGTTCAGTAATAAGAATCGAGTACCGATTGTTAACACAGCAATCGAGGAATACATGCAGGTTTTGAATGCCAACACTTATCAAAAAGGAGGTTGGGTTTTACATATGCTGAGAAGAGAAGTTGGCGATGATATATTCTGGGAGGCAATAAGGCAATATTACGCTAAATACACCCTTTCTAACGCACTTACGGACGACCTAAAAGATGTATTCGAGCGAGTATCTGGAAAAGAATTGGATGGATTCTTCCAGCAATGGGTGTATCAAGCGGGTCAGCCCAATATTGACGCCTCTTGGAGTTTTAATGCAGGAGAATTGGACTTACAAATTCTTCAGTCCCAAACAGAAAATTTCATTTTCGATCTAGAAATTGAGATTCAGTACGCAGATGGTAATAGCGAAAGAAGAGTGATAAAAATCGAATCAAAAAAGCAATCCTATCAACCAAAACTGAAGAATACCCCTACCAAAATCATCCTCGATCCTGACGCTTGGCTTTTGTATGAAGGTGAGCTAAAGATGAACTAACTTTAAGTGCTCATCGTTTTTCGAAACACAACATTAGAATGCTCAATGCTCATCTTTACGCTGATGGGTTAAGTAATAGAAGCAAGCCGCACAGCAAAATAATTATAATGGAAGTAAAAGACAGCAACGGAAATATTTTGGAAGATGGTGATTCAGTTCATGTCACCAAAGACTTGAAGGTAAAAGGAATGAATACCACCTTAAAGCGCGGTAATTTAATTAAGGGAATCCGACTAACGGCAAGCCCAGATGCAGTAGAATGTAGGATCGGCAAAAGTCAAATCGTACTGAAAACTATGTTTCTAAAGAAGGCTTAAAGCACTTTTTCTATCTTCACTTTTTTGCCTCCAAACTCGTAAAAGTCATTCTGCTTTTTGCCTAACATAGCCCTACCGATTGGAGAAGCTGGGGAAATAGCAAAATACTTTCCATTGGACAGTTCTATTTGACCTAACGAAACTGCCAAAAAGTAATTACCATTTATGGATGAAACTAAACTACCTATAGCAATGGTTTGGGAATGCTTAGCAGGGTCAATTTGGCTTAAAGCCATTTCCATTTTTGACACTTCAGCCATTTGAGTGGCCAACTTCTCTTTCTCAAGATGCATCATGGCCCTGCCTGTCTCGTACTTATCGCCAGCACTGCTCTTAGTTTCTTCGTTAGCTGCGGATTGTGCATTTAAAAAAGCTTCACTAATTATTTGCCTCCTCGCTTTAATAGCATTCGCACAATACTCTAATAATTCCGCCTTCAACTCCATTCTCATTTTTTTTTGCTCCTACAAAGAAGCAGATTCTACTTTATTTTAAAGCCTTAACTTCGGACAATATATCTGAGAAATGTAATTCTCATTACCTCGCTCTTTTTAGGGCATTAACATTTAGACCAATTCAGTTGACAATGAACATACATTCACTAACTTAGATATAAGACTAAAATTTTTTTAAGATGCTTTACGAAATTGTCTACCACAGTCAAGCCACAACTAATATCACTGAGGTTGATATTCAAAAAATCCTCCAACAATCAAGAAAGAATAATGTCAAAAAGGGGATTACCGGCTGCTTGCTTTATCACAAAACACAATTTCTTCAAATACTAGAAGGTGAAGAAAATCAAGTCAATCAATTATATGAGATCATCAAAAATGACCCTCGACATAAAAACGTCATCACCCTGCATACTGAAAAAATAACAGATCGCATATTTGATAAATGGAGTATGGCTTTTAAAGACTTAGGAGAAAAAGACTTTTTGGAGAACACTATTGGAGTTATGGCACTCAATGACGTCCTCAGAAAAGACGACTCTGGAAACATCTCTAAAGAAATATTCAAAACTATAAGTAATGCAATTCTAAACTCGTACTAGAATCGTGCTGCGAGAAGCAAATTCAAGTCTTTATACGCTAAATTGAATTTCCTTGCAATACTCAGGTTAGTGATAGTCCCTTTATAAGCATACACCCCTTTGTTGAACCACCCATAGTGATACATCATTTCTTCAACCCCACCTACATCACCCATTTTCAACAAAACAGGTGTAAGAATATTACTCAAGGCTGTTGTCGCAGTTCTAGCTGCTCTAGAGGCAATATTCGGTACGCAATAGTGGATTACATCATACTTTATAAAAGTAGGGTTATCATGCGATGTACACTCAGAGGTTTCAATACAACCTCCCTGATCGATAGAAACATCTATGATTACCGAACCTGATTTCATGTTAGCAACCATCTCTTCCGTTACGACACATCTTGCCCTACCCTTCTCTGCCCTTAAGGCACCGATTACAACATCTGCCGACCTCAGTGATTGGCTCAATGTAGCGGAGTCAATCGTGGAAGTAAATGCTTGATTGCCTAGCTTCTGTTTTATCCTTTTCAGCTTATATATTTCATTATCGAAAATCCTTACTTCGGCACCTAGCCCTAAGGCAGCTCTAGCAGAATATTCAGCCACAGTTCCGGCCCCTAGAATAATCACTCTGGTTGGAGGAACGCCTGTGATGCCACCAAGGATTACTCCTTTGCCTCCATTGATAGTACTCATTAATTCGGAGGCAATGGGAATGACCAAACTGCCCGCTAATTCTCCCATAGCGTTTACAATTGGCAAACCACCTGCCTTGTCTTCGAGCATCTCGTAGCCTATTGCTGTAATTTTTCTTTTATTCAATTGTTCATAATACTCCGAAGATTTGCTGCCTGTCTGTAAGGCTGAAAGCAAAAGTGTACCTGGTTTAATCAAAAGAATCTCCTCTAAAGTTGGAGGTTCAACTTTAACAATGATATGTGATTCGAAAGCCTCCTTTGTCGAGTACACAATCTTGGCACCTACTTCACTGTATTCGTTATCATTAAAAAAGGCTTGCTTGCCAGCACCCTGTTCTAGGATCACTTCATGCCCGTTATTCACTAATATACCCACTGCAGCAGGCGTTAAAGACACCCTATTTTCTTGAAAGGATACCTCTTTAGGAATTGAGATTGTAAGCGATTTACTACCCGACTTTACCTTCATCAATTTCTCTTGAGGATAAAGACTGCCTTCTAAAGCTAATTCGGCAAAACCTGTTTTCTTACCTTCAGTCATGTTTAGTTAATTTAATCGTCCTTGATTCATTTTGCTCTACCTCAATTTCTATTTTAAGGTATTCATCAGGAATCAATTCACTTATATTTTCTGGCCACTCAATCAAACATTGATTTCCCGAATAAAAATACTCTTCAATCCCAATATTCAAAGCCTCTTCAGCCTTTGTAATTCTATAAAAATCAAAATGATACACCGTTTTTCCAGACTCAGTTTCGTACTCGTTTACGAGAGAAAAAGTTGGGCTTTGCACTATGTCTATTACTTTCAATGATGAACAAAGCGCTTTGGACAAAGTAGTTTTACCGGCTCCCATTCTCCCTATCAAAAGCCAAATTTTATAATCCTTTCCGAATTCAATCACTCGCTGCGATAAGGCATTTAAGTCATTAAGCCCGTCCGACTTTAACGTAAGTATTGCCTGCATTAGCCCTTCTTCGAATTTAGAGAAATAAAAGGAATTATCATTTCATCCATTGATATACCACCGTGCTGAAAGGTGTCTTTATAATACTTTACGTAGTGGTTATAATTATTGGGATAGGCAAAAAACAAATCCTCTGCAGCAAAAGCATAGGAGGTCGATACGTTGGGCTTCGGTAAATGTAATCTCTCCGGGTCCTTTACGGTGAAGACTGAACTATTTTCTTTGTACCCTAAATTTCTTCCGTGCTTGTACCTCAAGTTTGTGTTTACGGTTTTATCACCCGCAATTTGATGCGCTTTCTTAACCCTATAAGTACCATGATCTGTAGTAATCATTACCTTAAGCCCTTTTTCACTTATCATTCTCAAAAGATCAAACAAAGGGGAATGTAGAAACCACGACTTGGTTAACGAGCGATAAGCGGATTCATCTGCCGCAAGTTCCCGTATCATTCTCATGTCTGTCCGTGCATGAGATAGCATGTCTACGAAATTGTAGACGACCACATTTAAATCGTTTCTCAACAAATTATTGAATTGTTCATTCAACTGTTTACCCTGCGAGGAATGTATTATTTTATGATAACTCGTTTTTACATCAAGTTTTAATCTTTCGATTTGACGCTTTAAAAAAGCTTCTTCATTATTGTTTTTACCTTCATCCTCATTGTCATCACTCACCCATAAATCTGGGCTTTTCTTTGACATTTCTAAAGGCAACTGACCCGAGAATATAGCGTTGCGAGCATAGGCCGTTGTTGTTGGCAAAATGGAATAGTATGCATCCTCTTCCGCTACATTAAAATAGGGAGCAATATCCTCTTCTATCGTCTTCCATTGATCATACCTTAGGTTATCGATAATAATCAAAAAGGTAGTCTGACCATTAAGGTTTGGGAACACCTTTTTCTTAAGGAGGTCATGCGAAAGTAAGGGCCTTTCAATACCTGAGTCGTTCAACCAATCTTCATAGTTATCCTTTATAAATTGGGTGAAATGACCATTAGCCTCGGTTTTCTGCATACCTAGAACCTCCGCCATACTCTTATCCTCTGTCTTGTCGATCTCTAACTCCCAATAGACCAATTTTTTATGAATCGAGATCCATTCGTTATGATCCATGTATTCATTGTAGGCCATGCTAATGTTCCTGAAATCCTGCTGATACTCAAGGTTAGTACGCTCAGTTACCAATCTTTTATTATCGAGTATCCTTTTAACCGAAAGCAAGATTTGACTTGGGTTGATGGGCTTGATTAAGTAATCAGCTATTTGAGAACCAATTGCCTCTTCCATTATACTTTCCTCTTCACTTTTTGTGATCATTACCACGGGCAAAGAAGGCCTTCTGCTTTTTATATATTTCAGCGTTTCAAGCCCAGTCATTCCAGGCATATTTTCATCCAAAAAAACCATATCAAATAGGTGGTGTTCTACAGACTCAATAGCATCTGCACCACTCGCAACGGGAGTGATATCATATCCCTTCGAATTCAGAAATAAGATATGAGGCTTAAGGAGGTCGATCTCATCATCGGCCCATAAAATATTATATCTTTGCATGGCTTGGATTTAGCAACAAGGTCGAATTTAAAGGAATTAACGCACAAACTTTGAACAAAAAGAAGATTATCAACGATCCGGTATATGGTTTTATCACAATCAGGAGCGAATTGGTTTTTGACATCATAGATCACCCCTATTTTCAGCGTTTAAGACGTATTAAACAACTCGGTCTTACCGACCTCATTTACCCTGGCGCTCATCACACTAGATTTCATCATGCCTTGGGCGCAATGCACCTCATGGGTGCAACACTTGAAAACCTTAGGAACAAAGGAATCGAAATAACAGAGCAAGAGTTTGAGGCGGCTACGATTGCCATTTTACTCCACGACATCGGCCACGGCCCTTTCTCTCATGCTTTAGAATATAGTCTTCTAGAAAATGTGCCACATGAGGATTTATCTAGAATGATCATTTCTAAGCTCAACAGACTATTTGACGGAAAACTGTCTATGGCGTTAGAAATATTCAACAATGCATACCCCAAAAAATTTCTATCAGAACTAGTAGCCAGTCAACT
>JBLIES010000053.1:0-18090 GCA_047633135.1 Roseivirga sp.
CAGAATTTCTCTGATTTAGAAGCCTCTCAAAATTTTTGAGAGGCTTTTTTTATGCCTTTAATTGGTTTTTGAATCTGTTGACGCTAGCTTTTCAGCATAGTATCAACTGGTATTAGCTCAACAGTTGAAGACCAGGGATAAAAATATAGCATTCGAACCACTGTAATTCATTTGTCTTATTAATTTTACTCAACTTTATAGCAATCGATTTAAATACAAAGTCTTGGCCAATTTGCCGAATTGAATAAAATAGTATGGGAAGAGCATTCGAATTCCGTAAGGGTAGAAAAATGAAACGTTGGGACGCTATGTCTCGAATATTTCCAAAGTTGGCCAAAGCCATCACCATGGCCGCCAAAGAAGGAGGCGGAGACCCAGGGATGAATGGTTTCTTGCGTACTGCAATTCAAAATGCCAAGGCCCAAAATATGCCCAAGGATAACATTGATGCAGCGATAAAGCGGGCGACAAGCAAAGATGTTGAGGCCTATATTGAGATGAATTATGAGGGCAAAGGTCCTCATGGTGTGTTGGTATTTGTAGAATGTGCTACGGATAATCAAAATAGAACTGTGGCCAATGTGAAGTCGTATTTTAATAAAGCAGGAGGTGGTGTAGTGCCCAATGGTTCATTAGAGTTTATGTTCAGCAGAAAAGCGGTTTTCGAATTTTCTAAAACAGAGGATATGGATTTGGAAGAACTAGAATTCGAATTTATTGATGCGGGCTTAGAAGAAATTGAAGAGTTTGAGAATGAAGAGGAAGAAGAAATGCTTGTTGCTATCTATGGTGATTACACCAACTTTGGTCAGCTGCAAAAAGCCTTAGAAGAAAAGGGCATTGACTTAAAAAGTGCCAGTTTAAAACGTTTCGCCACCACTCCTGTAGAATATACTGAAGAGCAAATTGAAGAAATTGAAAAAATGATTGATAAAATTGACGAAGATGATGATGTGCAAGCGGTTTATACTAACATAGCTTAGTCCATCTCAGTCTACACAAAATCGAAACCCACTTTAGTGGGTTTTTTTATGCCTTGTTTGAGTGTTAAACCTATAGCGCTAACAGCCCAAGCACATGTCTTTGAGGTCTTGTCCGAAAATTGGGGTTTCGGACCAACTGGAAGTATCACCTTGCATAATCAGGACGTAAGCCTTAACTATTCAGGTGTCGCCCTTTCGTTTACCGATGGTACTTATACAACCACCAAAGGAAGTGACCTTTTTAATGCCACAGGTACTTGGACCCATGAATTAGTGAGACATATTACGTTAGATACCAAAGAAGAAGTCAGCACCTTAGAATTAATACCTGGTATTTTTGACTTTAGTTTTACGCAAGTTGGAGGTGCTGTTGTGGCTGAGACTTCGGGTAACTACGTTATCACATGAGAAAAATGAAGGGAAGATCAATAGCATGAATTAGTAGTATGACGGTAATATATTTGATCATGAGGATCATTAAAGATGACCCTCTTTTTTTTCCTACATACGAGGATACTTTTTTTAATAAAAAAGCCAGCATGAACTGATCTTTTGAACTCACTAAACAGGTTATGCTTCCAATTACACCCATTTTAAAGCCTTTGAGCGGGCCTCTATTAGCCGTTTTAGTGCTCTTTAAAGCTGATCACCACAACATATCCTTTAAGATAGGGGCCCTCAACCAAGCCAGCGTTAATTGAGCTCATCAACGAGATTTAAAAACAAATTAGTGAACACGTTCAGCTAATTATTTTTTCTAAAGGCTACCCGTTTTGGGTGGTGTCTGCTCATTGCATTTCATATTTTTTTCCAATTATTCGTAAATTTTAATTCATGAGCGCGCTGTCCAATGCCGAATGTCTTGAACTCTTACATTGTAAAATTAACTCATTGTTTGTGTGATATGATAACTAGACTTGCCTCTTTTCTAATGCTTGTTTTTAAAGCTCTAAAGAACCCACTAAGGCTTGGTGTATTCTTAATGCTTTTTTCGTTGACAAGCTTACCATAGGGTATGGCGCAGAGCACCACTTTAGAGGTCGAAGCACCTTATTCAAGTGTAGACCAACCGTATCAGTCCCCTTATTCTGATAAAGTAATGACCATGCCTTTTATTAGAAATGAGACAAACGAGTCTTTGATCAAAGAAGAGGTCGGCAAGATTGAAATCATAAGAAACAGAAGAGAGTATTCTACCATTAATAGCCTAGCGTAACCCGCTTTCGCATCTTCTAGTTCAGCAGTAATAGAAGAAGCTCCCCAACCAATGATGGTATACAAGAAGCAATAGAAACGTTGACTATAAGCCAAAGTGGTTTATCAGCGACTACATTGGCCGTTACTATCTCAGGTGGTGCTACAGTAACCATCACTAATGATGACGTTACAGCCTTATCGGTCATCTAAAGAGTTCTGTTTCGGTCATTCAAGCATTGCCAGAAGCCTATGCTGTAAGCTATGCCAACCGCTTGGCGGACAAGAGGGGATTTGGACTCAACATAGCAGGTAACAACATTGGTTTCATAGCACAGTCAAAGAGTCAAGCTGGTTTTTCATACTCACTTGTAAACAAAGGAGACCACGGCCTTTCCATCGGCACAATAGTAGGGCTGTCGTTGTTCAATATCAATGAAGGCATGATCCTGAAAGCTTCAATGATCCAGTAATTTCAAACTTGATAGGCAACACTGAGGCCGTAAAAGGAATTTAGACTATGTTTATTTAGGGGGTACAATGGCTATAAAACTGCCCTAGACAGAATGAAATAAATCCGAAAAGACACAAGGGTTAAAGAGGTTTGGGTTCATGTGATTCGGTGGAGTAAGTAAAGCCTCTTTTCAAGTTGCAAAAGTCAAAGGGTTCACTGTAAAAGTGAACCCTTTTTTAATGACTCACGCTGTGTATTGTTCTTCAATCAGAGAGTATTCATGAACTTAAATTCGATTCTAATTCCGAGATGACTCCTCCAAAAGGTGACATAATTATGTCTTGCGTTGTTAACGATTTTATGTGACGTGTAAATAAGAGCTTTTGGAGTTTTATATGAATTCAGGAACCACCTTAACAACCCCCTCTAGGAGGTCAATTAATCGAGCTCAGCTAATTGACTAAGTCTACTCAAAGAATTCATTATTTAGTTTTGGCACGTTTTTGGGAAAGTAGGTACTGCAACAAAAAATGGTCAACATGAAAAAGTCCCTATTCGCCCTAAGTCTGTTAGTCCTTATATCCAGCTGTGATATCGTCTATATCGAAGAAGTAAACGTTGACGATCGTGATTTCTTCACAGGTCGATACGAAGTTGAAGAATACAGTGAAACTGTAGATCAAACAACCTTCTACAATATGAGAGTCCTCAAAGAAAGTGACGTCCGTAGCAATGTTATTTTTCTGGATAACTTTTACGCTGTAGGCATCGAAATATTTGCTGAAGTGTATGGTGACGAATTAAGAATTCCACGTCAAATAATCAATGGTTACAGAGTGCAAGGGGTGGGTCATGTTGATCGTGGTGATCTGGTCTTGACTTATTCGGTAGAGGACCTTCGAGGTAGCAGGGGGTTTGCTGATTTTTGTAATACCATCGCCTATCGAAGATAGAATGTGGATTGAGCCTACCCCTTTACGAAAGGGGTAGGCTTTTTTTGTCACAAAAGAATCAGTTTATTTCAATTCTAAAATACTAACCGATTTTCCTGGCAGTTTTAATGCTTTGGAAAGACTTACTTCTTGATCCGTCATTACGTTAAAGCCTTTAGAATACTCCTCTAACATTTCGATATACTTCCCTAAATCATGTTCCAATTCATCTTCATTGGCGTTCATAATCACCATCACTTTTTCGCCCTCTAAATACCTGAAATAGGTATAAATATTATTTTCAGGTAAGAAATGGAGTAGTTCACCATCATGGATCGCTTTACTTCCTTTTCTCCAATTGGTCAACTTTGCCACATAATTGAACATATCGTTTTCGGTTGTCGACCTGCCTGATTGAATGAAAACGCTCCTTTCATCTCCTGGCCAACCCCCAGCCATGTCAGCTCTTTTGTAGCCATCACCATCAAATTGAGTTTGGTCCATTGCTAATTCTGTTCCATAATATACTTGTGGTATTCCACGAGTCGTGAGCAAATAAGCATAAGCCATTTTGAATTTATCAAGGTCGCGATTCACAGTCGCGAAGAAGCGAGAAATGTCGTGATTGTCCATAAAGATCACATTCTTCTTAGGGTCGGAATACAAGCGATCTTGAGAAATGGCATAGTAGAGTTTCATAATACCAGAATCCCAGCCAAAGTCTTGATTAAAGGCATCACGCAGTGCAAATTGTATTTGGAAGTCTGTTACACTTGGTAGGTTAGAATTGTAACCATCGCCTTCGCCTTCCTTATCTTCTTGCCAATAAGCTTCATGAGTTACAGTTTCTACCCACGATTCGCCCACGATATTGAAGTTAGGGTAGGCTTCAAGTACTTCTTTAGCCCAACGCGCCATATAATCGGCATAGGGATAAACGTAGGTATCCATCCTGATTCCATCAACACCTGAATACTCGATCCACCACAATGTGTTTTGAATCAAGTAAAAAGCAAGTTCTTCGTTATGCTGATTCAAATCGGGCATCTCGTTGACAAACCATCCTTTTTGAAGTTTATCCATGTCATAGGTTGAGGCATAAGGGTCAGAGGCGACTACTCCTCTAAAATTGGTATTACCGTACTTTGATTGGTCATGAACCCAATCCTTGAAAGGCAAATCTTGCATCCACCAATGCTGATCTCCAATATGGTTGTGAATCATATCCATAATCACCTTTAAACCTTTGTCATGACTGGCTTTTACAAAAGAAACGAATTCGTCATTAGTCCCGAATCTTCGGTCTACTTTGTACATGTCTGTTGCAGCATAGCCATGATAACCGTGGTATTCCGTTTTCATATCGTTCTCAAAAACAGGGGTCAACCATACGGCCGTCATCCCTAATTCTTTGATATAATCTAAGTTGTTTTGAACACCTTTTAAATCACCACCATGTCTTCCGCTTGGATCATTTCTATCAGCAGCCTCTAACATGCCTTCTATGGTGTCATTCTCTGGGTTTCCATTCGCGAAACGATCGGGCATGAGCAGATAAATAACATCTGAACTATTGAAGCCAAGGTTTCGATTCGTTTCTGATACTCTATTTTTAAGTTCGTAATCAATTGAAGTTTCCTTTTTGCCGTTTTTCAGATTGATTTTCATTGTTCCAGCTTCAGCATTTCTTCCAATTTCTAAATAGATGAAAAGGTAATTGTGTGAGTCGCCAGCTACTTGTTTTCGAATCGCGACATCCTTGTAATCAATTGTTGCTCGGGAATGGGCAATGTCTTTCCCATAAATCATAACCTGTAGTTGATCAGTAGGCATATCAACCCACCAGAATGCGGGTTCTACTCTAAGATTATTTCTATTCTTTTGGGCTTCAAGACTTTGAGATAGGAATAAGGAGCAGAGGATGGAGATTAGAATAATTTTTCTCATGAGGAAGAATTTATGGAGTACGAAAACTAATGAATTATGAATTGCCCTGAAAACTAAATCCGCTTTGAATCAAGGAGAGCTCAATTCAAAGCTTTGCATAAATTGGAATTAACCTATTCCTTTTCATTAACGCTCAAAAATAACCAGCATACAGCGCTGAGCTTTATTTAGTTTTGAGAATTTATAGACTAGCTTAAATTTGGATTGATTGCTTATTGGAAGTTATATTGGATTTTCTTAAAGTCAACTTTAGCCATGCGAAGATTACTAACTCTGGTATTATGCCTTATAATTTCCCTCGACCTTATCGGGCAAGCCAACGATACGCACATCCTTTCAATGAAAGAACGTGCGGAAACGATAGATAGGCTACTTAATGATAAGGTACAAAACTACTTGCCTGAAATAATGCGTAGAGAAAGCATTGATATGTGGGTAGTGATGTCTAGAGAGTATAATGAAGACCCTGTTATCAAGACTTTATTGCCCTCAACATGGTTGGCAGCAAGACGAAGGACGATATTAATCATGTTCGATAGAGGGGTAGAAAAGGGAATAGAATCCATAGCTGTTGCTCGATACGATGTGGGCGAGAGTTTCAAAAGTGCATGGGATCCAACACAACAACCCGATCAATGGGCAAGAGTGGCAGAATTAATAAGAGAAAGAAACCCTAAGAAAATTGCAGTGAATAAGTCAAAGTATTTTGGTATTACTGATGGGGTAGTGGCGACTGATTTAGAAGAATTTACCGCAGCGTTAGATAAAAAGGATCAAGGAAAAATTGTTTCAGCAGAAAAAGTAGCGATCGGCTGGTTAGAAACCAGGAGTGATGCTGAAATGGCTATTTATCCTCACATCACACGGATTTCTCACATGATCATAGCAGAAGCTTTTTCTAATAAAGTCATTACACCTGGCGTTACAACAACAGATGATGTGGTATGGTGGATGAGAGAAAAAATAGTTGAATTGAAGCTGCAAACTTGGTTTCACCCTACTGTAGATGTGCAAAGGGCAGATCCGGAAAGTGTTGAGCATTTAAGAAGTTTCTCTCAACGACCAGAAACCAATGTCATCATGCCTGGCGACTTATTGCATTGTGACTTTGGTATTACTTATTTAAGATTGAATACTGATCAGCAGCAACATGCCTACGTTTTACGCCCTGAAGAAACTGAAATTCCAGCTTATCTAGCAAATGCTTTTAAAGTCGGAAATCGTCTTCAAGATATTTTTACAGGAAACTTCAAAGAAGGAAGAACAGGTAATGAAGTATTGAAGATGTCACGAGAGCAGGCTATATCAGAAGGAATTAAGCCTTCTATCTATACGCATCCAATTGGCTATCATGGTCACGCTTCGGGTACAACACTCGGCATGTGGGATTCACAAGGCGGAGTACCCGTAACAGGCGACTATCCTTTGCACTTGAATACTGCTTACTCCATAGAACTGAATGCGACTACGTACATCAAAGAATGGGACAAGGAGATTAGGATAATGTTAGAAGAAGAAGCTTTCTTTGATAAAACAGGTGTTTGGTACATAGATGGAAGACAAGAGAAAGTTATTCTGATCAATAAATAGTGTGTAAACCATTATTTAGGGATATCTTCTACTGATGTTCAGGCAGGGTTTAATTGTTTCGTTTATAGTCTGTTGTCTACAGCTCAACGCTCAAGAAAATTATTTGGACTTAAGAGACCAAGATTTTTCTGAACAGATCGCTTTAGATGGAGTTTGGGCTTTTTATTGGGAACAATTAATCACAGCCGAAAATCAATCTAATGTACCTCCAACTTGGGTTAATGTTCCTCATGACTGGTATAATGAAAGGCCAAACGAGGCTTCCCCAAACTTCACACACCAAGGATATGCGACTTATTCAATTAACTTAATTCTCCCTGCGAGTCATCCGAAGCTGGGTTTAGACATTTCTCAGATTTTCACTTCTTATAATTTAATTGTCAATAATCAGCTGATTTACAAATCTGGGGTTGTGGCTAAATCACGAGCAGCCTATAAGCCTTATCGAGTACCGATGGTGCATGTAATTGATGCAGAAGACAGCGATACGCTGAGCATTATTATCCAAGCTGCTAATTACGATCATCTCAATTCAGGTATCCACTACAGTCTATTTATTGGAGAACACAATAAGCTTCAAAAGCAATTGATGTCTCAGCAAGGCACCAATATGTTTTTGGCTGGAGGGCTGTTTATTACGGGCTTCATCCTCCTTTCCTTTTCTATTGCATACCGTCAGTTGGCAATTCAAGTTCCGTTTTATGCATTATTTTCATTGAGTTTGATGTATAGAATGGTGGGGGCAGATCCGTATGCTTTACACTCACTTTTAGATAATTTTAACTTCTATTTGGCCATAAGGCTTGAGTATGGCTCTATTCACACCGCAGCATTATTTGGTGGCTTATTTCTTTTTTACTTATACCCTAAGCAGAGTTTTTCATGGGTTCGCTTGCCATTTTATATAGTTACGATCATTAGTCTTTTCATCGTAGTCTTCTTTCCACCCATGGTTTTTACAGCTACGCTGAAATATTACCTTTTCTTTATTGTGTTGTATGGCGGTGTCTTCATATACATTTTAATAAAAGCTAAAATGGCAGCTGAGTACACTTCTAATTACCTCATCGGAGCAATGACAGTTATATTAATATGGACTATATTTCAAGTAATTACTTTCCTAGAGGTGGGTACGGTACCGCATGCGATTAACGTGATCTTAGTTACTATGATCATCATTGCCTGTAATTTAGCTCTTTTCAGAACACTAGTGCTCAAGGTGAATCAGGCTAAAATGGCGGAAGCGGAAATAGATTTTCAAAAAAGCCGTCAAACAATGTTGTCCCTGATTTCGCATGAAATTAAAATGCCTATAGCCACGCTTCAGTTCAATACGGAAATGATGAAGGCATCTATCAATAACCCCGAGAAATTTAATCAAAATAAGGATAAATTGATTTCTTTATCTTCGGCAGCTATAGACTCAATAAAGCGAATGTTGAACGACTTCATTTTCTTTATGTCTACCAGCCAAAAACTCAATGATTGTATCAATGCTTTTGAAATTAGAGCATTCTTTTTAGAAAATTGGCAACTGAAATTAACTACCGAGGCCAGCATTGACGAGCTAAAATATTATTATTTGACAGATAAACTTACCTTAAAATACATTGTAAATACTTTGATCAGTAATGCAGAAAAGTATTCGATAGAGAAATCTAAAAGGCCAGAATTGTTTGTCAATCAAACTAATGAAAACATTTCTATCGAGATTAGAGATTATGGTATTGGTATTTCTGCCGATCAATTGGTTAACTTAGGTAAACCTCAAGCAAAGGTCAACGAGCATCAAGAGGTTTCTGGAATGGGCTTTTATCTGGCAAATGATTTAGCCAAAAGGTTAGGTCACGAGCTTTCTGTAGTTTCTAGAGGGAAAGAGGGTACCAGTGTTTTTATACAAATGAAAAGAAAATGATAAAGATTCTAATTGCGGAAGATGACTTCGGGGTAAGAGACACCCTTAAAGACTTCCTAGAGTTCTTTTATAATGATATTGATGTCGTTCAGGCAGTGAATGGTCAACAAGCAATAGACCTCGTTCAGCAATATAAATTTGATATCCTCATTACAGATCAAATGATGCCAGATATGAAAGGGTCTGACTTTATTAAGGCCAGTATTGACAAATTAAGGAAAGACGAAACTTGGATATACGTCTATAGTGGCCAATTACTAGAAGAACTTACCGTGAGGTTGGATGAATACAAAGAAGTCAAAATTATTGATAAATTTACGAACCCTATGTTCTTTAAAGATATCATAGAGCAATACAAAGCCAAGAGTATTCGGCCTTAAATATGGCACTAATTTTTGTTGACCAAGTTAATGCAATCAGGTAAAAAGGATTTTTACAACTATTTCTCTCAAAATCTTATCAAGGGTTTTATTTATTTAGGTCTATTGATCACAATGATCGTTTTGTTTAAAAACTCCTTTAAGGAGCAGTATGACATTATTGAACATTGGGTGTCTGACGACTACCCGCTAATGCTCCTCCTCTTTTTCCTCTCAGAGATCTTCGTTGGTTTACTGCCTCCAGAACTCTTCATGGTATGGTCTGTCGATGATCCTAGTGCTGCTTACGCCATTATTATAATCGCCATGGCCCTTATTTCCATTGTGGCAGGTTTGTTCAACTTTTGGCTGGGAAAGAAGATCAGCACAAGACCATTTTTCAATAAAATCTTGATGAAAAAGCGCTTTAGAAAATATCAAAAACAATATGAGCAATATGGTGGTGGATTGATTATCGTAGCCGCTCTAACGCCAATTCCTTATGCCTTAATTTGTTTACTCACCGGGTCGTTATCATATCCAGTTCGGAAGTTTCTAATTTTTTCATCTTTTAGAATTCTTCGATTTCTGGTCTACGGATTAATAATTTGGAATTTAGGGGGTATGATTTAAACCCTGTCTTTGCTTAGACTTTATAAGTAGTTTCTTACAGCAGTTAAATAACGAGAGAATGAAAATAGTTGAATGTCCCAGGGATGCCATGCAAGGTCTTCATGATTTTATTCCAACCACGGTGAAAGCAGATTACATCAACCAATTACTTAAGGTTGGTTTTGACACCATAGATTTTGGAAGCTTCGTTTCCCCTAAAGCAATTCCTCAATTAAGAGACACCGCTGAAGTGTTGGACCTCTTAGATCTATCATCGAGTTCGTCAAAATTACTCGCAATAATAGCGAACAAAAGAGGGGCTGAGCAAGCGGTAACTTTTAAAGAAATCACTTACCTAGGTTTCCCGCTTTCTATCTCTGAAACTTTCCAACAGCGCAACACAAAGAAGAGTATTGCCGATGCACTTAATGAGCTTTCAGAAATTCAGAACTTATGTATTGCTCATGGTAAAACGCTCGTCACTTATATTTCTATGGGCTTCGGAAATCCATATAATGAGCCCTATAATTCCGATATCGTTGCAAAGTTTTTATCAAAACTCAATCAGCTGAAATGTGAAATAATTAGTTTATCTGATACTATAGGAATAGCTGATTCACAGTTGATTATAGATATTTTTAAAAACAGTATAACCGCTTATCCAACTACGGAAATCGGTGCTCATTTTCATTCTACACCTCACACTGCAAAAGAAAAAATCAAGGCTGCATATGACGCTGGTTGTACTCGTTTCGATACGGCAATGAAAGGGTTTGGCGGTTGCCCTATGGCGACAGATGAGCTTACGGGAAACATTGACACTTCAGTTTTGGTGAATTATTTTCAGTCTATCAATGTAGATTTAAAATTGAATGAGGCTGAATTTGGCAAGAGTTTTACCATGGCTGGAGATGTATTTCCAGTCTGATTTTCCAATTGATTCAGTAACAGACTTGAGCGCTATTGAGACTTCAATACTTCATTCCTATAAAGATCAAGCGCTTCTTTTAGGCAGCCTCAATGGCATTAATGGGCAAGTCTCGATTGGGGTTTATCCTTAGGATTTACATTCTAGCACGGTCACCACTTTCTAGACTTGTAGGAGTCAAATGATTTCTCTCTGCCATTAAAATGTAAGAATTGGCAGTCTTTTTTCTGTCCATAAGTAGCAAAAGGCTTTTCTCTGATAGCAGAAGCATGGCATTCCATACTTCCTTGTTTCAGAGATATTTTGACCTTGAGAAAGGATAATTGTCCTTAAAGCCAATGAACAGGCCTCAACGGCCCCCAGTTGACTAAGCATTATCGTGATATTGAGCTAGATAAGCAATAGCCAAGAAGCAATCCTAACTCAGGTGACTACGAGAAATTCAATTTCTCAAATTTTGATATTGGTTTGGCATGATGGACAATCAAATGCTCTATTAATCATTTCATTGGCTGTTAATGTCAATTATTCTCCGCAGTTTGAGCAGTTAAATTCGTCACCACCAATTACAATTGTTTTGGCCCACAAGTCTCCAAGTCTTTGATGATCAGGCGTATTTTTAATCGCTATGAATGCTACCAATCCCAGCATACCAAAATCTAAAAAATCAACAAGGTGTCGTTTAAATGATTGCAATAGTGAAATTGGATTTCCTGACTTGGTGACTATTTTAAGCCCTAAAATCTTCTTACCAAGTGTTTGTCCCGAAATAGACTCGATTACTGGAAAATAAATTAGCCAAACAATTTCAATCCAAATCCCTTTTAGTCCGTTCAGCGAGAAACCATCGTCTTCATTAGGCTCTCCGTAAGTTGTAATCAACCAAATAAAGAAGGTGAAATAGAGCCCATAATCGATAATAGTTGCTGTTATTCTTCTTATAAGTTTAGGTTGAATCTTGATTTTCATCTACTTATTGCTCCTTACTTGCTACGCCTACGTTTCTATTTTACTTCTCAGTAATAAACACTCGAATATCTTTGGCCAGTTTATTAAAGTCAGGAACGTGATTGTACATCATATGCCCACCTTCATAGTAAGTGAGTTGTACGCGCTCCATGGGTATAGCATTGCGCGAAAAGGTAAATTCAGCATCGAAGAAAGGCGTAATCATATCGTAATAGCCACAGGCTACCAATACCTTCATTTTATCATTTCTGCGCATAGCATTTGCCAGCCTGCGCGAAGTTTTTACATACATTGGCTCACCTCCAGAATTCCAATCCCAGCTGCCTAATCTTCCGCTTGTAAGGTAAGCCCTATCTATTGTGATCTTTAAATCATTGGTGAAGTAATGGTTCAAAGCGGCCGTGTAAGCCGCAGAAACCTTGTAACTCGCTGCATCTCCTAACTCTGGTGAATCGGCTGTGTCATCAGGGTCATCACCATAGTAGCGAGCATCTAAGGTACCTAAAGCTAAACCTTGATCTCGCAATAATTCTTTTTTGAATCGGCTTGTCAAAACCCTATTATTGGCGCGCCTGATAAAATTGATGTCAATGCCATAGAAGTAAGCCAATTTAGTTGAAATGGCTTCTTTCGCCTCCTTATCGATCAATTCTCCCTGATACAAGGCGGGTACATAGTGATGATATGCAAAATCGCGCGCTTCTTGCACAAAAACTTCTAAGGTCTTACCTTGACCTGCTTTTTTATGGTACCAAGCCGTAGCGGCCATTGTAGGCATGTAAGTGACGTAAGAGGTGATGTTATCCTCCATGGAAGTAGAGCCTTCATAATCTAAAGCTTGTGAGATTAAAATTAGGCCGTTCAAGGCAAGCGATTGTCCGTTGCCTTCTAGGGCTTGAGATACTGCTGCCGCCCTCGTTGTACCAAAGCTCTCGCCTGCGATGTATTTTGGAGACATCCATCTGTTATTGTCAGTTACCCATTTACGGATGAAAGTAGCTACAGATTCAGCATCCTGATTAAGTCCCCAATATTCTTCGCCCTTACCGTTGCCAATTAATCTACTATACCCAGTACCGATTGGGTCAATGAAAACCAAATCAGTAATGTCTAAAAGTCCATTCTTATTTTCTTCAATAGGATAGGGAGCACCACCATCGTCTTCTATGGCGTCACTATCTACGCGAACGACTTTCGGACCAAAGAAGCCCATATGCAGCCACATGGAGGCCGAACCTGGTCCACCGTTGAATACGAAAGTAACAGGACGTTTAGTTTGATCCACATTACCTGATTTTATATAAGATACCGACCACATTGAGCCTGTTGGTTCTCCTTTGTCATTGTTCAGGTACATTTCTGAACCAATGGCAGAATAACTCACTTTTGTTCCGTTAAATGTCCCTTCATGCTGCGTTGTAAACGTCTGAGCTATAGGGATTACCGGTTTAATTTCTTGAGCATTCAATGAAGTAATTGATACTAAGAGACAAGTAAAAACAAGTGGGAGAAGGTTTTTCATAAGATCAATAATTGAGCTGAATATGAGCTGAATAAAGTAGAAAGATAAAACTAATCTTTCAGACTAGTTGCAGTGTTACTTAGGCGTACCTTAAAAGCTTTCTACCATTTTCCGATTGATCTTCTGTTCCGCCTTATTATTTAATTCAAGCCGCTACTAAATCTTTTCCTACATTATCGTTGATTACATACCATCTCTTGATCAATAAATAGAGTGCGCTGCAAAGCCCTGTCAAATGCGTAGCGTAAGTTTTTTTCAAAGCAAGCAGCGCCTTCTTCGTGGCTTATTGCGCTGTTGAGGTACTTTTTGGCCACTTCATTTCCTGCATAATTGAGTTGAGATCTAAGTTCTTAAATGGCGTAATATTGTTCAGCCAATTTGGAATCTATCCTCACCAAAGGGTAAAGCGCTCTTTTATGAAGTTGATTCTTTCTTCACCGAGAAAAACCACATTGATACTCTTATTGGCACTGCCCTCTGCCATCTCTGCTTGTCCTCCTTTGGGGAAGGGTCAAGCAGCTATTGGGAGATTCTATGATTAGCACTTAGGTTTTTCATGGGCATCAGGCGCTAGGAATTTGATTCAAACAATCCGTTAAACCTTAATCGTTTTCCATTTTCCTTTTTTGAAATAATGCCAAGAAACACAGGCAGTTAATACCTCAGAAATCATAATGGCAAGATAAACACCCAAAGGACCCCAGTTTAAGGTCAATGCAGTGAAATAGGCGAGAGGAATTTGAAAAAGCCAAAAGCAAAAGAAGTTGATAATGGTAGGCGTCTTGGTATCTCCGGCACCATTAAACGATTGAGTCAGCACCATACCGTAACCGTAAAATACATAGCCAATTGCAATGATTTGAAGGCAAAGTGCACCTGCTTCAATCACTGCGGGCTCACCTTTAAACAAACCAACAATCGTTTTTGCAAAGAGTAAGTAAACCACAGAAATCGATAGCATAAAAAGCGCATTGTATTTCCCTGTTTTCCACACTGATTCTTCTGCTCTTCTTGGCTGATTAGCACCTAGATTTTGACCTACCAGCGTAGCGGCTGCGTTACTCATTCCCCAAGCAGGCATCATGGTGAACATAATCACACGGATAGCAATGCCATAACCTGCCAATACTTCGCTACCAAATTCAGACATAATCCTTGTCAGGAATACCCAAGATGAGGTGCCAATTAGAAATTGACCTATGCCGCCAAGTGATACTTTCATAAGGTTCCACATGATTGTGGTTTGAAGCCTCAAGTCTTTGCGTCCTATTTTGATACGGCTCTTGCCCAAGAAAAGAATGGCTAATTGGCCAATTACTGCGATTCCTCGACCAATATTAGTCGCTATGGCAGCTCCTTCTACACCATAAGCGGGTATTGGTCCAAAACCAAAAATGAAGATAGGATCAAGAATGATATTAAGTCCGTTGGAGAGCACCAAAGTCCACATGGCGATAGAGGCGTTGCCTGCTCCGCGGAAGACCGCATTGATCAAGAAGAGCAAAACCACGGTAATGTTTCCACCAATCATAATCTGAGTGTATCTGTAGCCTTCGTTGATTAGATCATCTTCTCCACCCATTAAGGCCAGGATCTCTTTTGGATACAATAAGCCAAAAGCACCAATGGTGAGCGAAATAAAAATACCTAAGAAAATAGCTTGAACAGCAGTTTTTGAAGCTCCATCTGTGTCTTTTTCTCCAGTTCTTCTGGCGACCATGGCCGTTGCAGCCATGCTTAAACCGATGGCTAAAGCGTATACCAAGGTGATAACTGATTCTGTCAGCACTACCGTTGCAATGGCATTCGTACTGATCATAGAAACATAGATCATGTCTACCAAGGCGAAGGTAGATTCCATGAGCATTTCTAAGATCATCGGGATGGAAAGCATAAATATAGCTTTCCGAATGCTGCCAGTGGTAAAGTCTTCCTGTTTACCAGTGACAGCGATTTTTAGGTTTCGAAAAAAACTTTTGATTGAATAGTTCGATTGATTCGTCATTGAAATGAGAATAATGAATTTGAAAAAATGAATTGTAAGAAATAGGAGAATGTGTCTTCCCTGGTGAATAAACCAGCGCACTGATGGCGACTATAGAGAATGGGGTTTATAAAATCATGATGCGATAAAGTTGAGCCTTATTTTTAAAAACTCAAAATAAATCTGATTTAAGCGAGCAATTCAATGAGTTTGGCCATGCCTTGAGTTGCTTTTTCTTCGATGAAATGAATATTATATTGACTTGAAATTGAGGGTTTTACAGGGTCGATCACGTAAATTGGAATGTCTCTTTGTGCATAATGCATTAGCCCAGCGGCAGGGTAAACGACCATTGAGGTACCAACAATGACTAGAATATCTGCCTCTTGCGTAATGTCAATCGCGATGTCCATCATGGGTACCGCCTCTCCAAACCAAACAATATTCGGCCTTAGCTGACTTCCTTTTTCGCATAGGTCGCCTAATTTTAATTCCCAATGGTCCATTGAATAGATGAGGTTTTCATCTGTGGTACTTTGGCTTTCAAAGAGTTGACCATGCAAATGAATTATATTGGCAGAGCCAGCCTGTTCATGAAAATTATCTACATTTTGAGTGATGATGGAGACATCGAACTTTGATTCTAGTTCTTTCAGTAGGAGATGAGCCTGATTGGGTTTGGCTTCTAGCGCCTGTCTTCTACGCGCATTATAGAAATCTAAAACGAGTTTAGGATTGCTTTGCCAACCTTCTGGAGTGGCCACTTCCATTACATCATGCCCTTCCCAAAGACCATCAGAATCTCTAAAAGTTTTCAATCCACTTTCAGCACTAATGCCAGCACCACTAAGAACAACGAGTTTTTTCATTAGATCTTAAGCTCTTCTCTGTTTTCGTATAAAACATTGACAATAAAGTTAATATGATCATCTAACTCAACTTCTAGTTTAGTAATGCCCGCTTCGATTTCATCGCGTTCTACTTTGGCTGCAAAGCCTTTAGTCTTTAGTTTTTTCTTTACTGACTTGGCTGTTAAGCCTTCGATACTTTCTGGACGTACTTGACAACAAGCAATGATAAAACCTGTCAGTTCATCGCAAGCAAGAAGCCCTTTATCAAGCCTGTTGTCATAAGACACTCCCCATTTAGTATAATGAGCAGAGATGGCATGGGCAATTTTCGTTTCGCCCATTTCACTGAGCATGTTCACGATTCTATGCGGGTGTTCTTCGGGGTAGGCTTCATAATCCGCATCGTGCAATAAGCCAGTTACTGCCCATTCTTCGGCATCTTCTCCAAAATGCTTTCCGTAGGCCTCCATTACTAGTTCTACACTTCTCGCATGTCTTAAAAGGCTGTCGCCTTTGGTCATTGAGGTTAATATCGATTTGGCTTCTTCTCTGGTCATTTTTTGCTTTGGTATTTAATGAATTTGATCATCTCCCTTTCGAAATCTTGACTGATTGGGAGAGCAGGATTGGTATAAGTAGCAATGTTGGCGTTCCGCTCTTCTGGTGCGTCTTTCAAAACGTGATTCATACCCTCAACAAGTAGTAAAGTAACATTATTTGGTTTTGAAGCTTTTTGAAGTAATTCAGCATCATTTGTGCTCACTTGAATATCATGCGTGCCGTTGGCTATCAAAATTGGGATATTGAGTTTTTGGATTTCTGATTGGGGGTCATATTTCATCCAAGAGCCAATAAAGGGTTGAATACTCGGTCTGAATAATGAAAATAAAACAGGAGGGACTTCACTTTCTGTTTCACCGGCTTTTAATTTTTTTAGAATAGCTTCAGCAGAAGCTACCAAATCAGCTGGATTGAACGGGTTTTGTTTGAGCTGCTGCATGATTATTTCGTCAAAAGGCTGACCAGGGCCAGCAATAGAAATTAAAAAGTCAGGTAATGTACTTTGTGCGGCCAAAATACCCACAAGTGAACCTTGACTATGGCCAGCGATACCTATTGATGAAAAACGTGCATCTTCTTTTAGTAATTCAAAGGCAGTAATGGCATCTGTTACAAAATCATCAAATGAAAGTTCTGTCTCTGGAAAACCTGCAAAAATACGTTTGTTATACCTTAGTGAGGCTATTCCATTTTTAGCCAATGCTTCGGAAAGCATTTTGAGCGAGTTGTTTTTGCCGGGCATACCAGCGGTGTTGCCATCCAAATCTGTAGCACCAGAACCTTGAATGATCATTACAGCAGGGAAGGGGCCTTGGCCTTGCGGCAGGGTAATCACTGCTTTGACGGTTTTATTAGCCACAGGTAGTTGAATGGCTTCTTCAGTAAACTCTTGACTTAATAAAGTAAAGGCTGAGCAAACTAAAATGACACTAAAGAATATTACTTTCATAGGCTCAAAATACGGGTAAAGGCTAAATTTAAAAAATGAGAGTGAAGGTTTTTTGTTAGCTAACAGCTAAATGGATTTGTTTGAATCGCGAAAGGCGCTAGGTAAGGTTGGAGGTAGAATGTGGGATACTGAAAATAACTGTTTTTCTTTTCTTGAGGTACGAAGGGCCTAAGTCCTTTTCTTTGCGCAGAGAGATTGCTTCACGTTGGTTTCAGTGTTACGAAGTGTTTGGGCAGGTTCGCAAGGACGGAAGACGGCTACAATTGAAAACGGCTGCTTTTCTTTTTTTGAGGTACGAAGGGCCTAAGTCCTTTTCTTTGCGCAGAGAGATTGCTTCACG
>JBLIES010000054.1:0-17648 GCA_047633135.1 Roseivirga sp.
TGGCTTCTTCTGCTGCTACAAGCGTAGCTCAGAATTATAAGCAGTCAGGCGATGGTCTTGAATTAGCACTTTATCAAAAGCTAGCCATTGGAACTGGAGCGCAAGCCAATAACCCTTGGTTACAAGAGGCTTCTGATTCCGTTACTAAAGCAACTTGGGATAATTATTTAACCGTTTCTCAGGCACAAGCTGCAGTCTGGGGAATTAAGATGGACGAAGGTAATACTGAAACAGTCGTGTTAACTGTGGGGAGTACCTCAGTCACACTGCCGGTGCTAGTTCAACCTGGACAGGCAGCTGGTACTGTAGGTTTAGCCATTGGTTATGGTAGAACAAGCGCAGGTAGAGTTGGTAACGAGGTGGGGGTCAATGCTTATCCTTTCGTAACTAAATTGAACGGTGCAAATATATTCGATGTATTTGCTGGCGTATCGGTAGAGAAAACTGGAGAGGTTTACAGCATAGCTCAAACACAGACTCACCAAACTTACATGAACAGGTCGAATGTAATTCAGGAGTCTGTTCTTTCAGAATACAAAAAAGATACAAAGGCAGGGAGAGTATATCCTCAAGTCTATATGGATGGTGAATTTGTAAAGCCATCAAAAATTTCTCTTTGGAAAGGTCATGAGTATAGTAATCACCACTGGGGCTTAGCCATCGACATGAATTCATGTACTGGTTGTTCTGCTTGTACAGTGGCTTGTCAGGTGGAGAATAATGTTCCAGTTGTTGGCAAAGAAGAGGTGTTGAACAGAAGAGAAATGGCATGGATCAGAATTGATCGCTATTACAGCTCTGACGCCCCTGTAGATGATCAGAAGGCGCTTGAGAAAGCTTCTGAAAATCCTGAAGTGACTTTCCAACCGATGATGTGTCAGCATTGTAACAACGCTCCTTGTGAGACTGTTTGTCCAGTAGCTGCAACAACACATAGTTCTGAAGGGCTAAACCAAATGACTTATAACAGATGTATCGGTACAAGATATTGTGCTAACAACTGTCCTTATAAGGTAAGAAGATTCAACTGGTTTAAATACCACGACAATACGCAGTTCGACAAGAACCTTTCAATGAACAACGATTTGGGTAAAATGGTATTGAACCCAGATGTTACTGTTCGTGCGAGAGGGGTAATGGAAAAATGTACAATGTGTGTGCAAAGAATCCAGTCTGGTAAACTTGCTGCGAAGCGGGAAGACAGACGACCTGTTGATGGTGAAATCAATACGGCTTGTGCCTCGGCATGTCCGGCAGATGCGATTGTTTTTGGTGACATGAATGATCCGAAATCAAAGATTACTGCTATGCTACAACTCCAAGAAGAAGAAAACGACAAGGGAAGGGTAGAAAAAGTAGTCAACGAGGACAGAGCTTACCATGTTTTGGAAGAGATCAACGTGAATCCAAACGTTTGGTACTTTACTAAAATCAGAAATAAGGATAAACAAACAACTGAAGCTTAATTTTAAAAAGTATACACTATGCAGGTTACTTCATCAGTTAGAAAACCTTTGATAACAGGCGGTAAGACTGTCCATGACGTTACCGAAGATATCTGCAGGCAGGTAGAAGGGAAGCCAACCAAATCGTGGATGTTAGCATTCGGTGCAGCAATCACAGCCTTTGGTATTGGTTTCATTGCCGTAGCCGCTACGCTTTGGGAAGGTATTGGAATGTGGGGTCTCAACAAAACCGTTGGTTGGGCTTGGGACATTACAAACTTCGTTTGGTGGGTTGGTATTGGTCACGCAGGAACATTGATTTCGGCAGTATTACTACTTTTCCGTCAGAAATGGAGAATGGCCATTAACAGAGCCGCAGAAGCGATGACGATCTTCGCTGTAATTTGTGCTGCTATGTTTCCAGTGCTGCACATGGGTAGACCTTGGTTAGGTGCTTATTGGGCTTTGCCTTTGCCTAACACCTTTGGTTCTCTTTGGGTAAACTTTAACTCCCCTTTACTTTGGGACGTTTTTGCAATCTCCACTTACTTCTCGGTTTCATTGGTATTCTGGTACTTAGGTCTTGTTCCCGATTTTGCTACCATTAGAGATAGAGCTACAGGGATAAGAAAAATGATTTATGGTGCACTCAGCTTAGGTTGGGATGGCGCTGCAAGAACATGGGGCAGATACGAAAGTGTTTCTCTTATTTTAGCAGGTCTTGCTACCCCACTTGTGCTTTCAGTACACACCATTGTATCTTTTGACTTTGCAACATCCGTAATTCCTGGATGGCACACCACGATTTTCCCTCCATACTTTGTTGCTGGAGCAATTTTCTCTGGCTTTGCTATGGTATTGACCTTGATGTTAGTAACAAGAAAGGTATTCAAACTACAGGATTACATTACCATAGAGCATATGGAACTGATGAACATTGTAATTATCGTTACAGGTTCAATAGTGGGTATTGCTTATATCACTGAGTTCTTTATCTCATGGTATTCAGGAGTGCCTGCAGAGCAATACGCCTTCTTTAATCGAATGCAAGGGCCATACTGGTGGGCATATTGGTCAATGATGACTTGTAATGTGATTTCGCCTCAGTTGTTTTGGTTCAAAGCGATCAGGACAAATATTGCCGCAACGTTTATTATATCAATCGTAGTAAATATTGGTATGTGGTTTGAGCGTTTTGTGATCATTGTAACTTCTCTACATAGAGATTACTTGCCTTCATCTTGGGCCATGTTCTATCCAACGTTAACGGATATGGGTATTTATTTATTCACATTCGGTCTATTCTTCACCGCATTCTTACTTTTCGCTAAGTTCTTCCCAGTGATCAACATGGCAGAGATTAAGAGTATCGTTAAATCTTCATCTGAAAAAAAGGCTGCTTAAATTATGAGTGATTCTAGAAACTTTGTTCTTGGTGTTTTTGATGACGAGGACGTATTGTTGAAAGCCGTACGAACAATAAGAGCTGCCGGTGTCAAAATTGATGAGGTGTATTCTCCTTTCCCTGTACACGGCTTAGACGAGGAGTTGGGTTATAAAAGATCAAGACTTCCGATAGCCGCTTTTATGTTCGGTGCTTTAGGTACTAGCTTAGCCTTAACCATGCAATACTGGATGATGGGGGTAGATTGGCCTATGATTATTGGTGGTAAAGACTTTGCCCCACTGCCAGATTTTATTCCTGTTACTTTTGAATTAACCGTTCTCCTGGCCGCTTTTGGTATGGTAGGTACCTTCTTGGTAAGCAGCGATTTAAAACCTTGGAAAGATCCTAAAATGCTTGATTTAAGGATTACAGATGATAAACACGTAATGGCTATTGATTTAGGTAAAAATAAATCGATGGATGCCAAAGTGATTAACGGTGTTCTGAAAGAATCAGGCGCTGTTGAAGTGAATGATAAAACAGTTGAAGACTAATCTAATATATGATCATGTTCAATAGACTAAAAGCATTTTCACCTCTTATTGCCTTCCTCACGCTAGCTTCTTGCGGAGCGAGTGGAGACAATCAAGGGTTAGAGTACGCACCTCAAATGTACCACTCCATACCTTACGAACCTTTGACGCAAATCAAGGACAAAGAGCAAGGGGCTTGGTTAAGCACTAGGGAGGATGGATTAGGAGAATTTTATAATTCAAATTCAAACAATCCATACGAACAAAATGTAAAAGAGCCAGTAGAAGGAACAGTAAGAAGAACAAGTAACAATGTACTTCCTTACAGACTTGAAAAAGACGAGAGTGAGATGGCTGATGAGTTGGTAAATCCATTTGAAGAAACTCCTGAACTTCTAACAGAAGGCAAAAGACTCTATGAGTTATATTGCCAACACTGTCATGGAGAAAAGGGTGATGGACAAGGTAAAGTTGGTGTAGTATACGCTGGTGTGCCAGCTTATTATCAGGGGGTTTACAAGACAAGAACAGAAGGCCGCGTATTTCATGTGATTACACATGGTGTAGGAAGAATGGGAGCACACGGTTCTCAATTAAGTCCTGAAAAACGTTGGAAGATTGTTAAGTATGTTAAACAATTGCAGAATCAATAACACTCGAATTTTTTAAGAAATGGCAAAAGAAATATTTGAATTTACGGGAGCTTTGAAAAAGAAGCTATACATCGTAGCCATCGTAGGGTTTGCTTTGTTAATGATTGGCGGTTTATTGTCAGGTGGCGAGCACGAAGCAGAAGAGAATGCTTCAGAAATGTCTACTGCTGAGGATGTTGATCATTCAACCGAAGCAGGTCAAGAGGACCATGCAGAAGTAGGTGGTCATGGTGAAGAGGCGAGTGCAGAGCATGGCGGTGGGTGGTTTAAGCGTGTAAAGATAGACTTATGGATCAACAATGTGTATTTCACAGGGCTGGCCTTAATAGGTATTTTCTTCTTCGCGCTTCAATATGTATCGCAGGCAGGATGGTCGACTTACATTATCAGAATACCACTTTCAATGGCACAGTGGCTGCCTTACGCATTTGCTTTGATGTTGGTGACCTTTGCTTTATTTGGACACGATATTTTCCACTGGACGCATAGTGAACTGTACGATAAAGCGAGTGCTGAATATGACTATTTAATTGATGGTAAGAACGCGTTTTTCTTCTGGCCACTGGACGGAGGAACATTACCCGTATTTTTCATCTTAAGGATGGTGATTTTCTTTGGGGTTTGGTATTGGTTGTTGAATAAAATGAAATCATTGTCGATAGCCGAAGATGAAATGGGTGGAGATAGTTATTGGCATAAGATTAGAAAATTCTCAGCAATTTTCTTAGTGTTCTTTGCGGTGACATCTTCGATAGCTTCTTGGGATTGGGTAATGTCAATTGACACACATTGGTTCTCAACTTTATTTGGTTGGTATGTGTTTGCTAGTTGGTGGGTTTCGGGATTAGCGTTTATTACTTTATCAATTGTGATTTTGAAGGAGATGGGTTATTTGGTTCAAGTAACTTCGAACCATTTGCATGACCTTGGTAAACTGATCTTTGCATTCAGTATTTTCTGGACTTACATATGGTTTTCGCAGTTCTTGTTGATTTATTATGCCAACATTCCTGAAGAGTCAGTGTATTTTGTAGAAAGAATGATGAACGATAAATACGCACCACTGTTTTTCATTAATTTAATTATGAACTTCTTTTTCCCACTCTTGATTTTGATGACAAGAGATGCGAAAAGATTAAATGTTTTCTTAAAAATAGCGTGTATTATAGTGCTGATTGGTCATTGGTTAGACTTCTATTTGATGGCTACACCAGGGACACTAGGGGACGAAGGAGCGTTCGGTTTAACAGAAATAGGAATGTTCCTAATATTCGGCTCGGCCTTCGTATTTGTAACACTTAATGCATTAACAAAATATTCCTTGGTGCCTAAAAATCATCCAATGCTTGAGGAGGCTAAAAATCATCATATTTGATCAGAGTAAACTAAATATATGTTCGGATTTTATATAGTAGTAGCGATTTTCTTAGTGCTTGCGATCTTATTCCTGATCTTCAGAGTCACTAGACTGGTGAACGTTGTCAAGGGTTCGGAAGACAAAGTTGCAACAGGAAGTAATAATGTCAATGCAGCACTCATGCTAGTATTTCTAGTAGGTTTCTTTGCCTTGATGGGTTGGTATTCATGGGTGAATTTTGACGCTTACGATTCTCCAGTAGCTTCGGATCACGGTATTGTTACTGACAAATTGTTTTGGAGAACAATGTGGGTAACGATGATTGTATTTGTATTGACACACATCTTGCTCTTTGTGTTCGCTTACAAGTATAGATATGATGCCAACAGAAGAGCAGATTTCTATCCTCACAATAACAAATTGGAGATTGTGTGGACAGTACTTCCTGGCATAGTATTGACTTGGTTAGTAATTTCAGGTTGGTTGGCATGGTCGGACATCACGAAAGCTGCGCCAGATGATTCAGAACAAATAGAAATTATGGGTTATCAGTTTGCTTGGGCCTTACGCTATGGCGGAATGGATAACGAAGTAGGTGATTATGATTACCGATTAATTGATGCTGTGAATCAGCATGGAGTGGATTTTACAGACAGGTCTAATTTTGACGATTTTGCAAATCAAAGTTTGGTAATTCCAAAGGGAAAGCCAGTACTTCTAAAAATTAGAGCGAGAGATGTTCTTCATAGTGTTTTCATCCCTCACATGAGATTGAAAATGGATGCGATGCCTGGTATGCCAACTCAGTTTTGGTTTGTTGCCAACAAAACAACAGAAGAAATGAGAGTAGAAGAGGGTAATCCTGATTTTAACTACGAGTTGGCTTGTACGGAGGTATGCGGTTCAGGTCACTTTGCCATGAAGAAAATAGTAACGGTGCTGGAAGAAGCTGATTATGATGCCTGGAAGGCAGATCAAAAGTCTTGGTTATCTAAAAATCCAGAATACATGTCTCAGGTTCCTGAGAATTTGAAAGAATTGGCCGTGGTAACAGCGGGCATTAACAAATAAGTATTAACAATACAGATACATAAAGATGGCAACAGCAGCAGCACAAATTGATGCAAACGCTCATGATGAACACGATCACGATCATCATGAAACGTTCATCACAAAGTATATCTTCTCACTTGATCATAAAACCATTGCCAAGCAATTCCTGATTACAGGTATTTTCTGGGCATTGATTGGTGCATCACTTTCATCAATCTTCAGGTTACAATTGGGTTTCCCAGAATCTTCCTTAGGATGGCTTCGTCCATTATTAGGCAAATGGATTACTGGCGATGGATCACTGGATCCTAATTTCTATTTGGCCTTGGTCACGATGCACGGTACCATTATGGTGTTCTTTGTATTGACCGCTGGCTTGAGTGGAACATTTAGTAATTTCTTAATTCCGCTTCAGATTGGGGCAAGAGATATGGCATCCGGTTTTATGAACATGTTGTCTTATTGGTTCTTTTTCCTTTCAAGTGTTATCATGTTCACTTCTCTATTCATAGAGACGGGTCCTGCCTCAGGTGGTTGGGTAGTCTATCCTCCTCTGAGTGCGTTGCCTCAGGCGATGCCGGGATCAGGACTAGGGATGACACTTTGGCTCGTAGCGATGGTATTCTTTATCGTGTCTTCGCTGCTGGGAGGAATCAACTACATATCAACAATTATCAATTTAAGAACGAAAGGAATGACGTTCACAAGATTGCCGCTTACGATATGGGCGTTTTTCTTGACTGCCGTGATCGGTGTTTTATCCTTCCCTGTGTTGTTTGCTGCAGCGCTGTTGTTGGTATTCGATAGAAGTTTTGGTACTTCATTCTATTTGTCAGAAATCTATATTGGTGGAGAGGCACTTCCTAATGTTGGAGGTAGTCCAATTTTGTACCAGCATTTGTTCTGGTTCTTAGGTCACCCTGAAGTATATATAGTGTTATTACCTGCTTTGGGTATTACATCTGAGATTATCGCTACCAATTCTAGGAAACCAATCTTTGGTTATAAAGCCATGATTATTTCGATGTTGGGTATTACAGTGCTATCATTCGTAGTATGGGCGCACCATATGTTCGTGTCAGGTTTGAGTCCTTTCCTAGGCTCTATTTTCATGTTCTTAACGCTAATTATTGCGATACCATCAGCAGTAAAAGTATTTAATTATCTAACGACTCTTTGGAGGGGTAATATTATTTTCACTCCAGCCATGTTGTTCTCAATAGGCTTGGTATCTGTCTTTATTTCGGGTGGTATCACGGGTATATTCTTAGGTAATTCTGCCATTGATATTCAATTACACGATACATATTTCGTTGTGGCTCACTTTCACCTTGTGATGGGCGCAGCATCGTCATTTGGTCTTTTGGCTGGGGTATACCATTGGTTCCCTAAAATGTTCGGTCGAATGATGGATAGGAAATTAGGTTATATTCACTTCTGGTTAACGTTTGTGGGTATCTATGCAGTTTTCTTCCCAATGCACTATATCGGTATTGCAGGTTTCCCAAGAAGATATTATTCCTTCACAAACTTTGATGCATTCAGCGGTTTTACTGACTTGAATATGTTCATCAGTGTGGCGGCCATTTTAACTTTCTTTGGACAGTTTATATTCCTCTTCAACTTCTTCTACAGTATGTTTAGAGGTAGAAAAGCGACTGCTAACCCATGGAATTCAAATACATTAGAGTGGACAACGCCTATTGTACCTGGTCATGGTAACTGGCCTGGAGAGATTCCTACAGTGCACAGATGGCCTTACGATTATTCTAAGCCAGGCGCTAAGGAAGACTTTATTCCTCAAACTGTTCCTTTCTCTGAAACTTTAGATTCTAATCTTCCTCATGAAAATGATTTAGTGAAAATAGAAAAACAAGAAAGAGCTAAAGAGGTAGTAGTTGATGCAGCAACAAGCCATTAACGGTAAGTTTTTTAGAAGGCTATCAGCCACTACGGTAATTGCGGTTTACTTACTTATTCTTGTAGGTGGTATCGTTAGAAGTACTGGGTCAGGAATGGGTTGCCCCGACTGGCCAAAATGTTTCGGAAGCTGGATTCCCCCTACGGAGGTAAGCCAGCTTCCGTTTGATTATAAAGAGATTTACGCTCAACAGAGGGCTGATAAAAATGTGAAGTTCGTTAGTTATTTAACGGCTTTTGGTTTTGAAGACTTAGCAGATCAGATCAAAAATGATCCTGATATTCTTAAGGAAGACGACTTTAATGCTGTTAAAACATGGACTGAATATATCAACCGTCTCATTGGTGCGGTGATTGGCCTGCTCATATTTGGGACTTTTATAATGTCCTTAAGGTATTGGAAGGTGAACCGAACAATAACCGTTCTTTCTTTTCTTGCATTTATATTGGTTGGGGTCCAAGGTTGGATAGGTTCTATTGTTGTGAGTACAAACTTACTGCAGTGGATGATCACAATTCATATGTTATTGGCCTTGGTGATTGTTTGTCTTTTGATTTATGTTTATTTCAGGGCTAAGGCGGTGACTGAACTTGTGATTGTTAATAGAAAACGAGTGTCAATATTTCTGATGATCACTATTTTTCTAACGCTTATTCAGGTGGTATTAGGTACACAGGTGAGAGAGGCGTTAGATGTGCTTTCGGAGTCTTTGAATCGTTCTGAATGGATTGAGAATTTAGGAATACAATTTAAAATCCATCGTTCTTTTTCATTGGTATTGATTGCTGCACATTTCTATGTGATTCGTTTGTTATATCAAATCAAAGAACTGCCAAAGTCTTTCAGAATCTTGCTAGGCGTTTTGATAGCGTCATTAGGTATTGAGGTCGCTTCAGGAGTCATCATGGCATACTTTGGGGTGCCTGCAGCAGCTCAACCGATACATTTGTTATTAGGAACATTAATAGTTGGTTTGCAGTACTATGTACTGCTCCAAGTAGGTAATAAAAGTTTAAAGATAGTAAGCGCTGAATGATATCAGATAGTCCGACAAATATTACGTTATGGGCCTCACTAGCTTCAAAGGCGAAGGCTTATTTAGAACTGATGAAGATGAGGCTGTCTTTATTGGTGGCCTTCTCCTCAGCTTTTGGTTATACGCTCGCCATGGGCGGAAGGGTAGATTGGGCTCAGCTAATTATGCTCTTTATCGGAGGATGGCTCATTTCTGGCTCATCTTGTACCATTAATCAAATTATAGAAAAGGATTACGACCTAATGATGAAACGGACGGAGACACGTCCGCTTCCTACAGAACGTTTGAACGTTACGGAGGCTTCCATTTTCGCTACGATCGTAGGCTTGTTGGGTATTCTCATTTTGTTTCAATGGACTAATCTTTTGACTACAGGCTTAGCCTTATTATCAATGATCTTGTACAGCTTTGTTTACACTCCATTAAAAAGGGTGGGGCCAATTGCTGTTTTTGTTGGTGCTTTTCCAGGGGCTCTTCCTCCATTATTAGGATGGGTTGCTGCCACCGGGGTCATAAGTCATGAGGCTATGATTATTTTTGGAATTCAATTTATATGGCAATTTCCTCATTTTTGGGCGATTGCATGGGTGGCAGATGATGATTACAAAAGAGCAGGTTTTAAGCTTCTTCCAATATCAGGAGGGAAGAACATGAAGACAGCCTTCCAAATAATGACCTATACCTTATTCCTTATTCCACTTGGCTTACTGCCGACCTATTTTGGTATCACTGGAATTAATTCAGGGGTGGTAGCGACTATTTGTGGAGTTTTGTTTTTAGCGCAAACTATTAAATTGATGCGTGATCAATCGAGAAAGTCAGCATTGAGGATTATGTTCGGTTCTTTCTTTTATCTACCGATCGTGCAGATTGCTTATTTATTAGACATGGTAAAATAATGACTGAAAACTATCAATTTACAGATCAACCTGCAGAGCAACCGCTCTCAATGCATCCAAAGAAATTTGCGATGTGGCTTTTTATTGTCACGGTGATAATGATTTTCGCAGCGTTTACAAGTGCGCATATTGTTCGTCAAGCGAGTGGTAACTGGTTAGAATACGACATGCCATCGTTGTTATGGGTTTCTTCGGGAATCATATTACTCAGTAGTGCTTTTCTGCATTGGGCATATTTATCCGCTCAAAAAGATGAATTAACAAAAGTAAAGATCGGGATAACCGTAGCTTTTGTTTTAGGTATTGTATTCCTGATTGGCCAATTTATGGCATGGGGACAGTTAGTTGACGCTGGAGTTTTCTTCGTTGGTAACCCTGCAGGTAGTTTTTTATATGTTTTTACCGGATTACACGCTTTCCATCTGGTTGCGGGTGTGATTTATCTATTATATCTGTTAATTTCGTGCCTTAGACTTAAAGTACATTCCAAGAACATGTTGAATATGGAAATGTGTGCGACTCTCTGGCATTTTTTAGGAGGTCTTTGGATTTACTTGTTTATATTTTTATTACTTAACCATTAATTAGAACCTATTATAATGTCTAATACGGCTACAGTCAGCAACAAAAGCTTATGGTCAGGTGGGGTTGAACCATTAAAGGCGAGCTACGGAAAACTCATGATGTGGTTTTTCCTTCTCTCAGATGCCTTTACATTCTCAGGCCTATTGATCACATATGCTTTCCTTAGATGGAGTGCACCAGCTTATAAAGGAGATCCTAGCGATTTCGTTTTTTCAAATGAATACTGGCCCATACCTGAAAAGGTGTATGAGGCTTTTCCCGGCTTACATGGTGTAGAACTACCATTGGTTTTTGTGGGTTTAATGACCTTTATCCTAATCTTAAGTAGTGTCACTATGGTATTAGCCGTTGAGGCGGGTCATAGAATGGACAAAAAAGGCGTAGTGAAATGGATGCTTTGGACTGTTATCGGTGGATTCGCTTTCTTAGGCTGTCAAGTATGGGAGTGGTCCCATTTTATCGCAGGAACAGATGTCGCCACTATTGGTGATATTTTTAAGAATGGTCGATGGATTGAGGATGCAGAAATTTTCGGAGCGAATTTGGGCTACAATCAATACGGACCTCCTACATTCGCAGCGCTGTTCTTCTTTATCACCGGATTTCATGGTTTTCACGTATTCTCTGGAGTCCTCTTGAATGTGATGGTTTTCTTTAATGCCGCCAATGGTGTTTATGAGAAGCGAGGGCATTATGAGATGGTAGAGAAAATAGGCTTGTACTGGCACTTTGTAGACTTAGTTTGGGTATTTGTATTCACCTTCTTCTATTTGATTTAACGCAAAAAAAAAATATGGAACAAACATCAAACGTGGTTGTACAACCAATAGATAAAGAGAAAATTAAGGGCATTTGGATGATCGCGCTTATACTTTTCTTGATTACTGCAGTAGAGTATGTGTTTGCTTTCTTTATGGATGCAGGTACACTTAGAAATGTAATCTTCGTGGGCCTAACAGTGGTAAAAGCTTTCTATATAGTGAGTGAATTTATGCACTTAGGGCATGAAGTAAAGGGGTTGATATATTCTGTCATTCTACCAATGATTTTTATCGTATGGCTAATTGTAGCTTTGGTGAATTTAGAAGGTGGTGCTGTTAAAGACAGCAGGGGGATTATTGACTATGAACCAGCAGGAACAGAGAAGGTCGATGAGGCTCTTTAGTACTTATCGTTTTATATAAAATTAGAGCAAACAATCAGACTGAGTAATTGGTCTGATTTTTTGTTGGTGTAAACAGAAACTATGAAAACTAAAGGCATTTATTTATTCCTATTGATCTTACTCCCTGTGATCATCTTTCTTTTTTTGAAGGCA
Source organism: Roseivirga sp. (assembly GCA_047633135.1). Classification (GTDB taxonomy): domain Bacteria; phylum Bacteroidota; class Bacteroidia; order Cytophagales; family Cyclobacteriaceae; genus Roseivirga. The sequence continues at coordinate 12,188 of JBLIES010000054.1, forward strand.
TTCGGAAATAATCGATTTGATATTCCCATTTTATATGCCAACGGAATTGGAGATACGCTTACTAATGTCAATTGCTTGGATAGAACCAACACACAATACTATGTTCAGGCGCCTTTTATAGAAAAGGGGGTGGTGAAAGTAGTACAGTTTGAAAGTCAAGATGGTCCAGTACTAAAGACTCGCTTAGAAGAACTAGAGAAGGTACAGGACATTTTCTATAAGAATCCTAAAATTCAAATGTTCACCTTTTTGAACGCAAGCTCTCTTCGGACAAGTTCTATTTCGAACTACAATAAAAGAGTGGCCTTTCTTGACGAATTTTGGAATTTCGAAGAATTGGATTCTGTAGCATGGTCATCGTTAAGGCAATGCGATTTGGTGCTTACCGCATTAGACAATCGTGTGGTGCTCATCGATGAAGAAAATAGGATCAGAGGATATTATAATATTATGGAAAGAGAAGAAACAGATAGACTGGTTCTCGAGTTAAGAATACTACAGAGTAAACAAAATGACTGAGACTTCTTTAAATCAAAAAAAATCCTTGCTATGGATTCGTGTACTTTCCGTAGCTGTCCCTTTATTAGTGGCAGTATTGATTTCTCTCCCACAGAAACTGGACTTAGGAGATTGGGTGTATACGCTGCCACACGTTATTGGAGGCATCAATACCCTGACCTCTCTTTGCTTGATCATCGCCATTGTAGCCATAAAATCTAAGAATATTAAGTTGCATAAGGCATTTAATACCGCTGCACTCGTCTTAGGTGCTTTGTTTTTATTATGCTACGTCACTTACCACGCTTCAGCGCCATCGACAGCATTCGGAGGAGAGGGATCAATTAAATACGTTTATTACTTCTTATTGATCAGTCATATTTTATTGTCAATAGGAGTGGTGCCTTTGGTACTTTTAGCCTTTTTCTACGCGTGGTCGGGTAAGTTTGAGAAGCACAAAGAAATGGTGAGATTTACATTCCCCATTTGGCTTTACGTGTCCGTAACAGGGGTGATTGTTTATTTTATGATTAGCCCATATTATACATTTTAGTGTGAAACCTTCAATAGCATTGTTAACTTTATAACATTATGAAAAGAGTAAGAGCGGTAATTTTAACGGGTTGTTTGCTAGTCTTTTTTAGCACGGTGTCAAATGCCCAATGCGCCATGTGCAGGGGAGCTGTTGAGTCTACTGTAGCGGCAGGAGATACTTCAGTGGCTTCTAATTTGAATTTTGGGATCATGTACCTTTTTGTAGCGCCATATCTTCTTTTCTCAGTATTGGGTTACTTATGGTACCGAACTAGTAAAAAAAATGGGAAAAAGATCAAAGCTTTCGGCCATACTATTGGGTAGATGTCCTCAGTGCCGAGAAGGTAAATTATTCGATGCACATCCCTATCGCTTGAATAAGTTAATGAGTATGAATAAGCATTGCCCTCACTGTGATGCCAATTTTGAGAAAGAACCACGCTTTTACGATGGTGCCATGTACATTAGTTATGCTATGTCGGTGGGTTTATTTCTGGTAAGTGCTTTTATCATTTATAATGCCATAGAAGGAGCTACCGAAAACACCTACCTGATTGCCATCATTTCTGAAGTCGTTTTACTCTTTCCAATCATGTTCAGGTATTCCAGGGTATTTTTTTTATACGCTTTTGGAGACTTGAAATATGATCACAAACAAAATAATTAGTATTTTAAGCCTTTTCTTAAAGGAATACTAATCCATTGTCTGCGCTAAAATCGAAATTTAATACTCATAAACCACTCATCCTTTGTCTGGTGTTGCTCTTGGTAACACTGGTTATTGATGAAATCGTGTTTTCTGATCAAAACAGAAGGGTCAATCCACAAGAGAGTATATCTGCTAATCTGGCTGAACAACTGGCAATCCTAGATGCCAAGACCAAAGAAGTATCAAGTACGGCTGTAGTCGATTTGAATCGCCTTTTCAATCGCCTTCCACCTTCCGAGGAGTATGCCTTTTTTATTTATGAAAATGGTCAAATTCTTTATTGGTCTACTAACCGCTTTGTTCCAAAATACGGAACGCTAGAAGGGACGTACTTTCACAAGTACTTAGAAATCAACCAAGACAAATTTATTGTCAAAAGGAACATCATTAATACCTCTCAAAATCGGTTGGTTGAGATTTATGGCTTTCTAACACTCCAATCAGATGTGCCCGTTACGGAGCAGTTCCTTAAGACCGGACTTAATGGAAAAGTGTTTGGTAAAACTAGATATCAACTACAAAGTCTTCCTCCTAGTGATGAAGGGAAGTTGATTAAGTCGCCTCAAGGTATTTCTCTGTTTTCTTTCGAAGGTAATCAGCTGATGAAGGTGGATTATCCGCTTTACTCTTTGATGATTGTTATCCTGTACGCGATAGGCATGTCACTCTATTTATGGGCCGCCTTTCGTTATGCCAATGGGTGCAAGAACAAAGGTATGCCAATTTTGGCCTTGGCCTTGCTGGCCGCTATGTTGGCACTGCTCAGGGCTGCAATGATAAAGTTTGACTTTCCTTACAGTGTTTGGCCCTATAAACTCTTCGATCCGAGTTATTTCGCAGCAAGTTCGTTTGAGCCTTCTTTAGGAGACTTATTGTTAAACCACATTGGTTTATTGATGGTCGTGGGTTATGGATTCAGTCTGTTCTTTGAAAAAATAGTATTGATTAAGCGCCATACCCTGCTCTTAATCTCCTTAACGCTGCTTTCTTTTGCTGCTTTTTATTACCTCACAGAAGAACTTCACTCGACCCTCAGTAATTCGCAATGGGAGCTCGATATAACCAAAGACAATAGCCTCAATATTTTTAAGCTGATGAATTACCTGGTGATTTTCATCGAGGGAATAATGTTCTTTTTGCTTACCCAGCTAGCAGCGTCCATGTATTTGGTATCCGATCAAAAGCGATGGCTTGGTCCTTTAGCAATGCTCGTATTCTTAATTGCGGTGGTCATAAGTGTAGTTACAACTAATGAAGTGATGATCTACCTCAGTATTTTCACCGCCTATTTAATGTTAATTGTCAGACTGAGATTCCCTGATGAGATTATTAAAATTAGTTATAATACCTTCCTCTACTTCTTTTTTGCCTCTTTCGTTGTCGCCTTGGTGAGTACAATTGTTTTGAATGAAGAGATCAAAAGTGCAGATAGACAAGATAAAACAAGTATTGCTACAGAGCTGTTAGCGAGCAATGATTTAACAGCTGAATTTTTACTTTCCGAGGCCAAGACGAAAGTTCAAGAGGATATTCTGATTCAAACCAATATTTCAAACTCTTTTTCATCTAAGCAGCTGATACGGCAGAGAATCAGAAGGTCTTATTTGGGGGAATACTTCGATAAGTATGACATAGAAGTATTGCTTTTTAGCGGAAAAGGGAAGGGAATGAACAATCCGGTATCAACCGATTATTATACGTTTGCAAGACTTTACAGTCAAGATGAGTACGCCACAGATCATGAAAGTCTCTATTTTATCAATTCTCAGTTCCCGTCAATAATCAACCAATATTACTTGTTTATCGATATCAAACGCTATGATACGGTGATTGGCTACATTGTGCTTAAACTGGATAAAAAGGAACAGCTGAATAACAGTATTCTGCCCAGGTTACTTTTCGAAGAAACAGACGAGATTGTTGAGAATAATCATTTCGACTATGCCATTTTTCAAAATGGCGTATTGACCAGCAGTGTAGGAGATTTTAATTATGAGCGAGATTTCCCATTAGATTGGCAGATAGAGCCGGGTGTTTTTAAGGGAGGAATCGAAACCAATGGATATACTCATTTGGCCATACAAGGGCGCGATGCCAAAGAGTTTTTTGTGATCAGTAGTCCTGTATATCCACTTAGGTTCAAAATCACTAATTTCTCACTGTTCTTCCTTTTTTCAGTCGCCATGATCATTTTGGTTTTCTTTATTAGTGCCATCTTTCATAACCTAAAAAAGAGTACTGTGACGATTGCCGCGAAGGTTCAGATTCTATTGAACTTCGCGTTCTTCTTGCCTTTGATTATTGTGAGCATCGTAGTCCTGCGCTTGGTCAATGACACAGTGAAAAGGAATATCGAAGAAAACTACCTGGACTTGGCAGAAAGTGCTGGGAATAACCTGACTTCTACCTTAGAGAATTTCTTGAACAGCCAAAGCGAAAACAATGAGACGCTAGAGAATAGAGTGGCTGAAATTAGCCAATATGCTAGGGCAGATATCAACTTGTACAATGCCAGCGGTGTGCTCATTGCGACTAATCAAAGAATGATTTTCGAAAATCAGATTCTTTCTTCATTTGTGAATCCAAAAGCAATGGCTGAAATCATTGAGAATAAGACCAATGAAAAACTTTATGAAGAGCGAGTAGGAGAGTTAATTTATCAATCGACTTATGTAGGCATTCGATCACCAGAGGAAAATAAAATTTTGGGTGTTTTGAGTATGCCTTTCTTTGAGTCCGAAACGCAGCTTAAAATTCAGCAAACCGATATTATTTCTAATATTTTGAATGCCTTCACTTTCATTTTTATCGTCTTTGTGTTGCTGTCGTTCTTGGCGTCACGAATCATCACATATCCTTTTAAATACCTCACTGAGCGGATTAAAGCCACTACTTTTTCAAATATTAACCAACCCTTAGAATGGAGTGCCGAAGATGAAATTGGCTTGATGGTACGGGAGTACAACCGCATGCTGATAAACCTAGAACGGAGTAAGAAGGAATTGGCCTTGAGCGAAAAGGAGAGTGCATGGCGTGAAATGGCGCAACAAGTGGCCCATGAAATTAAGAATCCTCTGACCCCCATGAAGTTAAAACTTCAGCATTTGAAAAGAATTCTAAAGGAAGGCAGAGGTTTGAATCAAGACTTTAATAAACCGATCGATAGCTTGCTCAATCAGGTAGATTCGCTTAGTGATATTGCTACTTCTTTTTCGTCTTTCGCTAAGATGCCAATACCCATCAATGAGCGTTTAGACATTGCTGATTCCTTACGGAAAGTGGTGAGGTTATTCAAGGCGGATAACGTTGAGATCAATCCCAATATCCCTAGAAATCCGATTTGGGTCGAATGTGATGCCAACTTGTTAGGCAGAATCTTCAACAACCTTATCTTAAACGCTATTCAAGCCATGCCTGAGGGCCGAACGCCTCAACTGGAGATCTCTATGGAGAAAACACACTCCAAGGTCAGAATAAGTGTGGCAGACAACGGTGCAGGTATTCCAGATGACATTCGCGATAAAGTATTTATTCCTAAATTTAGCACTAAGGTCGAAGGCTCTGGTATTGGCTTAGCCATCGCCAAACGTGGGGTAGAACATGCTGGTGGGAGTATATGGTTCGAAACAGAGCCTAGCGAAGGCACTACCTTCTTTCTTGAGTTTCCATTAACAGATTAATTGTGCTGCGTGGCATTTTCATTTTTTCTTGTTTACTGAT
>JBLIES010000055.1:0-17641 GCA_047633135.1 Roseivirga sp.
AGTCGATTAGAATCGAGGGAAACGACTCTATACCTTTTCAGTTTCTTCTCAATTCGAATGAGATTAAATTTGAATCTTCAGCGATGGACTCCATTTTGGTATGCTTTCGAACCTTACCTTATGACTTGCATTCCAAAAGAGCGAACAAGACTTTAGCCATTTACGATTCCAACGCTCTTTTTAAGGATGCGGTTCGCTACCAGCAAACATTGGCAATCCCTCAGCGAGAAGAGGCCTTTTCTACCCAAAATATTCAAAAGACAGGAAGTATTACGAGAGGAATCTCATTCGGTAATCGCCAAGATGTCTTCGTTAACTCATCTTTGAACCTACAAATGGAAGGGCAACTGAGCGAAACAGTTAATCTAAGGGCAGTGATTTCTGATAGGAATGTGCCTTTTCAACCCGAAGGCAATACTCAGCAGCTCCAAGATTTCGACAATATTTATATTCAGTTGTACAATGACAAATGGCAGCTGACGGCTGGTGATGTCATCTTAAAAAATGGGGCGTCTAATTTCTTGAGGTATTATAAAAACGTGCAAGGGGCCCAATTCAAAACGAATTATGAGTTGGCCAATGGCTACAAAGCCGAAACCGTTATTGCCGCTTCGGTGGCCAAAGGGAGGTTTGCTTCCATTAATGTAGAACCCATTGAAGGAGTGCTAGGACCATACCGTCTTAGAGGACCAAATAACGAGCGCTTTATCATTGTAATCGCAGGGTCGGAAAAAGTGTTTGTTGACGGGGTAGAACTCGTTAGAGGCTTCGATAATGACTATATCATTGATTACAACTTGGGCGAAGTCACCTTTACCAACCAAGTTTTGATTACCCAGTTTTCGCGTATCCGAATTGATTTTGAGTATTCAGATCAAAATTATGCCCGATCAATCATTCAAGCCAGTCACTACCAACAGAACGAAAAGCTCAATTTCTCCCTCAATTATTATGGTGAAAAGGACAATCGGAATCAACCATTGGCTTTTGATTTGGATTTAAATGACAAGAGAATTTTGGCCGATGCTGGCGATAACCTAAATCAAGCAATTACAAGTCGTGTAGACAGTGTAGAATTCTCTCCAGATTTTATCCTTTACAGAAAAACCACGGGCAGCGATGACATTGGAAATGAATTTAAAATATTCCAATACTCAACCAATCCCGATAGCGCTTCTTTTAATGTGCAGTTCAGCGAGGTGGGGCAGGGGAATGGTAACTATCTCGTTACTAATTCTACTGCCAATGGAAGAATTTATAGGTGGGTAGCACCAGTGAATGGTCAACTACAAGGGAATTATGAGCCAGTCTCTCTACTCAATGCCCCAAACCAAAAACAAATGTTCACCCTAGGGGCAGGAGCGAAGCTCAATGAATATGATGCCATAAGTGGCGAAGTCGCTTTTTCGAAAAATGACTTAAACCTGTTCTCTGATTTAGATGCTGAAGATGATAATGGGTTGGCATATAAATTTATTTACGAAACCAAAGGGCGGCCAGTCAAAGGGTTAAAAGACTATAAATTTAATTCTGGAGCCTCATACGAATTCAATAATGATGCTTTTTCATTTATCGACCGGGTTCGGTACATAGAGTTCGATAGAGATTGGAGTTTTAATCCCGGTGATTTTACGGAGCAGTATGCTGAGAATATCGTCAACGCTAATGTTTCTTTACAGAAGAATGCATTGAATAATATTGAATACAAATTAGTACATCGAAAGCGAGGATCGGCTGTCGATGGCTTTCAACAATATTTAACTGGAGCGAAAGAATTAGGTGCTTTCCGTTTCAAAGTAGACGGCTTTCTAATGAACAATGATCAAAGTATTATTTCATCTTCTTGGAAGCGGCTTTCTACAGATTTTTCCATTCGTTCAAAATGGTTAATTCCAGGCTATCGTTTCAATATAGACCGCAACGAAGTGATCAATAACCTGAATAGCGATGTAGTTCGTTCTGCCATGAATTTCGAGTCGCATTCTTTCTACCTTAAAAACCAGCGTAGCCTCAATACTACCTACGGAATTGAATACCAATTAAGAACTGACCGAACGCCATTTGACGGTGAATTGATTGATAACAATAATGCGGAGACATGGAGTGCATTTTTCAAAACCACGATCAAAGAGACTCAGCATTTAGATGTGCTTTTCACCTACAGAAACCTCCAAAACTTGAATAAAACAGGGGAGGATCGGAATGATAAAACGATCATGGGCAGGGTGGATTGGAGGGGTGAATTTCTTGATCGGTCTATTCAATCCGAATTGTCTTACAACCTGTCCAATAGCCGAGAGTTAAGGCGCGAGTTTATTTTTATTCAAGTACCCACAGGGCAGGGAACACATACTTGGCGTGATGACAACGGAGATGGAGTACAGGATTTGAATGAGTTTTACATCGCTATTAATCCTGATGAAAAAAATTACGCCAAGATCTTTGTGCCTACCGATACTTATGAGGAGGCCTTTAATACTAATATTACTTATCGTTTAAGGCTCAAAACGCCAAATGATTGGTTTAGTCAAGGGGGGGTGAAAAAGTTCTTGGCAAGGTTTACCAATACAACTTCCTATGCTTTGAATTCTAAAATCACAGAGGAGGATTTAGGGGCAAGGTTGTGGCCAATCAATGTGGAGGATGACCTTATCCTTTCTTCAAAAGAATCACTTCGATCGACTATATTCTTTAACCAGTCGAGGGCAGCATTTGCGGCTGATTTGGGCATAGCGAAATTAGAGAATAAGCAATTGCTGCTCAATGGTTTTGAAAGCGTAAACAAAGATGAGATTCGTGCCCATGTGCGCTGGAATATGAATAACCGGGTGAATTGGGATATGAACTTCACCACGGGAGAAAAGGCCAGTCAGTCAGATGTACTCACGCAGCGAAACTATTTAATTGAAACGAATAGTTACCAGCCCGCAATGACTTGGCAGCCCAATGGTTATTTTAGGTTTACGGCCACTTATGCCCTAAAAGACAAGCAAAACAGATTTACCGAAGCCAGTACAGAGCAATCTACCATCAACGAATTTTCTATTGATAGTCGTTTTTCTAAAGCGACTAAAACTACTTTGAGCGCAAATTTCAGGTATGTAAATATTGATTTTACAGGAGTAGAAAACTCACCCACGGGCTATGAACTTTTAGAAGCTTTGAGGCCCGGCCGTAACCTTACATGGAACATCAACTGGCAGCAAAAAATTGGAAATGGATTACAATTACTTTTGCGTTATGACGCCCGTAAGTCTGAGGGCAATCCAATTGTACATTTAGGAAGGGTACAGGTCTCTGCACTGTTTTAAGACCCTCGAATTAGTTTATACCGGCCAATTTTCTTTCGAAAGCCTCTGCATTGTACCATTGTTGAATTTCTACTTCATCTAAAATAGTATTGAGGCGCTGCCACAAAATGGGTTTTAAGCCACTGGCAAGGATAAACTCAACGGCCTCATCAAATGAATTATAAACACTTTTGAAGAAGGAATCTTGTTTGATCTCCTTTCGTGCATTGAAACGGATAATCAACTCAATATTAAAAAGCATCAAATCTGATAAAAGTGATGGGTCGACTTCTAAGTCTTTGAAATGCTTAATGAGTTTCTGAGCTACCGACCTCCGGCCTTTTGGTTTTCGGCCATTTGTGGGAAAGTATTCTTTGTTGATTTTAAACCTTGCATCTTCTATGAGTTTATCTTCTTTTGGGTTGAAAGCAAAATTATAATAGTCGCGTACGGGTTTAAACTTATCGTACAGTTCGAGGACTTGAGTTTCTAAATCCTTTTTCTTTAAACTTTGTAAGTATTTAACTAATGCTCTTTTACTCATAATGATTGTAATGCAGCCACAAGATAAAGAGGCTTTCTGTATGTCGCCTAATGAAGGCTGAAGTTAGTCTACAATTCAACCCTCATTTTAAACAGTTTAACCTATTCAATCCACGATGTACGGTTGCTTTGAAGCCATTCCGTTAGCTTTAGCTGTTTACTGTATTGTAAAACAATACAACTATGAAAAAATTGATCTTCTTAAGTTTATTGCTCACCTTAATGAGCATGGGTACAGCAATGGCTCAAAATTTAACACCACCAAAGTCTGGTAATGCTATCAGGTTAAAGGACTACACTATCTCAGTACCACAAGGGCAAAGTCTTGATGCTCAGATGTGGGTAGTAAAATCAAAAAAATACAAACTCGATTTGGGAACTCCCAAAGCTTCTGGTAACGAAGGAGTAGAATTTGTTTTTGAAGAAGTTACAGGTGAAGAAAATATCTTCTCAATTCAAGTGAAAGTTGACGCAGTGACGCCTATTGGCGATTATATGTATATTTTAATGGTACCCGGTACGGGTAGAAACGCAGTAACGGGAACCACCTTAAAGATAAAAGTGGTCGCTAAGTAAATAATTTTGTTGATAGAAAGCCCTGAGGTCTACCCTTCAGGGCTTTTTGTATATTTATGGCATGTCGATAAAACAGATCTATGGTTTAAGAATTGGGATTGGCTTTTTGGTGTTTCTATTCTTTAAAATCACTTCTGAAAATGTATTGGAATGGCAACCATTTACTTTTTACTCCATGTTCTTTACAGTCGCTGTTGTACTGATCATCTTTCAGATTATCGATCTTGTTGGGCGCAAATTGATTAAAAAGTACAAGAGCAGACTTAACTCTAATAGAGTCTTATTTAGGTTTTATATTGCCAATTGCCTCGCCACAGCTCCCTTTGTGCTTTTGGCTTCAATAATTCACGTAACGGTTTTTGCTCCTTATCTCACATGTGAGGGTTGCGAAAGACCAACACAAGGTTTAACTCAAACGGTGGCTCAAGGCTTGGTTTTGTCTTGGCTGATCATTTCTGCGAAAACTTTCATGATCTATGTGGAGTATTCTAGGCGATCTGAAAGTGAAAAGTCTATTATTCAGCAAGAATTAGCGCTAAGTAAATTCGAAAGCTTAAAGGATCAAATTCAGCCACACTTCTTATTCAATAGTTTCAGTGTGCTCAGTTCAATTATTGAAGATGACCCTAAACTTGCGGTTGAGTTTGTTTCTAAATTATCGAAAATCTACCGCTATGTTTTAGATAATAGATCTCAGTTGGTTGTTCTTAAAACAGAGCTGGAATACTTAGAGCACTATGTTTTTTTACTCAAAACAAGACATGGTGAAAGTATTAAAGTCAATATTGATTTTGAAGACACGGCATCATTCCTTCCTATTTTATCACTACAAATGTTAGTGGAAAATGCCCTAAAGCATAATTACTTTTCCAAAGAACAGCCATTGATGATAGATGTCTTTTCAGAGGAATCAAAATTTTTAGTCGTTCGCAATGGCTTGAATAAGCGTATTGATCATAGAGAGAGTACCAAGTTCGGATTGAAAAATATTCAGAAAAGGTATGAGCTATTAGTTGAAAAAGATATCGAAGTATTAGATGATGGCGCTTACTTTACTGTTAAGCTTCCTATTATTATGCATGCAGGAGAAACGAAATTATGAAAGTAGTAATAGTTGAGGATGAACAACTTTCAGCGAAAAGGCTGGCTAAAATTGTCACTGAAATTGATCAGGATATTGAAGTTATCGCAATATTGGAGTCTGTTACTCAAGCAAAAAAATGGTTTAATGAACACGCTAATCCAGATTTGATTTTCTTAGATATTGAATTGAATGACGGTACAGGTTTCGAAATTATCAAGGAATTAAATCACTATCCGAGAATCATTTTTACCACCGCCTATGAGCAATACGCACTCAATGCCTTTAAATTCAATAGCCTTGATTATTTGCTTAAGCCCATCGACCCTCAAGAAATTTCGAAAGCCTTATTGAAATTAAAGGCACTAACGAAAGCAGATGATGAAAGCTATAAAGAGACTTTAGAGGTCTTTAAAGATCAATTTGGGGCTAGGTTCAGGGAACGTTTCTTAATAAAAGTCGGCAATCAATTTAAGAGTATTGCAATTACCGAAATCTCATATTTCTATTATTCAGATGGAATTAGTTACGTAAAAACTAAGGCGCAAGCCTTGCCTTGTGATTTTACGCTAGATCAATTGATGGATCAATTGGATCCTAAACTTTTCTTTCGAGTTAATCGACAATGCATTGTGGGCTTTCCTGCTATTAAAGAGATTCATTCTTATTTCAATAGCAGACTTTTGCTTCAACTAGTGCCTAGTTTTACTGAAGATGTTATTGTTAGCCGTGAACGTGTACAAATGTTCAAAATTTGGGCAGGAATGTAAGATCACCAAGTTGGGCATAAATTAATCTTGTCTTTTGGCTATTTTAGCAAATGCTCAGTCAACTTACTTTACTTCAATGGATCGCCATCATCGCGTCTGGTTTTGTATTAGGCATTTCAAAGTCGGGTCTAAAAGGCATAAGTATTATCATTGTTGCTTTAATGGTCTATGCTTTTGGGGCAAAAACATCTACTGGAGTATTATTACCCATGCTTCTTGTCGGTGATGTTTTCGCAGTAATTTATTACAATAAGCATGCAGAGTGGAAGTATTTGATCCGTCTTTTACCATTCATGATGCTTGGGGTAATCATTGGTACATGGGTGGGTCAATCCATGTCGGAGTATGTGTTTCGGAAGGGCATGGCAGTAGTTATTTTTCTGTCGGTGCTGGTGATGTTTTGGTGGGATCAGCGTAAAATTAAAAATGTGCCGAAGCACTTGGCCTTTGCAGGGGGCATGGGCTTAACAGCGGGCTTTACCACTATGGTAGGTAATTTGGCCGGTTCTTTTGCGAATATATTCTTTCTAGCCATGAGGCTGCCGAAAAATGCATTTATAGGTACAACTGCCTGGTTGTTCCTAATCATCAATCTCTTTAAAGTTCCTTTTCATGTATTCAGTTGGGGGACAATTACTTTAGAAACCTTGAAAGTTGACGCAGTGCTGATTCCCGCAATACTTTTAGGCCTGTTTGTGGGCATTAAGATTCTGAAAAAAGTCAATGATGCCTTCTTTAGGAAATTTATCCTTGTGATGACAGGAGTAGGGGCTATTTTGATTTTCTTCAGTTAGCGTCTTGTTGATCGCTGATTTTCTATTTGTGAAAACACAAAATACATTTCAGTGGCTATCTCTTTGCATCTTTCTAAATACTTCGCTGCCATCAAAGGAGTACCATCGAATGCTTTCGGGTCATCATATCGAATAGGAATTCGGATTGCTGCACCAGGAATTACAGGGCAGTTTTCATCGGCATGTGAGCAGGTCATGATGGCTGCAAAGTCCGAACTGGGGTTTGTCGGATCGTCAAACTGCTTCGAAAACATTTCAATTGTGCCGGAAGCGTCTGCATAAGTTATAGAATACACTGGGTTCTCTTGGCCTTTCTGTTTCACCTGAAAACCAACTTCTTTCAATGCGTTAACAGCATTCTCATTGAATGCTGTTGTTTCTACTCCGCCAGAAAAACAGTCAGTTGCGATGCCGAAGTATTCCGAAATGGCTTTGGCCCAAATTTGAGACCATTGACTTCTTCTTGAATTATGGGTACAAATAAAATTGAGTTGAATTGGCAAATTTTCATTGCGCTTCGATCCGATATAATCAATCAAAGGTTGAAGCACTTGTTCACGTTCTTCTGAAATGCGTTCAATCTTTAATTGCTCAATATAATTGCTTAAGTCTGGGTAGAAATAGGGGGACATTTGCAACGTTGATTAACAACAGCCAGTACCTGGGGCGCAAGCATTAGCTCCGATAGCTGAAAGTTTTACTTTTGGTTTTTCTGGTATTCCACAAGCATCGAGGGCAAGACAAGCTGTTTGTTTGGTGGTTAAAAGAAAGTTTTTGCCATCGAAATCAATGCCGTATTTACCAATCGTGCTACTTTGGTACTCCACTTCAATCTCTAAATCGCCAAGGCCTAGTAATTTTTCTGATAGAGCGATAATATTGACCAATTTTTCAGGATGAAGTCGATGATCGTAATCATCGGCTTCCCAAAGTTGGAAACTAGCAACTTCTTCATGTCTTACTGTTCCACCACAATCAATAAAATCCTTGGTGATTTTACCAACCTCTGTCACGTGGAAATGATTGGGTACTAATTCGCCATCAGGCAATTTGAAGGAGATTGTAGCATGTTCATTCAAATGATTTTTGATTTCTGATACTGTCATAATTCAATCTTGTTAAATTCAGCAGCATGTGCTGTTTGGTGATATTTCTTTTTTAAAAAACTGTGCAAAAGTAGCCGTGATGTCATTCCATGCCTTTTGATCGATGCAATAACAAACAGAGGTACCTTCAACATTTCCTTTAATTATGCCTAAGCTTTTCAGCTCTTTCAAATGCTGAGAAATAGTGGGTTGTGCTAAGCCAATTTCACCTACCAAGTCGCCACAAACGCAGGTTTGGATTTTGAAAAGGTGCTGTAAAATGGCTACACGTGCAGGATGACCTATGACTTTGGCCATGAGGGCGATCTTGTTTTGTTCTACAGTAAAAATTTCACTTTTTGTAACGCCCATGCTTTAATTTATTCATTGCAATATTACGATGAATGTAACCGAATAACAAAATTGAAGTGCATGTTTATTTAAGGCTTACTGGGATTAACTCATAAGTGCAACACCCTGAGTTTTTTTATTCTTCTCATTTTTTATTCTGAGTGAAGCGAAGGAACTACGATGAAAGCTCAGACCCCTCGTGCCTCAGGGAAGGAAATAGGTCGTGAGTATTAACACTGGCGATTAATGTAAAAAGGTGTTTGTCGCATTGCCTCAAATCTTCGCAGTCTTTTGCAGGCTTTGCTGTTGATTTTCAGTGGTTGGTCCGAAGCCAAAGCTATATTGATCACTTGGTTCAACCGAGCGATTGTAACGGTCTAATGCGATAATAGTGGAGTTTTTTTTGCTAGTAGGCGCTGACTTAGCCGCAGTCTTAACCTTGAGAGGTTTTACCCAACGGAGGAAAGGATAACTTTATAGTTCAGTATAATCTGCTATTCGAGCTTTTACCGCTATTTCATCTTTTTGTAATTGGGCTTTTAATAGATCAACAGACTCGAACTTTTCTTCCTTACGAATCAAATCAATGAACTCTACACTGATTTCAGAATCGTAGATGTCATCACTAAAATCGAAGATGTGTACTTCTATCGTTTTGTCACTACCGCCAATCGTTGGTCTATTCCCGATGTTGAGCATACCATCTCTTTTTCGGTATTTATTGCAGACTTTCACGGCATAAATACCATCTGCAGGGATGAGTTTAAAATTTTCTTTGACATGGATATTGGCAGTAGGGTAGCCAATGGTTCGTCCCAGTTTCTTTCCGTGGACCACCATTCCGGTAACGGCATAAGGTCGGCCGAGGTATTCATTAGCAGTTTTTACATCGCCTGTTTCCAGTGCCTTTCTGATTTTTGTGGAGGAAACCCCAATGGCATCAATGTCTTGCCTTGGAATTTCTTCTACTTCATAGTTGTATTTCGGAGCGAAGTCTTGCAAGGTTTTAAGGCAGCCTTCACGGTTTTTACCAAAACGGTGATCGTAGCCAATGATGAGTTTTTTTGTATGGACCCGTTCATTCAGAATCACCTTGATATATTCTTCGCTTGACATTTGAGCAAACTCTGGGGTAAATGGCACCTTAACAAGGTGATCGACTCCATATTGTTCTAAGAGTGTCGCTTTTTCTGGAAAAGTAGAGAGTAACTTTAAAGAGGTATCCCAAGGTTTTAGTACCATTCTAGGATGTGGCCAGTAGGTAATCACCACCGTCTCGCCATTGATTTCGTTGGCGGCCTGCCTTAGGCGTGCTAATATTTTTTGATGACCAATATGCACACCATCAAAAGTGCCGCTGGTGACAACGCTATTACTCAGTTCTGATATGTCCTTAATGCCCAAGTGAATTTTCATTGTATGGAGTTCACGTAGTTGATTAAATCTTCTAATTGCCAAGCATCATCCACCTTGTGGTCACCTATTCTAGTTCTACGTAAAGCACTTAAATAGCCACCAACGCCAAGTTGGGCTCCAAAATCGTTTGCCAAACTACGAATATAGGTTCCTTTAGAGCAAACCACTCTAAAATCTACTCTTGGTAGCGCTATGGCTACAATTTCAAACACTGAGATGGTAATAACTCTTGATTTTAATTCTACTTCCTCTCCTTTTCTGGCCAAGTCATAAGCTCTCTTGCCATTTACTTTGATGGCCGAGAAAATTGGAGGGGTTTGTGAAATATCACCAATGAATTTTTGAGTGGTTTCGCGCACCTGCTCCAAGGTCAAATGGCTAAGGTCTTGTTGAGGACTTGGCTCCGATTCAAGGTCATAGCTAGGCGTGGTACTCCCGAGCATAAAACTACCAGTGTATTCCTTTTCATCACCTACATAGCCTTCAATAGACTTGGTTTTCTTTCCTGTACACATAATCAGTAGCCCTGTAGCCAGTGGGTCAAGCGTCCCCGCATGACCAATCTTTTTGATCTGAATATGGTGTCTTATTTTCTTCACCACTCCGAAGGATGTCCATTCGAAGGGTTTATCAACCAGAATTACCTGACCATTAAGGAAATTCTCTTGTTTCGAAAGTGAGGGGTCAATTTCTAACGCTTTTGGCATTATATAAAGGTGTATATGATTGCGCCTGTGCCGACCACAAAGCAGTAATAAGAGAAATATTTTAACTGGCTCTTTTTCACGAGAGCGATCATCCATTTACAAGCGATTAATCCTGCCAAGAAGGCGGCAATAAAGCCAGCGATCAAAAGGCTGCTTTCGATTTGAGAGGCGGCTAAATCACCACTTAGGATGTCTTTTGCCATTTTCCCTAAAATCAAAGGGACTACCATTAGAAAAGAGAAACGAGCGGCTTTTTCTCTGTCGATTCCTAAAAGTACTGCCGTAGAGATTGTTGCGCCAGAGCGAGAAATACCAGGTAATATGGCTATTGCTTGAGAAATACCAATGACAATGGCATTGAGCATCGTTACTTTTTTACTCGTTTTCTTGGCTTTATCTGCTAAAAAAAGTAGGCCACCAGTAATGATGAGCATTGAACCCACCAATAAAATTTGTCCTCCAAATAAGGTTTCAATCTCTTCGTCAAATAAAACCCCAATAATAGCAGCAGGAATCATCGAAACAACGATTTTTAAAGAATACTGAAATTGATCGTTATTCTTGAATTGGAAAAGCCCTTTTAATAAACTCAGAATATCGTTCCTGAAAATAACTATGGTGCTGAGTGCCGTAGCGGCATGCAAAACCACCGTCAATAGCAAACTCTCTTGAGGTACACTTGTGTCCCCTAGAATGGTTTTAACGATCTCTAAATGTCCACTACTGCTAACGGGTAAAAACTCTGTAAGCCCTTGAACGATACCTAGGATAATGGCCTCAAATAATGTCATTTAGTGTTTTTGTCTTTTTTGAAAATGGCAAAAAACTGAAGCACAAAACCAGCAATAATAACGATAGGCCCTAGGGTTAACCCTAAAAACCCTTGTCCGTGTTGTGTGCTATCTAGCGACATAATGACAAAGCCAGACAGTAATACTGCCAACCCAATCAGCATCCATTTATAGTTTTCTTTCCCGAAGGCAAAATTATTTTTATTCTCAGACATGTTAATAAAGTTCGTCTAACGACATTTTTAAATACTTATTCATTGCTTTGTAAGTGCTGAAAAAGGCAATAAAACCACCTAAGATCACCAATGTACCATAAAGAGCGAGGATATACATTTCCTGTTGTAAATCAATCAATCCATCTATTTCACTATTTGCAAACTGTAGCAACCCAAAAAGTAGGACTGAGGCAAAAATACCTGCAATTGCACCATGCAGTACTGATCTTTGTAGAAAAGGTCTTTTGATAAATCCGCTTGTAGCACCTACTAGTTGCATGCTTCGGATCAAAAACCGCTGGGAAAAAAGAGCGAGTTTAATTGTGCTGTTGATCAGCATAGTAACGATGATGATCAAAATCCCAGCCAAGCCCAATAATATTAAAGTCAGGCTGCGAAGGTTTTTGTTGATGGAGTCTACAAGACTTTCTACGTAATTAACCTCAAATACTCCGCTAATATTCTCTATCGTTTTACCAATACTGTCTAATCTTATGTTGGTTTGAAACTCAGGGGCAACATTCAATACTAGTGCATCTCTCAATGGATTGTCTCCTAGGAATTCAGAGAAGTCTTCACCTGTGTCTTCAATAAACTTTTTGGCGGCTTCTTCTTTTGAGATAAAAATGATTTGAGGTTTATCTTCTTTTTTTAGCACATAAGGGCTGGTAGAAATTTCGAGTTGAATTCGGCTTCGCTGATTTTCAGAAAGATTCTTTCTTAAATAGACTTGAAGTTCGATATTTTCTTGAATCGTAGCGGTAAGCTTATTGGTATGCAAGATGAGAATTCCGAAAAGACCAACCACGAACAAGGCCAAGGTGACACTAAAAATTACAGTACCATATTGATAGGCTCCGACCTTTTTCTTTTTTCTTACTTTTCTTTCTGTCTTACTCACTTTCCTAAAACTTGATCAAAAATAGTAATTTATTCCATCGTAGAACTGCGGAAACAGGTTAATATTATTTAATCTGCTGATTTAGAGTACTAATTTCTGTTTCAAGGTTTTAAACCTTAATTACCTTGCTGTCAGCGATTACGAATAGCGTATCAGTTTTTTTAGTTCGGATTGAAGCTGTACCTGTAAATTGGCCAAAGGCTGGTAGTATGCCATTATTTGTACCAAACCAGAAGCAAGGCAGTCTCAAACTCTGGCGGCCTTTGCCAGAAAGCCTAATGGCCGGATGGATGTGTCCTGCAAGGTTGTAGCGCTCGTTCTCCTCGGGAATATGACTGAAATGGAATGGCCCAATGCTTATGCTTTCGCAGAGTATCAGGTTTGGTAAATCATAGTTAAAACCTTCCAAAATATCGTGATTACCCAAGACTAACCGGAATTGGAGAGGCATTTTTGACTTTAACCATCTGCCGAATATCTCCCAGCCTTGGTTGTGATCACTATGAAATAGATCGCCCAAAAACATTACTTCCTTTGGTTGAAACAGATTGATCAACTTTTCAATGGTGTAAATATCTTTGGAATGGATAAGGTCTGAAACGGGAATTCCAGATTTACGGAAATGACCAGCTTTGCCTAAATGAACGTCTGCTAAAATGAGTAAACCTTTTTCTTTCCAATAAATGGCTTTTTCAGGAAGAAGTAGTAACCTTTGTTCTAGAATTTCGTGTTCCATTAAAAATTTATAAATTTTTTAGCGAGGTTGAAAGTAACTAAAATCAAAACCGAAAGTATGAAGCTTGTTGTTTCTTTGTTTGCCTTGTTGTTTTCCTCCTATACTACTGCACCTCCTGCGAATGCCGATGCCATTTTAGGAATGTGGATGACAGATTCTAATAAGGCTAAAATTGAAATTTATAAACAAGGTAATCAATACAATGGTAAGATTGTTTGGCTCAAAGAGCCTTTGAATGAACAAGGACAGCCAAAAACAGATAAAGAAAATAACGAAAAGTCTCTAAGAAGCCGCCCAGTCGTTGGGGTAAACCTTATCAAAGGGTTTGAATTCAATGGGGAGAAATGGGATGGAGGCGAAATTTACGATCCGGAGAATGGCAAAACTTATTCTTGCATAGTTAAACTCGAGGGGGATAAACTAGAAGTACGAGGCTATGTTGGAATGACAACGTTCGGTAGAACTGTCGTTTGGGAGCGGGCCAAATCTATTGAATAACTAAGGCTGCCATTTGATTTTTATCGCAGATAAATTCTTTAACTCAAGTCTAGTTTCCTTCATCACTACAAACTTATTTTTAGAGTAAAACCCTAAGGGTGATAAATAAGCAAGGCCATTTATTTTTAAGTCATTGTCATGGTCGGCTACCCAACCATTGAGAGGAATGTGTTCTTTTTTAGCTTCGTTTAATAACATTCTACCTAAACCTTGCTGCTGACAGTTGGGGCTGATAATGATTGAAAACCATCGTTCATCTTCTCTGTCGAAAGTAGCCATCCAGCCTTTCAATTGGTTTTCTTCCACAATCAGATAGTGCATGGCTTGTCCTATCTTAGACAAATACACTTCAAATGCTGCTAGATCTTCATAAACTAAACCTACAGGATACTCCTCATTCCATATTCGCATGATGGTATTCTTGTATTCAATGCTTAGAGAAGCGGTTTTAAGGATTTGCATTGGCTTAAATGGGTTCCATAAGGTTGTTTTTCAGGCATGATTGGGAATCATTAATGCCAGTGAAGTCTAATTCATACGGTATTTCTCTTGTCAAACTGCTGCTTAAATTTAAGCCTCTTTGTGCCATTTTCATAGATTAATCTTTGTAAACCTGTCATTTGCTTACTTTAACTTTAGACTTGTGGAAATCAAAAACTACCAAAATCTCCCATTGAATAAGGAGAGAGGTTGAATACTGTATTTAATGTCTAGTGATACCTTATAAATACAAATCCAGCACTTCGAATAAATGAGTCTCAATAATTACCCTTAGGTGCACTTGAATATTGTTTTTTGTGTTTACAATATTTTTTTTGATGAGATATTGAATAACCTCAAGACCTCTTATCTAGCGGCTTTAATGAGTCCTCTCGACCCCAGCTCTATTACTTCAAGGTTTTGAATTTTAGCTTCACTGATGTCGAACCGTAAAAGAGTTCTGACTTTATGAAAGCCATGGTGTCCTGCTGCTCCAGGGTTCATAAACAGCATTTTGTTCAGGCTGCGGTCTGGCATCACCTTGAGTATATGGGAGTGACCACAAATAAAAAGAGCTGGCTGAAACTCTTTTAGCTTCTGCTTAATTCCGTTGGCATATCTTGGTGGACTGCCGCCAATATGTGTGATGAACACTTGAATGCCTTCTATTTCAAAATGTAAATCTAAGGGTAAGGCTTGTCTAACTTTTTGATCATCAATGTTTCCATACACCCCCCTGAGCGGTTTAAATTTTTCAAGTTGTTCGATCAACTTAAAGTCTCCAACGTCTCCTGCGTGCCATACCTCATCACAATCCTTAAAATGATGCGCAATGCGTTCGTCTAAAAAACTATGGGTATCCGATAAAAGTCCAATCTTCATAAAATCAAAAGTAACATTTTGTTCCTATTAGAGAAAGGTGTCTCAAACTAAAGAATCGATGTTTTTTCATTGTAGGCTCTTTCTTGAAATAGGGTTTTTTTTCACTCAATTTTATATCGAGTAACACAATACGAATAAGTTTATTTTTGGTGATAGGTCTTTTGAACCCATTTCTTTAAATATAACTATTACTCTCATTGCTCCCGCAACGCTCTATTTGGCTCTATAGGATCAAACAGGATTCACCTTGGTGGTTAACGATAGAGTGCACAAACAATAAGCGCGATTACAAATTTTATGATGGCTGTTTTACGTTCGGTCAGTTTGATGACCTGAGATTCAGCGTGGGAGTGGAACGTTATCTAAAGTCAAGTTTTGATTTAGAGCTTGGTTTTTCTCTCAGCATAAGCGTTTACAACGATATTTTTGATAGTAAAGTCACCGATTTGGATTTAAGAGGAGTTAATAAATTTGACAGTGGCTACATCTTTAAAAAATGGTCGAAAGTTGCACCTCATGTCTTCACAGCTTACGGTGTAACAAGTTTTTTTAAAATACTTCCACATACGAGGAGTTTAATGAAGGTGCCTATAGCATGCTGCCAATAAATAGGAGCTGGCTTATAATTCAAAGTAGTTGAGAATGCTGAGATCAATGCTAGAGCAGCTTATAAAAAATGTATCGATTTTGCTTCAAATCACTTGTAGTATGCTGTTGGGGTTTCTTTCGGTCTTGGTGGTAAAAAGGATTCTGACACGGATGGGTATTTTCGATAAAGAACACGCTTGCCTAACAGAAGCTGGTCCTGCTAAGAACCAAGGTTGTCCTTGGCCAGGTACTCTAAGATAGCGATGACGCTTCCCCAACAATTGCAGGCACCTTAAATGGCTGTCCTGATAGCGATGATAATTGCTATGAAACGGCTGGTTTAGCGGCTAATGGTGGTTGCCCAGGGGTAAAGGAGGAAGTTAAAAAAGTGCTAGAAATTGCTGTGAAAGATAGTCAATTCAATTCAGGGTGTGATGTGTTGAAGTCTTCTTCTAATGGTTCTTTAAACCAAGTTGTTCTTTCGATGAAGGAGGATAACTTTAGTTTAGAATTGGCGGGTATACAGACAGTACTGCTAATGCTGAAAGAAACCTCAGGTGATCTAAAAGTAGAGCTAATGCTGTAAAGCAATACTTGGTTAATAAGGGCATAGCGTTAAACAGGTTACCTGCAGATGGTTTTGGAATTATAAATCCAGTGGCTGACAATAAAACAGCAGAGTTGAGGTAAGAATTGTTTTTAGACAGTCAGTAAAACAGTATTCACAGAAGGGGAAGTTGATTAAATGGTTCCTTTCCATTTCTCATAAATTTAACATATGTGATGAATAGCATATTTTTACTTGTATTGGACGGTATTTTAAATCTGAAAAACTAGAGTGACAAAGAAATTTTAAAAAAGAAGTAGAATATCTAATCATTTTCTTTTTTACATGAACATATGATCATATATTTGAGAAAACACTATCACATGGAAGAGCAGATAGACAACGAGCGCGTTGAAAAAATCGCCTTCGTACTGAAAACAATAGCGCATCCAATGCGCGTAGGCATCATTGATCTGCTCAGCAGAAACGAAAGAATGTCGGTAAACGATATCACCGCTTACCTTGGCCTAGAGCAATCTTTGACTTCACATCACTTGGCTAATTTAAAAATGAAGGGGGTCTTAGGAAGTAAGAGGGATGGTAAAAACATCAATTACTTTTTAAAGATGAAGGAAGTACCTGACATCATTAAGATGCTGGAAGGGGTGAACGTAATCGTTTTTTAATCTTACCTAGAGATAACCTGACATCCTGTAGGTGACAATTCCAACCCACTCTTTAATTAACGATTCCCATTTAGTTATTGACTCCGCTCTTGGGATAAAAATATCATCTAAGTCCATTGTCGGTCTATCGGTGAGGTAACCGGCAGGGAATTGATCGAACTCAATCCCTTGCTTCGTTAAACACATTGCAGAGCGTTTCATATGAAATGCTGAGGTGATTAAGAGGTATTTTTGATTAGGGAAATCTCGTCTTAATATTTCTGCACTATTTACTGCATTTCCATAAGTATTTATTGCGTTAGGCTCCACGGTAATAACAGAATCAGGTACCCCCGCCATCACCAAGAAACTCCTGAGTCTTTCAGCAGCAATGCTCGAGCTCCTTTGTTGAAAACCCAAGCCACCACTCACAATGATATGTCGCAGCTTGCCATCTTTATAAAGTTGTAAAGTATGAGTAATCCTATCAGCCCCATCTTCGAAGTAGACTCGATCATAAGGCGCTTTGCTACCTTTTGTAACGCCTGAGAAAACGACTCCCACATCATAGATCCCAACCTGATCCATCGGTACGGGTGGTACTTCCCACCAAAGCATTACTCTATTGCTGATATATCGATTCGATAAAAAGGCAACGAGCACTAATGGAATAATTAAAAATATCTTTTTCCGCTTTACGTTTTTTGTGAATAGTGAGTAAGCTA
>JBLIES010000056.1:0-17443 GCA_047633135.1 Roseivirga sp.
TTTGCTTATTTCTGTGACTTGAAATAAGGAAATGGAAAATATATAATTGGACACTATTAGCTTTTAAATGGATCTGACAGAGCTGTGTGAAATAAAAAAAACTGGCTACAACATCGTATAAGAATGCGTAGCTTCCTCCCGTCAGCTACCACATCTTATATTGAACGTTTTCGCCAAAGTTTGCTCCTCCGCTAGCTCCTCCGCACAAGTTTACCCGACCCTAAAGTAGCATAGGGATTCTAAGATGAAATACATCATTTAGAATCCCATTGTTCAGTCTACTTTGATGAATAGTTTACTTGAAACCTTGTCATCCATTTCTATTTTAAGAACATAAGTTCCAGGGATCGTACCCTTCATATCCAACTCGAAGGTGTTGACTCCTTCAAAACTTTGGATGTTTGGGTATTCCCGCACTTTGCGACCTATCATATCATACACCGACAGGCTTAGTTTCTCTATGTGTGTCTTTTCAGTCCACTTCACAGTGGCAAAGGATTCTGTAGGGTTCGGATAGAGGGAGAAAACAATCCCTTCACTCGCGGTTTCTGGATCAACTCCAAGTGTGGCTCCACACGCAATGCCTTTATACAGCGTAACGCTGTTGACATATTGATCAGCAAATGCAAGATCCATGATGCTATCATTGTTAAAATCTGCAGTCACTAAACTTGCGGACAGTCCACTTTTCTGAGAGCTTACAGCATCCATGAAGTTGCCATCGCCGTTTCCTGTGAGAACAAGTATTTCACCCTCAAATCCATTTTCAATTAAAATATCAGGAAGACCGTCACCACTATAGTCCGACACATCCATCGAAAGGATGGAGTAGAATGGCCCAACATCCTCGACGCTTGCATAGGTGCCATCTGCATTGGCCAAATAGATGGTTACCCGGCTGTTTCCAGTGACACGGCTCCCCGTTACGATGTCTATATCTCCGTCGGCGTCGAGGTCTGAAAGCTCTATATATCGTGGATTGGAAAATACATCCAAAAGCACTGTCTCGCTTAGCGACCCGGTGCCATCACCTAGAAACACCCGGATGACATTGGAAACTCCATCGTTGATAACGCCATCCAAAAAGCCATCCTGGTTCAGGTCTCCCAACACGAAGGTTCCGAACTCGAAATCCAGGTCTGTAACATTGGTTTTTGAAATACCTCCCAGACCATCACCGAAGAGAACTTTATATCCATAGGTGGCTAAGCCCTCTACATCGGTAGAACCATTGACGATCAGGTCGGGGATACCATCGCTGTTTAAATCACCTACAGCAATACCTCCAATAAAACGCTGTACTTCTGATACATAAGATTGGGTAAAGTTACCCAAGCCATCGCCCAATTCAATTGAAAGAGTTTTGTCAACTGCAAACCCGTAGGCAATTGCAATATCTAGGTTTCCATCCCCATTGAAATCAGCAGTTAGCAATTCATTCGGGCTTTCTCCCAGTGAAATAGAGACACTGTCTTCGAATGAAGCATCGGCACCACCAAAGTAGAGTATGGCCGAAGACTCGCTGTAAAGCGTTCCCAAGAGATCGAGGTATGTGTCGTTGTTAAAATCGCAGACTACCATGTTTGTAAAACTCTGCCAGAATGTTCCCTGCGTTGCATTTTCTGCAGGATGGAGCGTTTGCATCTCCACAAAACTGGAATTGCTACATTCAGGTGCCAGCACTTCAAGAGGAAAGGTTGTCATGGCCAAATCGCAGACTGATTCACCGATCGCATAAACCGTAACTGCATACATACCAGGCTGGTCGGCATTGCTAAGCTGTACATCTCCGCTAATAAGATCTACTGTGAATGAACCATTAAAAACTGGCAGCGCAACCGCATGCAGGGCCACCGTATTTGCAGGAATATTATCAGGACTGATTGTCAGGTTTTGTCCGCTTACAACGTTGCTTTGGGGGTATGCACCCAAGACAGCCTGTGTAAGAGGATCTATCGTTTCACCCATGCCTTGAATCGCAAAGTCATAATCGCCATCCAAGCAATCGTCAAAGGCAATGTGCACAACAGCTTCTATTATTCCTTCAGCTGATGGAGCAAAAGTGAGTGTGAAGGACAGCAATGAGTTAGTGCTGAGTGAAACTGGAAATGAAATATCACCAATTGTGAATTGATCGCTTCCACTGATGCTAAAGTCGGCTTCATTAAATGTCACCTCCGCATTCGTATTGTTTCGGATGAAGTACGTATTTTTTAGAACTGTTCCGACGCATACCCCACCAAAATCAGTTTGGTTGGAAATCGCTGGGCTGTCATCATTGTTGTCAATCACAAATGTGGATCCGTCGATAATGGATTGTACGCTTATAGCAGCTGCATTCCAATAAATGGAAACCCCTGATAAGGAAGCGGTAAGATCCATCCTTCCGTCTCTGTTGAAATCGGCACTCGCCAGTCCTCCAGCAGTATATTGTTCTGAAGTAAGACTCATAATAGATGTGAAATTACCCCCGCCGTCACCCATGTATAAATAGATACCGCGATTAAAAGGCACCGAAGACAAGGAAGCCATCGCGATATCGAGGAAGCCGTCGCCGGTGAAGTCGCCGCTCAGCAATTCATCTGTACCATTGCTAAAGTCAAAATCAAAACCTGTATCGAATGATCCATTCCCTAACCCAAGGTGTAGCCATGCACGATCGTCATTTGAATAAGCAATATCAGGCACTTGGTCTCCATTAAAATCTCCTGTGGTGGATTCAATATTACTTGTGGAGAAAAAGCTGAAAGGTGAACTAGGCTCTTGTATGGGTGAAGAAACGGTGTTGTTAAAATCACCACTTCCGTCACCTTCCAATAGCAATAGCGCATCTGCCATAAAGGCAAGTATATCGATGTATCCGTCTTGGTTGAAATCACCAAGTTCAATATTTGCTGCGCCTGATAGGGCGGGCGCTTCATGCGATGAGAAGTTCCCGAGCCCATCTCCCCGGAGTATACTGATGGGCGTAGCAAAGACTTTGTTGGCTATTACAAGGTCCGTATTTCCATCTGCATCAATGTCCCCGGTAAACAAGCTGTGTGGCTCTGGCCCTGACTCAAAAGTGGCATGTGGACTAAAGCTTCCATCACCGGCACCCAGTTCAACCGCAATGCTTTCTGATTCTGGATAAAGCTTAACCATATCCTGCAATCCATCGCCATTGAAATCAACCAAGGCTATGGATGTTGCTTGCTCATCTTCACTATTTTCCAGTATTGTGAAGATAGAAGGCTCTTCAGTACCCAAATAAATCAACTGGCTAAAAGCTGTATTGCCTTCATTTCCTGAGAGAACAACCATATCCAGGAATCCGTCGCCATTGATGTCTCCCACAACTACTTCATTGGCGGTATTGTTTTCTGAATCATTCTGATAACTTGACCGCTCGAAGGCGCCAATGCTGCATGCCTGATCCGTTACCGTCAATTCAAAGGAGCTCACCGTACTGATGTCATACTGATTAAAGGCATACACGTATATAGTATACGTACCTGGATTACCCGTCTTGCTCACCACCACATCACCCGTAGCAGGATCAACACTTAGAATTCCATCGAAGAGATTGGACGCACTCATGGCAGTCATTCGCGTTGTCAGACCTGGAGCTGCGTCGGGCAGAATAATACCGCCTCCGCCTGGCAATGTTTCAGTATCTGGATAAACACCCAGCGTTGCGGGCAGCACTGCCGTTGCTTCAATGGTGAAGTCCATGTAATGAACTGGGTTATCACATACCACATTATCTACATTTAGAACGACTACACTGGTTCCGATCGATTGAGGTGAGAACAGTACTTCCAGTTCGTAAGAACCTCCAGACTCAATCAATGTGGGAAAGGTCGTATCGCCTAAATCAAACAGCTCACTGTCTGCTCCATCGAAATTGATAGATGCTTCATCGAGCATGATGGAAACACCGCTCGTATTGGTGAGTGTATACATCCTACTTTCAGTTCTGTCGATTGCTGTGGTATCAAAAACCGTATGGTTTTCAGAACCAGCTTCAATACTCCCTGAGATAATTGCCTGCCCGTTTCCTGAAGCAGCCAGGGTTCCAATCACTGGCGCATCTCCATAAATCAATTGCACAAAGCCACTGTTACTTGCCGATACAGCCAAATCAAGATATCCATCATTGTTCATGTCTCCCACATCTAATGATACAGGGCCTGACGCAGTTGGAATAATATCATTCAGCGTAAACGCTCCCTGTCCATCACCGAGGTAGATAGAGATGGTATTGTCTAATTCGTTTGCCACAGCAAGATCTTGATTTCCGTCACCATTAAAATCAGCAACGCTTACATCAGCGGGTTCTCCTCCGGTGGCATACGTTCTGTCTATGTCATCCATAAAACTTCCGTCTCCATTACCCAGTTTCACACTCACCGTGTTTTGACTCTGGCTTGTCGTTACGAGATCCTGATTGCCATCTCCATTAAAATCGCCAAGGGCAATAGAAGATGGATTATCGCCTACAAATGTGGAAACATCACTTCCACTTTCGAAATATCCTAAATCATTGCCAAGTCGAATCGAGATTTTATCTTCCGCGTAGCTTGCCGTGGCATAATCTTGTTCTCCATCGTTGTTGAAATCTCCAACAACGATGTCACCGGAGTTATTTCCCACAACATTAACAACGGGAGGCATAGGAACAGTGCCATCAGTCGGAGTATTCCTAAACCCCAGCATTCCATCTCCGAAGAGCACAGTAACCACACTGGAGAATGGGACGGGGAATGGATTGGAAATACCATAATTTACTATCACTAAATCAGGGAAACCATCATTGTTGAAATCGCCTGTCTTTATTGACCTTGAGAAGGCGCCTGTAAGCGGCACAATTCCGCTTCCAAGCAGATCAGGAAGCGCAAAGGTCCCATTGCCAATTCCACCGCGAATAAATACATTTCCTACCGGGTCGGCGTTGGCGATGGCAATGTCTGGGATTCCATTTCCGTCGTAGTCTGCTACCGCAACGGATCTGGGAGAATATCCTACGATAAGTTCCAAGAGTGAATCAATTTCGCTGATCAGATTCGGGCCTTGGTATGTTCCGTCGCCGTTATTCAAGCGCACTGAGGCACCATTCAGATTTGGTAGGGCAGGAAAATCATCCGGATCGGGGAAGGGGATTGATACTGAATATGGATTGATAAAATCCAAATTTCCATCACGGTTAAAATCTGCAATATGCACGCCGTGGGAGTTGATATTGGTGTACACTGTATCGCCCGGACTAAAGAGGCCATCGCTGCATTCTTGCGGAAGTACAGTAAGTACGAAAGTGGTCATATCGGAAAGCGCAAGCGTCCTTACTTGTGTAAATCCTGGAATCAATGTTCCAGTGTCTTCATACTCGAGTGATTCCTCAAAGGCATAGAGCGTGATTTCATAATCGCCGGCAAGTACCGGATTGCTAACCCTTAGCGCACCACTTTCATTATCCACAGTCAAGTTACCTTTGAAATCGGTTGTCGATGCGGCTTGAATAGCTCCGTAGGGGACTCCACCATTGGGAGCGATGACCACAGAGCTTCCTACCTGAACACTCGTAGCTTCATATATTCCAAGACTGGGAACGGCTCCGGTGGCTGAAAGATTAAAATTATAGTCCGTTATATTGCATGCGACAGACTTGACATGCAAGGTATTTAGCTGCGTACCGAGTGCTTGCGGAGAAAAGCTGACACGTATCAATTCTGATGTCCCGGGTTCAACCACCAAGGGAAACACCTGATAAAAAGCACTATCGGAAAATACGCTGTCCACTACCAAAAAATCATTAACAATTTCGAGGGATACAGAATCCCTATGGATTGTAAAAGGGGTCGATCCGTCATTTTTGATGGAGAAACTGCGGGTAACCGTGCTACTGATTCCAGCGAATTCAAAATCAGTTCCATCTTCGGTATCCGGTGTTTCATCTCCTGAAGCAATAACATTGTTATTTCCAGAAATTTCAATCAACCCTTTGTTGGAATAGAAAATATGTTGGCTTTGTATTATTTCTGTAAAAAACCCAATAGTAATCCATGAGTCCTTAGTAATCAATACATCGGAGCTTTTATCCTGGTTAAAATCACCCACCGTAAAGTCAACGATCCTTCCATCGGTCTCAAGCAGGGTTTGAAGTGGAGAGAAAACTCCTTCAGCACTCCCATATGAAACTGTTATTTTTGAACTATTGAGGGGAATATTATTTTCTCCAACGAGAATCTCAGAAACCAATATATCCACTTCATTGTCCTGATTAACATCCGCAAGTTTTACAAATGCTCTAAGCGAAGTAGGGCTTAGCGGATTCAGATTCTGTTCCAATGAAAAAGTCCCATCGCCATCCCCCGTCCATATTTTCAAGGAATCGCCCCTTCTATATATAGCATCAGGGAAGCCATTGTGATCGAAATCTGTCAATTTACCCTCAAACCAACCCTGTGAGAATGTTTGACCCAATTCACTATTTACTAGTGTCATCTCTTGAAACTCTGTTCCAAAATCTTCAAGTAAAAGTGCGGATCTGTCAGGAAGTCCTGAAAACAATGCGATGTCTGTATCGCCGTCTTGATCAAGGTCACCGAATTGCATATTGTAAACAGACAATAATGATATTTCGGAGTTATTCTCAAATTCAAATATCTCTTCTTGCAAGGGGGTAAAGCCTCCATCTCCTTGTCCTAAAAACAGGCGGATTTTGGTTGTTGAAATATCGAAAACTAACGTTGATGACTCTATTATTACTAGGTCAAGATTTCCATCATTATTAAGATCATTTAATGCAAAAGGATGAGTAGTCCAGGGGCAAGTAATACTCGTATAACTCATATCTATAAGGATTGAATCAGCATACGTTTCAAGGCTGGCACCCCCATCTCCGAGTAGTATCAAAAGATGACTTATTTCAGGATCAGTGACGCTCTTTGAGAGCATTAGAATATCAGGGTTCCCGTCATTGTTGATGTCTGCAATCTGTTGCGGAAGTGTAGTTTCCGCTTCAGTACAACCAAAAGTTTCGTATAAATCGTACCCGGATAAATATTCCGTCATTATTTGTTGATACCCGCCATTCTCACTGGCTAGCATTAAGACCAGTCTAGTCTCCCTGTTTTGGTAGATATAATCTTGCATGCCATCATTATTGAAGTCAAGAATCTGCATGTTTACGCCGGCATACTGACTAGGAGAAGAAGTAAAAAGGGTATCACTAAACATAGGGCCCCCATCGAGGAAAGGACCGCAGGGTTCCGGCATTGTTTCACGGTACACTTCCAATTCAAATTCACTGGTGGCGTATTCTGTTGCGCTACCTGCTCTTACCCTGATCAGGTGTGAGCCGGGCAATTGTGGGTTTGTAAATCGTATTGCACCTGTGGCCTGGTCGATTACCATTTGCCTTGCTGGCAATGTAGGGGAAGTCACACTGAGGTAGTCATACGCGCTAGGTGCCTGGCTTGCTTGTATCACTTTGTTCTCCCCAATGTTTAGGGTGTCATTGAGGTATGTCCCCGCGGAGGGACTCTGAGAAAAAACAGCATTGCTAAAAAGCAATAGTAATCCAATCAACAATGTCTTTTGAGTGTATCGTTCTGAACCAATCATATCTTAACTGTTCTTTTAAATATAAGCTTAAATGTCTTTTAAATGTAAGCTTAAATGAACGACTTTTTCTGTAAAAAACGGTGATGAAATAAACCCTGATGTTAAGCACCGCATTACTAATCACTAGTTGGTTTCGCACACTGCTCGAAGTGTTTTAAATCTGCAAATGAAGGCCCACATTTGCAGAGAATTGGGGCCAGGCCGAGTTGCAATTGAAAGGAGTCTGTCCAGCTCATCAAAAATAGACTTGGTCATTTGTCCTGCTCTCATGGAGAACTATGCGACCTAGAGGAGCGCTCTCACGCAGCACAGCAAGAAACACAGGTGGGCTTTTCTAAAGATTGATGAAAAGGTGGGAGGTGAACTATCCAAATATGACTGAACCGCTCCTCGGTATATGTCACCCCGAGGCAATTCCCCCAATTTTAATATGCCCGCATTTCCATTAAATTTGGGAAGAAAGAAGTAGAGAAACGGATAAGATTAGTGGCGAAGTGCTGAGCGGTCTCACGACCACAGGAAGTTAATAAGTGCAACTGGCTGCACTTATCTTTGAAATATTCGGGTATAGGTGTAACTAATTTGTAAGTACGGTTGTTTTGGCACTCACGCACCGATTCTGTCTCTACTGGGTCAGTAGCTCTTAAGAGAACTAGGATTGGCGACCAGGCGCCAAAAAAAACAGCACTGCTTGAGAAGCCAGGCGATGCATCGTGCGGCTTTTATTTTACACCCCCTTTAGCGGCCAAATCCAAAACCAATCCCTTCTCCGACTTTTCAAGTCTTATTTACAATTGCTTCGAAACAAAGCAGTTTTTCTTTATTTTTAGGAATAGCCAAAGCCGATTGGAGGGCAAATCATAGAGCTAGAAAGTTTTGGCGATGGTTTACCGTTCGGTGTTTGCCGAACTTCAGTAAATCCATAAGCGGAATAAGGCGCACTAGTGCGTGTTATTCGGAGATATTACGGGTAAAAGCGCACTGGTGCGTGTTATCCGATTGTTGTAGCACAAGTAACAAAAAACATAACATTTCAAATCCGATAATTATGAATAAAGCATTTTTAACAACACTAACAACCTTGTTCCTTTTATGTGGATGCCAATCAACTGACAAGAATTCGATTTTAGAGAAAAACAAAGAAGTTGTTTTGGAATATCACAAAGTTTGGAGTGGGGATAAAATTGACAATTTAGATGATATACTAACTTCTGACTTTGTTTGTCATTATTTAACTAGTGAAAAATGGTTAGGCATGAAAGAATCAAAAATAAATATTTCAGACTGGAGAACAATTTTTCCTGATTGGAATGAAGAAATAGTTGATATTATTCAAGAAAATGATAAAGTCGTAACACGCTATAAAGCCTCAGCAACTCATACCAAAACGTACGAAGGAATTGATTCGACAGGAGCTCAAATTGAGATATACGAAGTTTCTATTTACCGAATAAGTAATGGTAAAATAGCTGAACAATGGGCCTTTCCTGATGATCAAAGTATAAAAACACAAATTCTTAATTTTATGAAGTAATAAAAATACCTGTGCACAACATCGGTTTTGCAAAATGGCGGGTTCAGTGTTTCTATGACAGTTTAGTGCAAGGTTCAAGTTCAGTTTTTCAAGTGAACATTTGTGCTGTAAATCCACCACTTCGAAAAGCCGAGAACCGTTCACAATCAACCCACTTCTTATTCCAAGGCCAACCAATGCCCACCATAAAACTTCAAACTCACATAAATGCCAACATAAAAACGGTGTTTGACCTTTCCAGAAGTGTAGACCTGCACAAGCTCTCAACCCAACAAACCAATGAGACAGCAATAGCTGGAAAAACCAGCGGACTAATCGGCCTCAACGAAACCGTCACCTGGAGAGCGAAGCACTTCGGCATCTACCAAAAGCTTACATCAAAGATCACGGCCTATGATCGCCCATCCTATTTCGTTGATGAGATGATCAGCGGAGCTTTTAAACGTTTTAAACACGAGCACCACTTTATAGAATCAGATGGAGGAACGCTAATGACGGATATTTTTGACTACGAGGCGCCATTCGGTGTTTTGGGAAAGCTGGTCGATCAGATCGTTCTTGAAAAGTACATGACCAACTTGCTCAAAGCACGAAACAAAGTGTTAGAAGAAGTGGCCGAATCTGATCAATGGAAAGAAATACTGACTTAGACCATCATTATGTTAGCATGCTGACGGGCCTCACTCCTCGCCGACTTTTCAAGTCTTATCCACAACTGGTTCAAACTGGAGCGGATTTTCTTATTTTTGGGAGGAACCAAAGCCGATTAGAAGGAGTGGGATTTTTCTAAGGAGTTTTGGGAGTAGAATACTAAGGGTGTTGTTGAAAGTCAATAAGCCCACAAGCGGAATAAGTGCAACTCTGTTGCGCTTATTCGCGAAATATAGGGGATAAGTGCAACTCAGTTGCGGTTATTTACTTGTTGTGCCTAATGAAAAAAATGAAACACTGTATCACCATATTATTGACTTTACTCGTACTGAATTCGTTTGGACAAAATCAATCTCCAAAGGACTTAGGGATTGGATTTGCAATTGCGTCTAACCCATACGAATTTGAAGACTTGTCGACACCTAAAAACCTGTTTAAGAATAAGGATTTAACTCAAAATTGGGACTCAGACAAAGTATTCCCTTTCTTCCTGAAGCCAGACTATGGACTTTACCATTTTATCTGCTTGGAAAAGACAAAGGACTATTACAAAATACTAGTGAACGACACGGAAATTGGATACCTACCAAACGACTCCAACTACTACTTTAAGACTTGGGACGCAATTTTACTCCAATCAACGGTCGAAAGATTCACAAAGGATAATCCAATCAGAAAGGAATGGAATAGCGAAAGTGAGATTATAATAAACCTATGTGAATTTGACCGATTAACAGTTCAGGACGTGATTCAGAGAGATGGAGAATTTTGGCTTCAAATCTATTTCTCAACTAAATGTGAAGACTATCCGGACAAGAACTCAAAAATCGAATATGGATGGATAAAATGGAGAACGAATGATAAATTACTTGTGACGATTCTACTCTTATGTTGAAAAAAAGTAAAAACACTAGGCACAACAACACCTATACGCAATGCCCTTCGGGACACTGCGCATAGCTAAACGTTGGTATGCATTAAAATAGACGTTATAGTTTGACTCGGGGGCCAGGAGGCGCGCTGTCGGTTGAATGTGCTTTCTCTCCAACGATCAACGAGGCGTCAAAAAAAGGAACGACAACTCTTCGCGCTCTCGGAGTGGCCGTGGTACAATTGGCTGATGCTGTTTCTCGGCGGACTCGGCATGAGCGCGGACAGCAGGCTAGGGCTGCTCAGACACTGCGGACTTTGAGCGCCTCTTCTTGGATCGAATCGGAATGGCCAGATCAGCGCTTGAATATTGATGCAGTCGGATGGCGGAAAAAAAAGAAAGACGCATACCAACAAACTGTATATGGCATATCTCTGCCTTGGGTCGCTTGGCGGGTCACTTTTAGAAACTCGCCTTTGCTCATGGCTAACTACTCGATTTGATTAAATTAGTAGTCGCCAAGAGCAAAGGCTCTGTGGGACGCGAACCGAAACACTATGAAAACGATACGCCACATACAGCAGGCGTTGGTATGCATTAAAATAAACGTATGAAACGAGCTATCTACATCCTTACCTTTTTATCGATGATAATCTGCTCAGTAGTTAGTGGGCAAGATTTGCAAACCGAAGAGTACGCAATCTTAGATGTTTTTGAGTTTGGAAAAAGTAAGACGATTAGAATTACAATAGGTGAAGCTGACCATACTGTAATAGAATGGAAAACCGAAAGAGGCAATAACACAGGTAACTTTTCTGAGGTAATCAAACAATTGATCATCTTAAATAAACAAGGATTTGAACTGTTGAATATGACAACAACATATTCGACGCATGACGGTGGATCGTTTGGCGAATCGGGTACGCCCAGATTTACTTTCATGCTGGTGAAAAAAATTGAATAACATTTGCCTATAATTTATAGCACGTATCCATCAAGGGCAAGTGCTATGCACTAGACCGTGGCATCCATTAAAATAGACGTTACAGTTTGACTCGGGGGCCAGGAGGCGCGCTGTTTGTGAAATGCGCTTTCTCTCCAACGATTCACGAGGCGTCAAAAAAGATAAAAAAGGAACGACAACTCTTCGCGCTCTCGGAGTGGCCGTGGTACAATTTGCTGATGCTGTTTCTCGGCGGACTCGGCATGAGCGCGGACAGCAGGGTAGGGCTGCTCAGACACTGCGGACTTTGAACGCCTCTTCTTGGATCGAATCGGAATGGCTTGATCAGCGCTTGAATATTGATGAAGTCGGATAGCGCAAAAAAATGAAAGACGCATACCAACAAACTGTATATGGCATATCTCTGCCTTGGGTCGCTTGGCGGGTCACTTTTAGAAACTCGCCTTTGCTCATGGCTAACTACTCGATTTGATTAAATTAGTTGTCGCCAAGAGCAAAGGCTCTGTGGGACGCAAACGGAAACACTTTAAAAACGAAACGCCACATACAGCAGGCGTTGTATTCAATGAATAAAACCAATGAAAAAATTATTTTTATATCTAAGTATCTCTATTTACGTTTTAGCGATACTGCCACTCCCATTGGCTTTCTTGGTAGATATGACTTTCCATTGGTTACTTATTGTAACAATTCCTGTAGGCGGAATACTTGGCTCTATATTTTTGATAATTTGGGCTTTTCTCAAAGATAAGCGCAAAAAGAAGAAATAAAATCAGAATATAATCGAGTAGACGGCTCCGCCCATAAATAGGAACGGAGTGCGCCTCTCAACTTAGCGCAGCGGTCTCACGAATTCCTTTAAAAATCAATCTAGTATGAGTACACCACGTTACGTAAGGGTCTCGTACCTGCTTGCAGCAGGCAAGTGCGGCGGTTCGCCAAGCATAGCATATCGCTCTTTACACCGTCTATGTCTTTGTCCTAGTTTAAGATAAGGCTAGAATCTTACGATAGCTTCCTTATCGAATTTCAAACTACTCAGCGTTCAGTCCTTCCCAATTTGTGAGGCCTCCACGCTTATCGTAGCTCGTTTCGCTCACATACATTATTGATTTTTTAATGGTGTTCGTGAATGCTTCGCAGTTCCCATCGGTACTATGACCTCTGCTGACTTCTTTGCTCTGCCAACTCGTGGCTACAGAGACCTCCCTCGGCCTGTCCTGAGCGCAGTCGAAGGGTAAGATAAATACCCTTTTGTTTAACCCTGCGGAATCTACATGGCTGCCCTTTTGTATTCTTAGGGCTTTGAGATGATGTGCTTACTTACTTACCCAAGCAACCATGCCTCGTATTCCGTTCCTGTTCGTCAGTTCAAACAACTTAGTCTCGCTTACTTCAGTCCTACCTTCACTGGTAGCAACCTTGCAACTCACTTTACTTCTGGGAACGACCCCGGCGTATCAGGGATTTACACCTTCTGGGAATTTCTTCGAAAAGAAATATATATTTAAGTTCCAACTGACACACAGTAGCTAAGGAAACATGCAGAATCTCTTTATTGTGCAGATGAGTATATTCGTCATTCACCACGTCAAAGGTGACAGAAAATCAGTTTTGAAGCCGCATGTTTGTTAGCATGACCTAGGACAATCAAAAAATAAAACTTTCAACTATGAAAACTCAAAACCTTAGTCAAAAATTAATCAGTGCTCATCTTATGTCTGGTGAGATGACTCCTGGAAACGAAATCGGATTAAAAATCGATCAAGTATTGTTACAAGATGCCACTGGCACCCTAGTAATGCTGGAATTGGAAGCGTTTAATTTAAATAAGATTAAAGCAGAGGTCGCCGTTCAGTATGTGGACCACAATCTACTTCAAACGGACTACAAGAACATGGATGACCACATCTTTCTTCAGTCGGCCGCTGCCCGCTTTGGATTTTGGTTTAGTAAGTCGGGCAACGGAATTAGTCATGTTGTGCATATGGAGCGTTTTGGCAAACCGGGCAAAACCCTATTGGGGTCCGATAGCCATACGCCTGCAGGCGGTGGCATTGGCATGCTTGCCATGGGCACGGGTGGTTTGGATGTAGCACTGGCTTCGGCAGGTGAGCCTTATTACATTAAAATGCCAAAAGTTATGGGCATCAAGCTCACTGGAAAGCTGCCCGACTGGATAAGTGCAAAAGATATTGTCTTAGAAATGCTGCGAAGGTATGATGTGACTGGAGGGCGAGGATATATTTTAGAATATTATGGCGAGGGCTTGAAATGCTTGAGTGCCTGGGATCGTCATGTTATCACAAATATGGGTACCGAGCTCGGGGCGACTTCTTCTGTATTTCCTTCCGATGACATCACCCGTGAATTCCTTCGAAGAGAAGAAAGAGAGGAGGATTGGGTTAAACTGGAAGCCGATGAAGGAGCAACCTACGATCATTACGAAGAAATAAATTTATCGGAGTTAGAGCCTTTAATTGCACTTCCCAGCAGTCCAGGAAAAGTAGTTCCGGTAAGAGAGGTAAGCGGATTAAAAGTAGCACAAGTCGTTATTGGCTCTTCGGCCAATCCTGGCCTACGTGATTTTTGGATTGTATCTCAAATTGTAAAAGGAAATGTGATGGCACCTCATATTTCATTCGATGTCAACCCATCTTCTCGTCAGGTCTTAGAAAATTTAATGGAGATGAAAGCCCTAGGGCCTTTGGTTGCTGCGGGTGCAAGACTTCACCAATCTGGTTGTATGGGATGTATTGGTATGGGACAGGCACCTGCTACCAATACGATTAGCCTCCGAACAATGCCCCGCAATTTTCCTGGACGTTCAGGAACACTCGAAGATCAGGTCTATCTCTGTAGTCCAGAAACCGCTGCGGCTGCGGCACTAATGGGCGAAATTACCGATCCGAGAGAACTCGAAACACGCAAGAATATTTCATATCCTAAATGGGAAGAACCCACCCATATTAAGATCAACAACAATATGCTCATTGCCCCTAATGGGGAGTCTACTGAATTAATCAAAGGGCCCAATATTAAAACTCTTCCCGATTTTGAAGAGCTTCCCAATGAAATGGAAATTCCTATTCTATTGAAAATGGATGACAATATTTCAACCGATGGAATACTGAAAGCGGGGGCCGATGTGCTGCCTTTGCGCTCAAATATTCCAGAGATTAGCAAGTTTGCTTATTATGCTATTGACGAAAGTTTCTATGATCGCGCCATTGAAAATCAAAAAGACTACAAAGGCTTTTGTGTTATAGCAGGCGAAAATTACGCGCAAGGCTCAAGTAGAGAACATGCCGCTTTGGCGCCCAAGTATTTGGGACAAAAGTTTGCTATCGCTAAATCCTATGCTCGTATTGGCTGGCAAAACCTAATCAATTTTGGTATTGTTCCATTTGAGTTTAAAAATGCAGATGATTGGGACAAACTGGAACAAGGGGATGTTTTAAGGATAGAAAACGTTAGGGAAACGATCAAAAACAATGATTCAATAACTGCCACTGTAGTTGGAAAAGGAACAGAAATCCAGCTAGCATTCAACATTAGTAAGAGACAAGTTGAGATCATTTTAAAAGGAGGTATTATTAATTATATGCTTACCCCTAAAAATCACAAATCGTAAACAGGTTCCGTTCTGGTGGTTTTTAATCGAACAAAAATTGGTTCGGAATGGCTTAGGACAATGCAGCAAGCAAGAAGGGCGCTAATAGTATTGGGTTAGCGGAACGCTTTGGCGTAAAGAAAACTACGGCTTGGCTGTTTCGGCCAAAAGTTGAGGAAGAAATGTAAAGCAGTGAACAATTTCCCATTGAGGGGCAAGTCCATGATGATGAATTTGAAAACTGGACACCTCAAAAAAATAAGAATAGGGAAGAAGTAACTCCGAAAAGAAAATAGGGATTGTGATCGCACTAGAACATCGTGATGGAAAGCCTGGAAGAGGTTATGCAAAAGTGATTAAACATGGCAGCGCAAAGTCTCTTAAAATTATTTCGGACAGCCCTATTTGTAAAAAGATTGAAACTGCTACCGATGGCTTGAGAGGGCACCTTCCCTTAAAAAGGAGCTATCCCACCTGCAAACAAAGATTATCTGACAAAGGGCAAAGAGTTAAAACGCTTCATATCCAAATCACTAACTTCAAGAGATGGCTGCGAGGAGTGCACTCACATTGTCATGAAAGCTATATGAATCAATGCATTCAGGAATAATTCCTTTTGATTCAATCGCTTCAGTTTTAGAACCTCAATTCTAGAAAGACGCTTCGATAGAATGATAGATCATATTTCAACAGCCTGCAAATCAGTTAAACGAAAGGTGACTCAAAAGGGGTAACCCGATATGATATTATTCAGGACTCATTATTTACTGAGGTTCTTTTCAGAGATTTGAGTAAACATGGTTTTGATTAATAAATGGGGGTACAGCAAAACGCAGCTTAGCCAAACATTATCCCACATTCCCAATCTCTAACCAGCCTCTTACGATCTCCCCAACAGTTTTGCTTTCTCCGTCACAACATCGCCTACGGGGCGGTTTTCAATTTTACTTTCGAGCCACGATATTACATCTAGGTACAAAAAGGCACGCTTCTCATAGGGATGGTCTTCGTACACTTTTAGCCGAGCGTGTAGTTTCTCAAACTCCGCTTTGAGCTGATGGGGTAGGACATTGCCCAAGTCGAGGTTTCGCAAAAAGCGAATCATCTCGCGCTGCACCTCGTGCAACTCGTTCATCTTGATCAAGTACTTGTAGGTGCTTTTTAAATAACGCTCGAAATTCTCGTCCAAACCAGCCTCGTATCGGGCCAGTAGGTTTAGCACTCTGGCAAAGCACATTAGGTCTTCGCGCATGCTCAAGGACTTGTTGTCTATAATCTTTTCTAAGTAGACAATGCAGTGGGCATGATCGCCCATTCCAAAATAGAGGCAAGCTATTTTGTAGTAAAACAAGGCGATATGGTGATCGTCGAGGCGGTCTTTGTATACCTTAATCTTTTCACCAATCTCATCTACTAAGTAGAGTCCTTCGGTAAAAGACCCGTCCAAAAAGTGAAGGTTGAGTTTATTGATATGGACATACAAAAACGACAGGGCATCATTGTTTTCATTTTTGGGAAAGCTCTTGTCGCTAACCGTTTCTTCAAGAGCACGCAGCGCACTTTTAAATTTTGAGAAATGGCGCATAAGGAAGAGCGACTCCAAGAGGTAATGATTGCCCTTTAGAAACCAGACGGGATTTTGAGTGATCATTTTGGGCTCGCCATAGAACAGCTCCACCCAGCGCGTGGCATTCTTGTAACTCGACAAAAAGTTCTGCGTCAAAAAGCTGTGCCACAAGTTGGCTTTATACAGCCAAAGCATTTCGCGGAAGCCCAGTCGATCGATCTGAATCTCGGGCATTCGCGCCTCGAAGTAAGCCGTGACACGCTGCATCTCGTCATCGTTCTTTGCATAGCCCGATTTGAGCATAGTACCATAAAGCTGCAAGGAAAGGTTGGATAGCTTACTCGCAATGGTATTCATGCGGCTCAGCTCTTTGGCCTCAATGGCCAGTTGGTCGGCGCGCCCACTTATGCTTCGGGTTATGTACTGCGATTCGATTACTTTTTCAAATTCAACGATTTCAAGCGCAATGGACTTTTGCTCGTTTTCTATAGCTAGAAATTTCGCCTTGTCTAGCAACTTCAAACTCTGCTTGTACAGCCCTTTTTGGTAAAGTATGGTAGCAAAGTCAAGCTGCTCTCGAAGCTGTATGCGGATGTTTTGGTGCGAAGGCGACAAGCGCAGACTAACCAATATCTGAC
>JBLIES010000057.1:0-17340 GCA_047633135.1 Roseivirga sp.
ATCATTGGTGTCAGGGCTTTCAATACCGAAGAAAGAATGCCTTACATTCAGCCAGCATTAATGGAATTTGTTAAATCGGGAGGTACTGTGATTACTCAGTACAACACGAGCATGAGAAATCAGCCAGCCATTGGGCCTTATCCTTTTAGTATATCAAGAGATAGAGTAACGGTAGAAGAAGCTGAGGTTAGAATTCTAGCGCCAAATCATCCATTAATCGATGGACCTAATAAAATTACGGCTAAAGATTTTGAGGGCTGGGTGCAAGAGAGGGGCTTGTACTTCCCTGATAAATGGGACGAAAAATACACCGCGATTCTATCAAGTAACGACCCAGGAGATTCGCCTAATGACGGTGGTTTACTCGTGGCTGAATATGGTCAAGGTTATTTCGTTTACACAGGCTACTCTTGGTTTAGAGAGTTGCCTGCGGGTGTTCCAGGGGCTTATCGTATTTTTAGTAACATGATTTCTTTGGGTAATCAAAAGCCAAAAGACACTAAGGTAGATGCAATTAGAAAATAAGGAATAATGAGTAAGAAAGCAGAAGAGGTTCAAGAAGACGGCAAACCTCCATTTTTTAAACGTTGGTCAGGTATGTACTGGCTATTGATGATTACCCTGGCTGTTCTTATTGTATTGTTTTATTTGTTTATGGTTAATTTCTCATGAGCTGGATCGATTGGTTAGTACTTTTTGGTACACTCGTTTCCATAGTAGGATATGGCGTGTATAAAACGCGTGGCAAAAAAGACATGGATGGCTATTTAAGAGGAGGAAGCGACTCTAAATGGTGGACCATTGGACTTTCAATTATGGCGACTCAAGCCAGTGCCATTACTTTTCTTTCAACTCCTGGTCAAGCCTACACTGATGGAATGCGCTTTGTGCAATACTATTTTGGTTTGCCATTGGCCATGATCATTATCTCGGTATTCTTTCTGCCCATGTACTACAAGGCGAAAGTATATACGGCCTATGAATATTTAGAATCTCGATTTGATTTAAAAACTCGGATGCTGGCTGCTTTTATCTTTTTGATTCAAAGGGGTTTGGCTGCTGGTATCACTATTTATGCGCCATCCATTATTTTAAGTGCTCTTTTAGGCTGGCCGTTACAGGCGACCACAATTATAATTGGTGTTTTGGTGATTATTTATACAGTGTCTGGAGGAACAGAAGCGGTTACACAAACCCAAAAGCAGCAAATGACCATTATGATGGGCGGGATGATCGTTGCGGGTGTGCTCGTGATCTATTCGCTTCCCTCAGGAGTGGGGCTTACTGATGCCCTTCATGTTGCTGGTAAAATGGAAAAGCTAAATGTGATTACCACGAATTTTGATTTAGAGGATCGCTATAATATTTGGTCTGGTTTAACGGGGGCTGTGTTCCTTTTTATGTCTTATTTTGGTACAGACCAATCGCAGGTTCAGCGCTATTTATCAGGAAAAACATTGTCTGAGAGTAGATTAGGGCTAATGATGAATGGCCTGTTGAAAGTGCCAATGCAGTTCATTATTCTCTTGATTGGAGTTTTGGTTTTTGTTTATTACCAATACAATCAACCTCCAATTTTCTTCAATGAAAACCTTGCTGAGCAAGTGATGAGCACTGAGTATGCTGATGACTTCAAAGACTTGGAAAAGGACTATATGCAGGTCTTTGATACGAAAAGAGAAACAATATTTGAACTCAATGCAGCAATCGATGGAGGCGATGAATCGGCTATTGCATACGTTAAGGCTGAATTGAATGCTTTGCAGTTAGAGTCGGATGAACTAAGGGCAGAAGCCAAAGCTTTGGTTGGTGTAGCCTTGCCAGAAGCTGAAACGAATGATAAGGATTATATTTTCATGACGTACGTAATGAAGGTTTTTCCAGTGGGTGTGGTAGGCTTGCTCTTTGCTGTAATCTTTTCAGCCGCCATGTCATCAACGAGTTCAGAGCTCAATGCGCTTGGTTCAACTACTACAATCGACTTTTACAAGCGTAAGCTCAATCAAAATCAGACAGACGATCATTATCTAAAATCCTCAAAAATTTTCACACTGGCTTGGGGCGTTTTGGCTATTATTTTTGCCTCTACTTTGTCTCTCTTCGATAACTTAATTCAAGCGGTCAACCTTATTGGCTCACTCTTCTATCCCACTGTATTAGGGATTTTCGTAGTCGCCTTTTTCTTCAAAAAAATAAGAAGCAATGCTACCTTTATAGGTGCTATTTTAAGTCAGATTGTGATCATGGGTGTCCACTACATGAATGTTCAAGGGACTGCAGGCCCGCTTACAATGGGCTTTTTATGGTACAATGCTTTAGGTTGTATTCTAGTAGTTTTGTTCAGTATGATCATCAATATTCTTACACCGCAAAAGGCTTAGATAAGATCTCACACTCTTTCCATACCTTTTTGCGTTTCCTTTGATTGATGAATTCAATGGCCTTTGGTGAATCAATCAGCTGACGGCAGAGCACAATGTCTTCATTAAGCAAAACTTGTTTTTCAGTCTTGGACAGCGACAACAAGCAACTGATGGGATAAAGTCCAGAAATTTCTATTCGTTCTTTGAGGCTCCCTTTTTCAGGAGAGGCCCAAGACATGGTTTTCATTCCGCTGCATGCAGCATACTGAATCGCATCTGACGTAAGGCTGGTATTGACGACAAGCCAACCTGTGAGTTTTTTACTTGGATATTGGCTTTGATAGTGAGCGGCTAAATCATTGAACCTTGAATGCACATAGAGCGCAATTTTAACATCGAGTTTAAAGTTAGGCTTGCTATGGTATTTACATTCCATAAAATGCAATTCAGCATCATTCTCTGCTCTTACATCTACCTCATGTGTTACACATTTACCCTGCAGCACAACCCCTGTTTCTACTTTATACCCTTGGTATTCGAATAAGTGACCAATAAATGATTCGAAAGGATAACCAGAAGGACCTAGTTCCATAATCGCTTTTTTAAGCTGGTATCTACTGGCAGTTGTATTAGATGCTTTTTTAAGTAAAGTAAACGCCTTTTTGTAAATTTCCTTAGTAGAAATACCATCATAAAGACAGCCATCGACTTCGTATAAGATAGTGCTGATCAGCGCTCGACTTGCTCCAGACCTAAAAAGTGACCCCTTAAGTTTACTAGGATCGAATGGTACAAGGTCACCAGAGTACTTCTTAATCATAATGTCTTTCATCCCTTCAAAATACGAATAGGCATTGAATTAATAGTTGAATATTTTCTAATTCTAAATTGAGTAGAGCAATAAATCTTCGTTAATTTTAGAGGTGTATGCGATTGTAGATATAGAAACCACGGGCAGCTCTGCCAATTACGGTAAAGTGACAGAAGTGGCCATTCTTATACATGATGGTAAAAGGGTAGTGGATGAATTTCAGTCATTGATTAATCCAGAAAGGCCTATTCCAATGAATATTACCCACCTTACTGGGATTAGCAATGAAATGGTTCATGATGCTCCGCGCTTTTATGAAGTAGCTAAAGAGATTTTGCAGATGCTAGAGGGTAATGTGTTCGTAGCTCATAATGTCAATTTTGATTATTCATTTCTGAAGAATGAGTTTCAACAATTAGGCGGAAACCTAAACCTTAAAAAACTTTGTACTGTTAGGCTTTCACGAAAAATATTACCTGGTTTTTCTTCGTATAGTTTAGGCAGGCTTTGCGATGAGCTGGGTATTGCTAACCATGCCAGACACCGCGCAATGGGCGATGCCAAAGCAACAGCAGAGCTAATGACAATTTTGGTTGAAAAGGGCCAAGATGAAATTGACTCTTTTCTCAAGAAAAACTCAAAGGAATCGGATTTACCTCCCCACCTTAAGCGAGAGGTGTTCGATCATTTACCAGAGCAAACAGGCGTTTACTACTTCCACGATGAGCATGGTAAAGTGCTTTATGTCGGAAAAGCCAATGATATTAAAAAGCGAGTCAGAGGTCATTTCTCTAGTACCGATGTAGTTTATAAACAAGGGCTAAAAGACAAACTATACGATATTACGTATGAGATTTGCGGTGATGAAATGATCGCTTTCTTGCTAGAATCCTCAGAAATCAAGAGGCACTTTCCAGTGTATAACAAAGCGCAGAAGTTTACGAACGTACGTTACGGTTTATACCATTACGAGGATGGTAA
The DNA here is from genome assembly GCA_047633135.1 of Roseivirga sp. Lineage (GTDB taxonomy): Bacteria > Bacteroidota > Bacteroidia > Cytophagales > Cyclobacteriaceae > Roseivirga. Next base: position 4,156 of record JBLIES010000057.1, read on the forward strand.
TGGTTTTCAACGCTTTTCAATTGGCAAGATGGTAAAGGGAAACCTTCCCTTAATTAATTTTACTTCTTTTGATAGGGCTAGGGACTATTTGATCGATTTAGTGAAAAAGCATAAGTTAGACCCAGAGCTTTGCAGTCTGCCAGCTTCGATGATGCTTTATTTCGGGTATTCAATTAACACCGGAGATAATCTTCTTGAACAGAAAGAACGGTTTAAAGTTGCTATACAATCTATTAAGGATGATTCGCAGTCCTTTTGTTTGTTAGGGAAGGGTAGAACACCTGAAGAGAAATCGGTTGCTTTGGTGGAAAATGGTAAATATCAAGGCTTTGGTTTTTTCGAACAAGACATGGCTTTTGAAAATATAGTGGAAGTTAAGCAAGTCATTACTCAATATGCAGACACTCCTGATGTTCATAGGATCATTAACCAGTTTTACAAAAAGAGAAAGGCCATTGTGCTTGAATCAACGGCTGAAGTCTGGAATCAAGGACTTTTCTCTCATTAAATACCCTTTTTTAGGTATTCCTTTATATTTATTTCAGATGTAATTGTGGGATCACAATGACCGTTGAAATAATTGTTTTTCAAATCTTTAGAATAATGAAACATCTTGAAAGATTATACGATTAACTAGTTGGGGGATATTTAAATTTAATACTATGAAAAGGACAAAGGAAATGGGAGGGAAACTGTTGAAGTACGCTGAAGATCGTATTCAAGGCTCTCATGAAAAATCCGAAAGAATAATAAAATATGTAAATGACGCCACTGTGGTGGGTAAAGAGTTGTTTTATTCGAGTATGCTTTTAGCGGCACATAAATACCTTAAAGTAGAAACAGATGGAAGTCCATTTTAGAGAAACTTAATGGAGGTTTGTTAAGAATCCTCAAACCATGTCCTACCTTTGCATCGAATTCCCTTTCAGGGAATTTTTTTTGAGCAAAAACTAGATTTAAATACTTTGGTAGAATCTGGTAGGGCTTTTGATATTGCTGGTGTATCATAATTGTCTCAGCGAAAGTGGATAGTATGATGGAAGACTTTTTAGTGTGTGCCTTTTCTAACAAATCTCTCAGATTTATGACTGAGAAAGAACTAACGGTTGTTAATGCTCAACTCCATGACCATCAATTATTTTTTTATTGCGGAGCTCCCTTAAATTTCGAACTAAGCTCAGCGCTCATGTCAGAAACACAGGCTTACATTTACCCTGTGATAGACGGTATAATTTACTTGCAAAAGCAAACTGCTATTGTTTCCAAAAACAGAACTCTTAATCCCTTAAAAAGAGTAACTCAAAAAGATACAGATCAGTTTTACCAAGACTTTGGGTTTTCAGATAACCCAGACTTGAATTTCTCCAAAGATTTAAGAAGTCATAAGTTAGGAGAGTCTCACATTTCAGAATTGGCTTCACTGCTTCCGAAAAAGGGAAATTCATTTTTGAGCATTTCTACCCATGATGTTGATGCTATTCACAACCTGACTTATAGAAATAGCTATAGACTTCATTTTCATATGGATTTCTCTTTGGGCCGGTTGAAAGCTATTCAATCTGATTTACCCCAAAATACGATTTTCGTTTTAGGTGAAATGAATCGCCTTCCTTTTAAAAATGACTCTATTGATGGATTGATATCTTTTGATTATCTCAATAATTATGAGAAAGAAGTTCAAAATCAAGCCTATTTAGAGTTGAAAAGATGCTTGAAGGAAGATGGCGTTTCTATTCTGCTTTATGATAAAGCCAAGCCACTAGTCCCTAAAAATCAGCTTAAATCAGATCAGCTTTCTAAAAAAGCATTGTCTATTGTAGCTCCTTGGAAGAAAATAAAGTTACCAAATATCATTTTCTACCCAATTGACAACTCAAACATGACCAATGGTAAGTTTGTCGTCAATCCATCATTTGGCTAAATTTTTACTAATTACTACAGTCCATTACAACTTTTCTTACGTAGGTCAGTTGTAACATTGAAAGCAAAATCTTATGAAAACAAAAGTTATTTTAATAGCGGGAGTGTTTGTGGTACTTGTGGCCAGCCTAATTGCTCTAAAAAGCGAAACTACAGCACAAGTGGTTAATACCACCGACCAAGACAAATCTCAATACGAAATTCAGTTGACTGAAGAAGAATGGAGGAAACGGTTAACACCTTTACAATTTGATGTATTAAGAAAGCAATCAACTGAGGCAGCATTTACAGGCCCATTAAATAAGGTATATGAAAAAGGGACCTACTACTCTGCCGCTAGCTTAGAACCAATTTTTAGTTCAGAAACAAAATATGATTCTAAATCAGGTTGGCCAAGTTTTTGGAAACCCTTAAACGAAGATGCAATTAAGCTCGTTAAGGATGCTTCCTTTGGAATGGAACGTTGGGAAGTTGTAGATGGTAAAAGTGGTTCTCACTTAGGACATGTATTTGAAGATGGTCCTGCGCCCACTGGATTGAGGTACTGCTTAAATTCTGCAGCTTTGATTTTTGTACCAGAAGGAGGAACTCCTCCGAAGTTCAAAAAATAGAAGAACTAGTTTACTATCAGAGAATATTTATTTAACCTTGGTCTGTGAAACGCAGACCTTTTTTTATTTCAACTATGCAAGAACCTCAAGCTCTCAATTCAGTAGCCGAATTTCATAAAACTTTTAAACACCCAATAGTCAAAACTCCTCAAATCCCATCAGAAGATAGGTGCAAGTTGCGAGTTGCTCTCATTGCAGAAGAGTTAAAGGAACTAGAGGAGGCCATAGAACAGAATGATTTAGTAGAAGTAGCAGATGCCCTCTGTGATATTCAATACGTACTTTCAGGCGCAATTCTAGAATTTGGCCTAGGCGATAAGTTCAAAACGCTTTTTGATGAGGTGCAAAGGTCGAATATGAGCAAGACTTGTAAAACAATAGAAGAGGCAGAAGCCACTAGGATTCACTATCTACAAAAGGATGGAACTGAGAGTTATATCGAAGAGTCTGATGGACACTTTTTAGTCTATAGAACAGCTGATAATAAAACCTTAAAGTCAGTTAATTATTCCCCTGCTGACCTGAAAGGCATGCTAGCTGACAATAAGTAAAAACCATTCCGGTAGAAAGGCGTTATTCTACTAGTCGTTAAAAATCCCTTAAAAAATGCAAGGAATCTATTCCATTATCACGAGTTTAATATTGAATTTAACAATTGGAGGATGTACGAGCCCTTCAAATGAAACTGCTTTGGTGAATAGCTTACCTCAGCTCGAACAGGGTAATGAGATTGCCACCTTTGCTGGCGGATGTTTTTGGTGTACTGAAGCCGTTTTTGAAAGAGTAGAAGGAGTCACAGATGTGGTGTCAGGTTATACTGGAGGCGAAGAGAAGAACCCTACCTACAAAGCAGTAAGCTATGGTGAAACTACTCATGCCGAAGCCATCCAAATTTATTATGATCCTAAGGTAATTTCATATGAGCGTCTTCTAGAAATTTTCTTCGTTACTCATGATCCCACGCAAGTGAACAGGCAAGGGCCAGACGTAGGAACACAATATCGTACCGAGGTTTACTATCATGGCAATGAGCAGAAAGCTCAAGCTGAAAAATACATCGCTAAGCTCAACGCTGAAGAGAAATACGAAAAAAAGATAGCGACTAAGGTGACCGAATACGATGAGTTTTGGTTAGCCGAAGAGTATCACCAAAATTATTACGAGCTCAATAGAGGCAACCCCTACATTGTGAACATAGCCGTGCCTAAAGTCAAGAAGTTAAAGAAGTATTTCCCCGAAGTGATAAAAGACAAGTACAAAGGCGAAAAGTAATTAAGCATAAAACTTTTCCTTAAGGCCGATTTGAATTTAATCAAATCGGCCTTAAATTTTCTCCAAAGCTTTGAGGGTTTTATTCCCTCGCGATTTGAATCCAGCAGAGCTGGAAGGCATTTGACGTTCAATAATAATTTTGAGTTCGTTATTCAATTCAGCTACGTTACGCGCGATATACAGCAATACGGTCATAGAAAAACATTGTACGGCAATCGCCTCTCCCTTATCCGCTAAAAAGCGAAATCAGATGTCTGAGGTTCCGCCCCAAAGTTCTTCTGGTAAATCCATCTTCTGCAAAACCCTGACTGTATTTCGTTTTATTGCATTGTGAATATTAAGTTTATAATCATTGGTCTTAAGTGAGGTACTACAAGCACATAATGTCGCCTAGCCATATCATCTACTACTCAAGCTGCTCTTTGGTATTCATTATTCAAAAACAAGTTCATCAGCATGTCAAACCGTTCTTGTCGATTATCGATATAATCGAGTATCAATTCCGTATTGGCTTTGGATTGAACAGCAAGGAGCTGTTTTCTTATATCCATGTTTTTTATCGCTCAAATTTTAAGCATCTTTAAAGTAAGGAATCATTTTTTGACATGGACATTCTGCTTATCGTTTTAGGATCAATTTTAATGTTAGTGGGAATTTTAGGCTGTATTTTACCTATCATCCCAGGCCCACCAATTAGCTTCATAGCAATTCTTTTAATGCATTGGACAGACAAGTATTCTTTCTCTGACGATATGCTGTTGGGTTTAGGGTTAATGGCGGCAGGGGTTAGTGCCCTTGATTACATTGTCCCTATTTATGGAACTAAGAAGTTTGGAGGGACTAAAAAAGGTATATGGGGGAGTACAATAGGTCTTCTACTGGGGATATTCATTTTCCCTCCATTTGGAATTATCATTGGGCCTTTGATTGGTGCCTATTTAGGCGAATTGAGTGCTGGACAAAATTCTACTAAAGCCATGCGCTCCGCGTTTGGTTCTTTTCTTGGTTTTCTCACAGGAACATTATTAAAGTTTATTGCCTGCTTTGTAATGGTTTATTACTTTATTAAAATTATGATTTGACTAAAATAGATTGGCTTTTTAATGAGATTATTCTTTTAAAATATCTCTGAATCGTGATTTTAACTTTTACTCACTGATATCACATGTCAATTATCGAAAAATAATGTAAATCATCGAAACCTCAGGTAAAGCAAACATGAAAATGTTTTCTTTGCGTAGCGCACAACTATATTAATTTGAAAAATCTACCTCAAATCACCATTAATCAGGATGCTATCCTAGTGAATACTTTTCGTATTCCACGGAAATGGTTTGATGAATTGCGTTTGAAAATAAATGAACCCATTCCCAAAGATTTAGCTCAAAAGATAATCGGTGAATTGCCCGTCCTCACCCCATTCAATTTCAATTGTGACATTTTAGGATTAATTTTTAAGCTTTCAGTTGAACCCTCTGAGGATTTATACCATGTTTCATTCGAGTTGAGTAATAAAAAACCCTATGTCATCAGAAAGCGATCGATTAACCGGTACCAGATGCTAGTGGAGACTGCGAATGACATTATTTATGAAACTGATTTGACAGGTCGTTTTATCTATGTTAACCCCAAGGCAGTAGAAATCACAGGATTTTCTAGAGAAGAGTTACTATCGAAGTCATTACGTGAATTGATCCTCAAAGAACATAGAGATATTGTTATAGGTTTTTATAGTAACCAGTTGTCACAGTCAATTAGCTCTACTTACAAAGAATTTCCTGTGTTATGTGCTAACAACGAAATCCTTTGGATAGGCCAAAATGTTCAAATCCTAGAGGATGAAGGGGGAATGCTGGGTATGATGGCTGTTGCTCGAGATGTTACCGAAAGACGGGATTCAGATAGTGTTATTCGTTTTTCAGAGAAAAAGTACCGTGGTATGATTGAGAACCTTCAGTTTGGGCTGCTAGAGGTGAGCATGGAAGAAAAGATAACGTTTGTAAATGATGCAATGTGTGCGATTACAGGTTATCGTCCTGATGAATTAATAGGCGAAATAGCTTCTGATATTCTTATCTCGTTCGAGCAAAGAGAGATTCTAGATAATCAACATATGAAAAGGAGTGACGGTGTTGCTAGTGTTTATGAAGTCAATCTAAAACATAAGGATGGTTCTGACTTATGGGTTTTAATTAGTGCAGCGCCTAATTATGATATTAATGGAGATTGCATAGGTTCCTTGGGTATTCACTTGGATATTACTGATAAGAAGAGGGATGAGGAAGAGCTGCTCTATACACGTTCTCGACTAGATAAATATATGCAAGGTCTTCAGCTGTTGAACGAAATTACAGCTAATCCCGACATGACTGGCATTGAGCAAATTAAGCAAGGGCTCAAGATTGCCGCTAACTATCTTGGCCTGCCAATTGGAATCATGAGTGAGGTCAATGGAAAAGACTACATTATTAAAGAGTACTATGTAGAAGAAGACAACCATATGTTATACGTTGGTCAAAAATTTGAGTTTGAGAAAACCTATTGTAATATCACTTACAAAGCAAACTCCAAAATTGCAGTGAGTCATTTCAGCCAGTCTGAATTTGCAGGACATCCTGCTTTTGAAGTTTTAAATTTGGAGAGCTATATAGCAACCTCTTATTATGTGAAAGGAGAAAGACGCGGAACAGTTAATTTTTCATCCCCAAACCCTCGGCCGATTGAGTTTGATAGTTATGACTTAGAGTTTATTGATCTTTTTGCCAAGTTCATTGGGTTTATTAAAGCTAGCTCAGAGCATGAAGAGGAGCTTGCCACAGAACGAAAAAACCTTACAGCACGGAACGAAAAGCTTTCCGGAAATCAACGTTACCTAAGTGCAATCAATGGGTTTGTGACAAAATTACTGACCAATGAAGACATGGGTGAAATCGCTTGGGAAATCGCTGAAAACGTGATCGATGAATTTGGTTTCGAAGATTGCGTCATCTACATACTGAATGAAGAAGAGCAGTGTTTGGATCAATTGGCAGCTTATGGCCCAAAAATAGCCAAAAATAGAATAATTATAAATCCAATTAAAATCCAGTTTGGAGAAGGCATGGTAGGCTCAGTGGCACAATCAGGTGTTGCTGAAATAATTGCTGACACCAGCAAGGATAAAAGGTATGTAGTCGATGATGCAATTCGACTTTCAGAGATTACTGTACCGATTATAGCCGATGGCCGTGTGATCGGAGTAATTGACTGCGAACACTCGGACAAAAACTTCTTCAACAATGAGCACTTAGCTACGCTCACCACAATTGCGAACCTTGCTTCGAATCGCTTAAAAAACGCCAAAGCAAAACTTCAGCAATTAAGAGCTGAAAGTGAACTTCGCGACAATGAAACTAAACTTCGTACCATTATCAATTCTGCTTTAGATGCAATTATTACAATTAATAAGGAAGGGAAAATAACGGAATGGAACCCTCAAGCTGAGCAGATTTTTGGCTGGACTTTGGATGAAGTTTTGGGTAAATATTTAACGGAGAATATCATCCCATCGCAGCATAAAAGCTTACATACAAAGGGGATTGGGAATTACCTAAGCACAGGCAAAGGTCCAGTTTTGAATCAACGCATAGAGATTACGGCTATGAATAAGGCAGGTAAAGAATTCCCAATAGAGTTGGCTATTCTTCCAATTATCAGGAATGGTGTGCACTCGTTTACCGCATTTGCTCGAGATATTACTTTACAAAAGGAAGTTCAGGCTGAGATGGAGAAAGCCCTCTCGAGGGAACGCGAATTGAGTGAATTGAAATCTAGATTTGTCTCTATGACTTCTCACGAGTTCAGAACACCACTTACAACGATAAAGCAAAATGTTGATCTTGTGTCGTTTAAGCTTGAAAATCAACTGCCTCAGCATTTCGAAGAGTATAATAAATATCTAAAAAGAATCGATTCTGAAGTCAATAGGGTGACTTTGTTAATGAATGACATTTTGACCTTAGGAAAGCTTGAGTCTGGCAGAGTTGAGATTATAAAAGAGCACAGTGATTTAGTAGAAATTGTTTCCTCTTCAATAAAACAACAAACGCAACTCAGAGCTGATGGAAGAACCGTAGACCTTATGGTTTCTGGTGTTCCTCAACCTGTAGCCATTGATTTGCAGTTTTTCAATCATATTTTATCCAACTTGGTCAGTAATGCGCTCAAATATTCAGAGGGGACTGGTAATCCTGTAATTACACTCAACTTTCGTAAGTTAAAAAAGGTAGTAATCAGTGTAAAGGATCATGGAATTGGCATTCCTTTAAAAGATCAGAAAGGGCTTTTTGCCTCCTTCTATAGAGCGACAAATGTTCAGAATATTCAAGGCACAGGTCTTGGGCTTTCAATTGTCAAGCAATTCGTGGAAATGCATGGAGGTACCATACATTTAAAAAGTGAAAAGAATCAAGGCAGCGAATTTATTGTTGACTTACCTTACGTTTAAAATTAAGTTAGGAATAAGCTGAATTGGCTGCCAACTTATTCTTGATCATTAAAACCTCACTTACTTTGAGAATTTCAGCCTTGTGCTACTCTTTTTGATTTCTCCCATGTTACTTTTTGCGTTCCAGAAAAGTATTTAAACCAGCCCTGTATTACACATATGTGCATATAAACAAAGTAGTATGGAATATGAAGCATTTTGTAGCTTGTTTTCTTGTTCCTAATTAGATAACCGAGGAAGGTGAAGTGGTAGAAAATGAATTGTGCTGTAAAGGATAGTTCGTAGAATAAGTTTTGATCAGATATCATATAAGAGGAAAGAAACAGACCAATAAGAGCTAAGGGCATTAATGTCCATCTTAAAACTCTATGTGATACGTATTGGAAAGTGAGCTTACCGTATTTGAATACATTAAGGACCCTAACAAGTTTGACTATGGCTTGAATACCACCAGCACTGATTCTTACTTTACGTTTTGTTTCCTCTTCAATTGAAGCTGAAGCGGATTCCACGGCAATAGCTTTAGGTTCGTATTCTACTTTATAACCGCTAGCGGCCAGTCTCATGGTCATTACAAAGTCCTCTATAAGCGTATCTTCTTCTGTAGCGCTAAAGAGATGAGTCCTGATCGCAAATAATTCGCCAGCTGATCCAACCAATGAATTCCATTGTGCATCTTTTCTTTTAAGGTAAGACTCTAGTTTCCAATAAACCCCTTCTCCATGGGCGCTTGCTCCATCTTGATCACGACTGGTCACAACCTTTTCACCTGATACCGCACCCACTTTATTAGACTGAAATGGATTTACTATAGCGCTGATCGCTTCTTTATCGAGCATTACATTGGCATCGCTGAAAACTGTGATGGGCGTAGTAATGTTTGGCATTACCCTATTGGTTGCTGCAACTTTACCTTTTCTTTCTGGTCTAAATTCCAAGTTGATTTCGTTATACGCTTCAATAATAGTGTTGGTTCTGTCATTCGACCCATCTGTTACGAAAACAATATTGAGCTTCTCTTTAGGATACTCTAAGTTTTGACAGTTTTTGATCTTGGCTTCAATGATATCTTCTTCATTATAAGCAGCAACTAGAAGGGTTACTTCTGGTAAATCCTCATTACTAAGCTTTGGAAGCTTTTTTTTCTTTCTTTTAAAGCCAGAAAGAATTGAGATTATCACAGCGTAACCTATAAAAGTGTAAAACACAATTGTGAGGGAGATCCAGAATATAGTTTCCATGATTTTCTTTTTTTGTTGTTGAAATCTACTCCTGCCTACTCTCTAAATTCGAGGCTTTCGATGAGTGACTTATATGCACCGATGAACAAAGCAAAAACTCGATAAATGATTGGACCTATATTTTTTGAAAACCAATTTTATTTAAAATAATCCCATCCCAAAGTCCTTTACAGAAGGCTTTTAGGTGTTTATACTCTGATTTGAAAAGGTGGGTGAGTATGTTTTTGGGCATGCTAAATAAAACAAAGAAGGATAGGAAAGGCAAATAGCTGCCTTGGCCACTTTTCATAAAATGAATCCTGTTCCTAGTTTTGTAATACACCGTTAAAGGGCTGTTTTTTCCAGTGCTGATCGAGTCCTTATGTAGCACTTCGGCAGCTAGGCAGACTCGGATTTCATAACCATGTTCCCTAAACATACGTGACCAATCTAGTTCTTCATAATACAGAAAATACTTTTCTGGCATTAAGCCGCATTGATCAATTACAAACTTAGGAATCATAACGGCAGCCCCATGAAAATAGGGGCTGCTAACGGTTGTTTCCGTTTTAGATTTGGTATGAATTAATTCGTTTCGTCCTGTGATCGAATTGATCGCTGTAAATCCTGCAAACTGGATTTTATTGGGTGCGTCATAGTACCTCAAAACTGGACTTACTGCACCAATTTGTGCAGAGGTAAAGCAATCTAATAAAGTTTCAATCGTACCATTTTTTATTTCAGTGTCATTGTTAAGCAAGAATACATAATCTCCTTTTGCCTCCTTAATTCCAAGATTGTTGCCGCTAGCAAAACCAGTATTTTTTACTACGCTAAGTACTTTTACCATGGGTAGTGATTGTTGGTAACGCAAGGAGTCATCGCCTGTTTGAGCATTGTCTATCAAGATTACCTCAAGGTTTGGGTAGTTCAAATTCTTAATGGAATTGAGTAACTCGCATGTTACCTGGGCTTGCTTATAATTAACGGTGATGATACTGACTAATGGCGTATTCATGACTATAGTTTTTTACCTATGACCTGTATTGCATTACCCCATTTAGAGCTATGCAATACCCGGTCTAGGTGGATCAATCCTTTGGTGAAAGGGAGTGTAATGAGTTGGGTAATTATACCCAGTTTTTTTCCTAAGTAGGCGATTTCCCAAGCTAAGCGAGACAAATAGCCATCTGAATAAGAGGCGTGAATAATTTCAAAGCCTTCTTCCTGAAAGCGATTTTTCAAACCGTCTAAGTCGTAAACTTGACCCACGTGTTCCTTTTCTAGCCAGTCTTGATGTTCTTCGAAATATTTATCAGGGAAAATTGTGCGTTGCGTTACGTTGGGGATTTTTACTAAGAAATGACCACCTACTTTCAATTTTTCGAACACGGTTTTAAAAGGCATCTCTTCGGGTAGAATGTGTTCAAAAACATCTACTGAGAAAGCAAAATCTAAATGATTGATTTCTGTTTCTTCTAAGAATTGACAATAGGTTTTAATGTTTTCAATCTTGGCTTGTTTTAAGGCGTCATTTACATCATTGATTCTACCTTGATCAATATCTAGGGCATGTACTTTGGCATTGGGTAGCGCCTTTGCCAAGCTGATCGCATATTCGCCATAGCCAGTGCCGAGGTCTAGAATATTCTCTGACCCAGTGAAGTGAATTTGGTTAACCAGCTTTTTGAAAATGGTAAATCGGGCATAATTACCAACATTTGTATAACCAAAGATTGAATTAAAAAGCTTGCCTAGTGTAGGATGGTTTTTCATGCTTTCACTAGTATGCATTTGGTAAGTTCCAAAAGTAAGGTCCATGAGTTTAGTATTTTAAAATGAGTGATTTTCTATATTTTAAATTATTCCAAACTTCACGCAAAGGATTGATTTCTGTATGTTTTTGAATATTGAATTGACCGATAGTTACGGTGAGAATAATGCTTGTAGTGGTAGCAATTGCAGCCCCTGCTACTCCAAATTTTGGTATGAGTATAAAATTCATTGTTAAGTTGACCACAAGGCTAAAAGCCAGCATCAGAAAGTTGATTTTTGGCTTACCTATGGCATCAAGTGTAAGGCCAAAAACCCTGCCCCAAGGCTTAAACAAGCAACCAATAGATAGTATAGCTATGAGCGGAGCTGCGTCTTGGTAGTTTTCTGGTGACAAAAGATTAATAATATTCACGTTAAAAATATTGATAACGATTACTGCTGGAATAATGAGTGCTAATAACGCTACTACCGCTTTTCCATATTCTTTTTTAAGATCGTTGACACCATTTGAATGATAACTAGCGGCTAAACGAGGATATATAACTTGGCTTAAAGCGGTCAGTGGTAATTCTACATACTGAATAATTTTGGTAGCGAAGTGAAAGAGCGCCACAGCCAAAGGATCTAAAAAGAATGCGATCATAAGAATATCAGCTTTGCTAAAGAGGAGTGAGAGTAAATTCGTACCCGCAATGAACTTACCAAAGTTAGCCAAGCCCTGAATCAAGTTCATGCGTACTTTGCCGATGACTAAGATTCTTTGTGAAAAACCATAAATCAATGATGGAATGATTGAAACCAACTGCCAATTGAGGATATCAGTAAATCCAATGTCATTCGACCTAGAAAACATGAAAATACCCGTTACAAAAGTGATGAAATAGATTAAGTTGATGATGAAGTAGGTTTTATATTTGCCCTTCGCAAAGCAGAGCACATACATGATTTGCAAACTACCCAGCGCTAAAAGTGATTTCCAGCTTTGTTTGAATAATGAAGCTAATTCTACCGAATCCCAAGATTTGGCAAGGAAGTCTGCCGCCAAAAAGAAGAACAATGATGAAATAGCGATGATGAAATAATTGAAAAGTAAGCCAGAAGCGACCAGGTCTTTTTCTTTTTCAGGATTCCGTATTAAGAAGCGAGTAAGGCCGTTTTGAATCATTCCATTTCTGATGCTGTTAGCAATTGAAATCAGGGTGATGTATAACCCCCACACACCAAATGTAGCTTGAGAAAATTGTTGGAGAAGAACGATGAAGAGAAAAAAGTTACTCAACAAAAATGAAACTTGACCCAATAGAGAAAACGTACTATTCGTAAGCATCTGGTTACTTAATAGTCGTTTCATCATGATAAGGCTAGTTTTTGATATGATGCTACGGTGTGGTCTGTAATCCTGTCCCAAGAAAAATCTTTATTCACCCTGTTTTGGCCATCAATTCCCATTTTCTTGGCCTCTTCTTTATGGTCTAAAATATATTGCATGGCCTCTATAAATTCAATAGGTGAATTTGGGTCACACAAAAGGCCATTAAAGCCATGGCTTATTGATTCTCTAATGGCTGTTAAGTCCGAGGCAATGACAGGTACTTGCAATGAGTTGGCTTCCAACAAAACCATGCCTTGGGTTTCGTAGAAAGAGGGGAGCACCAAGGCCCTATAAGTAGGTAATAACTGCTCAATTTCGCTTTCAGATTTCTCACCTAAAAGGTGAACACGGTCTGTTAATCCATTCTTTTGAATGAAGTGAGCAAGTTCTCTTCTTTGAGGTCCATCACCAACAATGTCCAATTGAATTTGAGCATCTACTTTATTGATAATTTGTATGAGTGGAAGTAAACCCTTGAGTCGGTGTAGCCGGCCTATAAAGAGAAACTTGTCTTCTACTTTTGAATAG
>JBLIES010000058.1:0-16835 GCA_047633135.1 Roseivirga sp.
ACCAGTTGTGTCATTGGGGTCAACTTCTCCATTGAGGACTGTTTTTCCGTCTTGTCCGGTAGCACCGTCCACTCCATCGATTCCATCTGCACCGTTGGTTCCATCTACACCATCAATGCCATTAATTCCATCTACTCCATTTGAGCCGTTAATACCATCAGCTCCGTCTATGCCGTTTGTTCCGTCAATCCCATTAATACCGTCAGTTCCGATGATTGCGGTGCCAGCCCCCCAAGTTCCCGCGGCTTTAGGGCCGAAGATTTGTAGGCTGCTGGTATTGATATAGAAGTCACCGTCAACGCCAGTTGTGTCATTGGGGTCAACTTCTCCGTTGAGGACTGTTTTTCCATGTTGACCGTTAGGTCCATCCGCCCCATCAATTCCATCTGCACCGTTGGTTCCATCTACACCATCAATGCCATTAATTCCATCTACTCCATTTGAGCCGTTAATACCATCAGCTCCGTCTATGCCGTTTGTTCCGTCAATCCCATTAATTCCGTCAGTTCCGATGATTGCGGTGCCAGCCCCCCAAGTTCCCGCGGCTTTAGGGCCGAAGATTTGTAGGGTGTTTGTATTGACATAGAAGTCACCGTCAACGCCAGTAGTGTCATTGGGGTCAACTTCTCCGTTGAGGACTGTTTTGCCTTTTAGATAAATGCTAAGATCAACTGATCCTCCATTTTCAAGGCTTAGAATCCCAGATGTTACATCGAAAGCTAGGTTTTGAAAATTGAGATCTCCAATTTGATTGAAGTCGATGAGATAAGTCCAGCTAGATTGACTATAAAAATGGAACCCGATTGGCACATCAGTTTGAAAAACCAATAATCCCAAAGGAGGGTTTTGAATCGATTCTTTTTGAAGTAGTGTTAACCTAGGAATTAAAAGCCCTTGGTTATCTGATTTTAATTCAAGTATTGCAGCACTATCAGGTTCAAAGTCAATTTTACCAATGCCTACAGATTGTGCTGATAAATTGGCAGAGACACTCATGAAAAAACAAAAAAAGAAAACAGAATTATATATTTTCATGTGTTACTTTTTATTGGGCTTGTTGATTTAACTCGATTAGATTATTCTCTTCTTAAATGCCCTCCATTTCTCATTTTCCGTTTAATTTAGCTCCATTTTTAATGATGAATCGTTTGGTTTTAATGTCATCTTTCACATTACTGTCTATCAAAAGGCTATTTTTAACGTCAATTGTCTCTTCAAATTCCTCTGAAATTTCGAGGTTTATTGTTTTAACTTCCCCCTTAAGCTTAGAGCCATCTAGTGTTTTGATATCACTATCAGATACAATGACTCCTTCGAAGCTCCCTCTGATCTCTTATAGACAATCGGTCATGATCTTTGCATGAATAGCAGTGCCCGAAGCAATTACCGTTGTGATACACTCAATATTCTTTGGCTTAGGTAAAATCATGTGGTTACAGCAGTTTGATTACTTAATACAAACTTAAATGAGTGAGCCTTCGGTTTTGTACGTGATATAGTAGTAAGCAAGGATGGGTGAATTACCTATTTAGAAAGAGTTACTGCTGGCTGGTAGCGATCAAATCAACGACTTTATTAAAATCACAAAACCAGCAGGTAAAATCGTTTTCTACGGAGCCACGAATGGCATGCCTCAAAACCTTGACATGTTCCGCTTATTTTGGAATCAAATTACGCTTCAAGGCTCAACGATGGGTAATGACCTTGAATTTGAAGAGATGATCGATTTCGTCAATCTTTATAAAATTAAACCAATTGTTGATTCATTTCGACCATTCTCAGAGGTGATTTTCGCTTTTGACACTATGAAAGCAGGAGGTTCTTTTGGTAAATTGGTGGTTTCCATTCAAGAAAAGACAAACCACTAGGGGTCGAAAAAATAATGTTGATTTGGGAAAACAATCAGAAAAGCAGACTTTGTGGGCTGGTGTATGAAGAATTGAATATGCTCGACAGTGCATTGGTTGACTATGATAGCGCATTGTTATCTCACTTATGTAATGCCAAATTCTATGAGAAGAAGAATCTGTTAAGCTAGTTAAGGCAATAAAGCATTATCAGATGCTAGGGATAATAATATAGCTGGCCTGTTCAATGTCGATACTTGGAACTTCACTATTCCAGCGACAGGCAATATAGTATCCGATATTGCTAGTGATGAACCTTCTAAAGTAGTAGAAGGGACTAATGATTTATTGGCAGGGCGTATTAAAGGCGTTGAAATAAGCATTTACCCCAACTCTGCTATAGGCTTATTTGTCTTAAACCTATCAGCATTAGAAAATGTAAAAGGCGTTCGAAGCGTTGACTTTTTAGGAAGGACAGTTTTCCTTCCTAAGGACTTGACTTCTGGGAAAGTTATAATTGACTTTCACGATCAAATGGATGGGGAGTAGGTGGCCAAATTCCATACGGAGGAGCACCTATATGGCGGAAGGATAGTGTAGCGTGATTGGCGCTTATTGCTTTATTTTTTCTGGCCCATAAATATTAGGTCTACTAGTGAGATTAATCAGCAACTGCTATTTTTGAAGATTGAAGTCTTTTCTGAACAACATGTTGAGAATATCTTTTTGTATTTGAGTCCTCTTTTTATCCATTTGGAAAGTCGTTACAAAGCCGCCCTAGGGGAGAAAAAGGCTTCATGTTAGCGCTTCAGCTTTGTCGTGAATTTGCAGAAATGAATGATGGAGCGATTGAAGCAACAAGTGAAGTTGGGTTAGAATCAGCATTCAAAGTATTGCTTCCGTTAAGCAAAAGCAGTAAACATTAGCGATGGCAGGTCTGTTCATTTTCAATAGATCATATTTTTCATACTCAACAGACCTTTAGGGTTTGTAATGTTACTAGTGCTCACGGTTAATCTTTCACACGCACAGGAAGAAGACGCTAATAGTTTAGAAGTGTTTTTCGAAAATTTGTCACAGAAGGATGCTTATGCAGTGGCGGTGGCTGGCCACTTGAATAATGCATTTGAAATTTCAAAGTCACAATCAGAAGTCGGGATGCTGTTGCTTGATTCGTTAGAAAAATACATGCAGTACAATAGCTTGACTAAAGACGGAAATTCTCTTAGCTAACTACAATTTTTAAGCAGCAGATGTTTCTGTTAATTTCTTGAAAGGCCAATTGAAATTGAGAGATGAACAAGCCCGGTTTGACAGCGATATTGGTGTGTATTATACGCTTGGAGATTTGTCTCCTGCCTACCAAATGACTGACTCAGCCTTGGTATATTATGAAACGGGTAGACTCTCAGCCTCCAACGCTCAGGATTCATTACATCATTGGATAGGATGAGGTAAAAAATCCATTGTTTATGAGATGTTTGGTGATTTTGGCAATGTGGTTCGGATTGAACCGCAGGCCATATCAATTGGCCCGTAAATTCTATTTTGAAGAGATTGAAATGCTTAGCTCTGGCAAGGATTCAGTTGCACTCGCTTTTGCTTACAGTAATTTGGCAACCAATTAGTTCTATCAGAAGAATACGCTACAAACAATAAAATACCTCGCCATGTCAATGGCGATCTTTAACCTTAAAGGAGTGAATGTTTACGAAACTGGAATCCAATTGGGTAGAAGTAGAGGCCAAATATTGCGTGCTGCATACCAAGAATCGGAAGTACACTTTAAGACAGTCATTAAAAGACCTTTTAGGAAAACTTGATCCTACAGTTTTTGTGTAAACCCATTTTAGGACAAGACATTTGCTTTTTGGGGATTTGGTATCAATATTGGGAGCAGGGCCTTCTTGTATTTCATTAAAGAGGCAAGCTATTAATTACGCAGGTAAGCACTTGATGGGTTATCAATCTGTCTTGGTAAGAATATTCATTTGTCTAGCGATGAAGTCTGACCCTTTACTTCCCACCACCTAAAATAGGCGTAGATAGCTGAGGCTCTGAAAAAGAATTCCATACCTATCATAACACCTATATTTGGTCCTACAATTTGGGGAACTACTCTGAACGATCCCACTATAAAAGAGCGTAAATTTTCATCACTAATGGTGATGATTTTTTCATCTGGTAACACATTGATCAGCTCAAGGATTGGCTTGTTCGTCTCGAATACACCAAAGAAGACAAGGGAAATCACCTTTGTTGGAATTACGATGATCGTATAAGAGAAAAGGGCTACCGCCTCATGTAAGAGTCTGTTGGTAACAGAGGAAGAGGATGATGTTTCATTTAAATAGAAGTATAATTTTTTTAATAAAAATAAGAATGCTCTAAATCACTTTGTTTACTGTGTCACCCTAAAATCTATATCGTTAAATATGCTTAATTAATAGGTTTTATATTATAATAACAGTACGTTTATGATAAGCTTGTTTTATGGATTATGTGTTCTGATAGCAAAAGTGGTAATAACCACCTTATGCATATGTTTTAATTTACTTGTAGCATTACCATTTTTTTATGTCTAAATCTCTCTTTTTAATTTTTGACTTCTCATGCATTTGGAAGAGAAAGAACTTTTTTCTGCTCTTTTTTATTGCTTCACTTTGCACGTTAAATCTTAGTGGAAATAAGCTCTACAACCCTCTGTCCGTAGACCTTCAAGCAGGAGATATCATGTTTGTTGCCTATACTGGAGATGGAGATGATGGCTTTGCTATTGTTGCTTTAGTCGAAATTTCTGCTAACAGCACCATTTACTTTAACGACAACGAATGGAATGGCTTGGCTATCAACAGCGGAGGGGCCTTTAATGGAACAAAGGAGGGGGAAATGACTTGGGATACAGGAGGAACTGAAATATCTGCTGGAACGGTGATTACTTTCAATGAAATAGATAATACTTCGAACACAAGTTTTGGTGCAAGCGTGGGGACGCTAACAGGATCGACCCTTTTAGGTGCTTCTGATGAAGTGCTTTATGCTTTTGTTGGAACGGACAGTAGCACACCAACCACCTTTTTGAGCGCTGTCGCAAATGATGAATTTAGCGTAACAAATGGGCCAATTACCAACACGGGGCTTACTGTGGGAGTTAATGCCGTAAATATTGATGGTGATGAGGATGTGATGGCCTACAGCGGTTCCACGGTATGTGATGGAACAAAAGTACAATGTGCCGCACAAGTAGCAAACCTTTCTAATTGGATTACTCAAGATGCGTCAGGTGATCAGAACCAAGATGCTACAGCACCGGATTTTCCTGACGATGTTCCTGCTTCTTTTACAGGAAGTTTATTTACCCCGATAACAGAGCTAAGTATCACCATTACATCCACTACTAATCTTGACTGTTATGGCGAATCGAACGGATCTCTTACTGCCACAGTAACTCCAGGAGAAGCTAATTATACTTACTTATGGTCTAATGGGCTCAATTCAGGAAGCACTAGCGCATTGACGAGCACCAATGGTAGCCTTTCGGCAGGCACCTACACCGTAACGGTGACTGATACGAATGGTAATACGGCTACGGCTTCTGGCACAGTAACCCAGCCCTCAGCTTTGGAGGCAAGTGCGCTAGTAACATCTCCAATTAGCTGTAATGATGCTTCTGACGGTCAAGTAACTGCTAGTCAAACAGGTGGGACTGAACCCTATACTTACAGTTGGAACAATGGTGGGACTGCCGCCCTAGAGACAGGTTTAGATGCGGGGACGTATACGCTCACCGTTACCGATGCCAATGGCTGTACGGATGTTACTTCGGTTGAAATCACACAACCCGATGTACTCGGAGTATCAATTAGTGAGCAGACTAATGTCGCTATCAATGGCGAATCGACCGGCTCAGTGACCGCAGCAGGCTCAGGGGGAACAACTCCATATACTTATTCATGGAACACAGGTGGAACTGCCGCTCAAGAGACTGGTTTAGATGCAGGCACTTATACCGTTAGTGTTACTGATGGTAATGGCTGCGGACCCGCCACCACCACTGTCACAATTACCCAGTCTGCTAATCAACCCCCTGTAATTACCACTTCTTCAGCAGTGAGCTTTCTTGAAAACGAAACGGGTACAGCCTATACCGTGTCAAGTACAGATGCTGAATCTGAAATCGTTACTTATACACTAGGAACAGGCAATGATGAAGAACTTTTCACCATGACTGCAGGAGTAGTAACCTTTAATACTCCTCCTGATTTTGAGGTACCAGGCGGGAATAATGCAGACAACACTTATGTAATCAATGTGATCGCTAGTGATGGTGCTAATAGTGTTAATATGAATGTTACCATCACGGTGACCAACTTGGATGAATTAGCGCCTATTATTATTAGCCTTGATCCTGTTGATGGGGCGACAATTTCAGCGAATCAGTCCTTGGGGGTACAGTTCGGAGAGCTGGTTTTCAAGGGTACAGGGAATATCAGTATTGTAAAAGCGTCTAATGGCGATTTGGTACAACAGATCAATGTCAAAAGTAATGCAGTGTCTATCAACGGAGATGCCGTTACCATAGACCCTCCAATAGATTTACCAGTTGGAGAAAACCTAGCAGTCTTATTTGACGGTACTTCGATTGTGGATGCTTCAGGTAATGACATTACAGGAATATTCACGATCTCGACATGGAACCATACGGTTACAGGCGATGATTTAACAGCACCAAGGTTGGTGAGTTTATCGCCAGAAGATGGCAGTAGTGTAGAGTCATTGACGTTTGTTACAGCCAATTTTGACGAGCATGTATTTGCTAATCAGGGTAAGATAAGGATCTACCGCAAGAGCGACTTATTACTCTTAAGAGAAAGGGATATTCATTCTCACGATGTAATGATAAATGGTAGCGCAGTGACGCTTCAATTGCCAGCGAACTTGACACTAGGAGAAGAGATTCTAATTCACTTCAGTGTATCATCCCTTGCTGATGGCAGTGGCAATGAGATAGGAACAATTTTTGGAGAGAATACCTGGAATCTGATCCTTGTAGAAGGCCCATCGCCAACGATTGTGTCACTGAGTCCAGCAGATGGTAGTGGTATCACGCAAGGAGCGACTGCCACGGTTACTTTCTCAGAGAATGTATTCAAGCAAGATGGTAAGGTGAGGATTTACAAGAAGAGTGATCTTACCTTGCTTAAATTGATCGAGATAAGAAGCTCACTCGTAAGGGTTAATGGCGCGGCAGTATCAATTGAGATGCCAAGTAACTTACCCGTAGGCGAGGAGATCATCATTCACTTTAGCTCGACATCGCTAGTCGATAGCGAGGGTAAAAAATTGGGCGCTTTGTTTAGCGCTGATACTTGGAACTTATTACCTTCCTTTGACCCATCTCCGACTATCAATAGTTTGAGTCCAGTCGATGGATCTAATACAGTTGGACAGGCAACATTCACAGCCACCTTTAGTGAAACCTTGACCAAGGGCAGCGGAAAGTTGAGGATTTACAAGAGGTCTGATTTCACACTGTTATCGATAACCAATATTTCTAGTGGATCAATTGTATTGACAGGGAGTAGTTTGAGTTTCAATTTGCCAAAAGGATTGCCATTAGGAGAAGAGTTATTCATTCACTTGAGTAAAAACGCACTATTTGATGGAGGCGATAACAGCATTAACGATCTCTTCACGGCAGATACCTGGAACTTCACTGTAACATTGAATCCATCAATGGAAGTAAATGCAGAGACCACCTTTGTAGCACCAGCGCCAGTCCCAGAGCAGGAGGCAGAGGTTCAGCTTGCCTTCACTATTTATCCAAACCCAGCCGAAGATCAGATCACGATTGAGTTAAGTGAATATGGGGATAAAGAAGTAGCCATATCCATCATCAATCAAGTAGGGATGAGCCTTTATCAGAAGCAAGGCGTCACAACTTTCAGCCACGATGTTGACGTCAGCAGTTTCTCACAGGGCATGTACATAGTGACCATTGCACATGGGGAAGGCTTTAGCAGAAAGAAGCTGATGATAAGGAGATAGAATTAAAATCAGATACACTTTAAGCAAAGGAAAACCGAAGGAGGCTTCGGTTTTCTACTTTTATACTACCACTGTTGAATTGGTGACAGTAGAATACTGTAATGACCCACATTAGTCAATGGACTCTACAGTAGTTAAACCAATCACTTGCGCAGTTTTATAACGAATGATTTTAGGGTACAATAATTCTTCTAAAATGCTCAAAACAGCAACCAAAAGGCGGCTAGATCAAGCGATTAGTAATGTGTATTAATACCACTTCGTAATTTTATTTTTTGAATTAAAAATAATCGTTCTAAGCTAATTATCGCATTACCGGTGCGGGTATTAGTGTTTATAGTAAGCAGCGTATAACGGACAATAAGCATCCTGTTCAGATCGATCAACTCCGACAAGGTGTTGATTTGGTGCTTGTAAATTCAAACCATCAGGTAATTAGAAAGAAACTAATCATAAGGAGATAGGGGAATGAGAATCTCAAAAATATACACATTAGTTATTTTGATGTTAATCATGGTTAGTTCTTGCGGAAAAGATGATCCAACTACTCCTGATGAACGTGACCTTGCATTTGAAAAACTATCGGGTAGTTGGACTTAGGGTAGTACAGGAGGGTTAACTGTTGACGGGCAAGATGTAAGTCTCAACTATTCTGGCCTTTCATTATCATTCACTGATGGCGTATTTACGACCATTAATGCTGGAGAGCTTTTTAATGTGAGTGATAATTGGTCATGGGCCAATGAATAGGCCGGTGAGATCACCTTGGATGGTAATCGTTCAATTCGTCTGATGAGTTTAAGTGATAGCCCATTTACTTTTTTATTTACGTTTTCGGGTAATGGAGTCGTTCGTGCAGGTGTCTCTGGGGGATACCAGATTACTGTTGTGAAATAAAGAGTATCGGAGGTTTAGGTGTAAAAAAGAATCGATAACCGATTAAGCCTTAAATTCAAAATAGTATACTTTCAAAGCCCCCAATCAAAGGGTAAGGCTTTCTACAATCACCGCACTTTTATTTCTGTTGTTCCTTTACTGTCAAACTTTGGTACTACTCTCTCATTATCATCATTCATTTAAGTTTTAGCTGTTATATAAAATCCAGACACCTATATTGATGAAAATGATATTTTATTAAAGACTACTTCACTAAAACTTAATTCTTGAATTTTATCCCAAAATCGCACCTTATCTCTTTTTCAATTTTCTTATGTTCGTTTACTTCATGGGCTCTAGAAGTACGGTCATTCAAATATCCTAATGAGGGTACTCTACTCATGAAAGGCTACAACGAAAAGGGCCAGATCTCATGTTGTTTTATAAACGCCATTAATTTAAACCTAAGATGAGTTCAGCTAAGCAACATAGGGACCTTCATTCTAAGTACTTGGTCATTTTCACTTATTTGATTTTGGTTATCTGTCCATTGACTTTATTCAGTCAATCTAACACTTATCAACTATCTGAAAAAACAGATTCTATAGTCAAGCTTTTGTCAAAAGATCTAAAATTAGAGGAGCGAGTAAAAATTTTAGAATACCTAGAAAACGAACTATCAGCGTCCAAAATAAGGAAATTAAAAGAGCAATTAGATAAGGTAAAAGGAGATGAAAGTTTAGAAATGGACTTGAATGAGAGGCTAGGCAGAGAGTCTAAATGGGCAGACAATGTAAAGGACTCGTACCAATATTACACAAGAGCGCTTTATTTAGCAGAAAAACTGCAAGACAATAAGACCCTGGCCATCGCTTGCTTCGAAATCGCAAATAACATTCGATTAGGAAATGTAACGCAACTTCCTTTTGAATCTTATCTTCAACGAGCCATAGGAATACTCGAGACCTTAGATGATCCACTCAGTAAATCTTACCTGCTTTATGCAAAGCTTCTGTTGGAGAATGATGAAAATATAAAATTAGAATACGCAGAAAAAGCTATTGATCTATTAAAATCAAATCTTGATAGGTCTGATACGTTAATGATGGAATCTTTGGCTAGGCATTTAAATGTGGCGGGCTTATATGGAGAGGATGATCGGGTTATTCAGGTTTTTCAAGAAGGTTTAGACCTGGCCAAAGAAATAGATAATCACCTGCTTGAAGCGTATATTCTCAATAACATGGGCTATGAATTCTTGGTTAAGCAGGAGTATGATAAGGCTATCCCATATCACTTAGAGGCGCTTGATATTTCTATTCTTGCAGGATTAAAAAGTCTAGCATCCAATTCTCTCAACAACTTATCTGTTTGTTATAGAAACAAAGGAATGTACCAGGAAGCTTTGGACTATTTCCACTGTTCTATTTATATACTGTCAGAGATAAACACTGATAAATATTATCAAGGCTTGGCTGAATTGCAGGTTACGCATGAATTGGATAGATTCGAATTGAGAAACGATCTTCTGCTTAGTGAGCAGAAACTTCAAAATAGACAGAGGTTAGTTCTGCTGGTTATCTTATTTTTACTTGTGTTGATCGTGTGTTTGATCTTCTGGAGTCGAAGTAGAATCACTAAAACGAACGAAAAATTAAAAGCGTTAGATAAGGTTAAATCGCGGTTCTTCGCCAATATCTCTCATGAGCTAAGAACACCGCTAACTTTGATCAATGCACCATTAGAGTCATTGATTCATAGTGGAAAGATCAATGACCCTGAAGTACGCGAAGCCCTGGAAACGGCAACTCGAAATGGGGTGAGCCTATTATCTTTAGTAGAAGAAATTTTAGACTTAGCCAAGCTCGATGGTGGAAAACTTCTTCTGGTTGAGAACCCGGTTCGTATCAATGACTTCCTTGAATTATTATTGTTCGATTACAAGTCAGGCTTCTCTCAAAAAGCAATATCAGTTGAGTACAAATTTCACCCCAAACCGGAGCTTACAATATTGATCGATGAAAATAGATGTACTAAGATCATTAATAACTTATTGTCAAATGCACTAAAGTTTACTCCGCAAGGAGGCCTTATTCAAGTCATTGTAAGTCACCATACAAAAGAACAAACCTTGTCAATTCAAGTGAAAGACAACGGTATTGGCATTCACCCCAGTGATTTGCCTTTTGTTTTCGATCGATATTATCAATCAGATCAACCCACAAAAAAAGCCGAAGGGGGAACAGGGATTGGTTTGGCATTGGCGAAAGAGCTAGCGCTTTTACAAGGTGGGCGCTTGTCTGCAGAAAGTGAACTAGGTAAGGGAACGATATTCACTTTCACGTTGCCATTTAAGGAGGTGTTTGAAGAAACGATAGTACTGCCTTCTGCTCCTGAAAGTAAAGAACTAGAGGTTGCTCTCAATGAAACGATTTTAAATTACTCTATAAAATTAAATATAGATAAGCCTGTGCTCCTTATTACGGAAGATCATCCCGAAATGAGGGCTTTCATAGCCAAAACGCTTATGCCATATTTTGAAATAAGGCAGGCAGAGAATGGTGAAATTGCCTTGAAAATACTTCGTTCAGAAAGAATTGACATTGTAATATCCGATGTAATGATGCCCGTAATGGATGGGTTTGAGCTATTAGAAGCCATCAAAGAAGATAAATCGTTGCACGAAGTTTCCCTGATAATGCTTACGGCAAGGGCCGATCATGAAGATAAGCTCTATGCGCTTACCTTAGGCATTGATGATTATCTCACTAAACCATTCAGTGCTTCTGAGTTTTTAGCAAGAATCAAGAATATTCTAGAAAACCGAACTAGAATCATCAGGACACTTGAAGCGACAAATACAAAACAGGATCTAGAGGAACTGACCAAGGAATTTGATTTGGGAGAAAGAGAAGTAGAAATACTTCATCTTTTGGCCAAGCGTTACACAAATCCTCAAATTGCTGAGGCACTGTATATTTCTCGTAACACGGTGAAGTATCATATTAAAAACATCTATGGAAAACTAGGAGTCAAAACACGTAAAGAAGCGACAGAGCGTATCACACCTCTTGAAATTTAATGTTTGAACCAAAGCAGTCACCCAAAGTCAGACTTTCTAATTATTAGAAGGGTAAACGGGTGGCGCTCTATACGACCTTCGGAAATCTGTTTTTCAGTTAATTCTTACTCCTTTTGATAAATCGGATTAACAAGACTATATTACCTAAAATCAGTTGACTAAAATCCTTTAGACTTGATGCCAAAGAATTTCATGAAGCATATTCTAGTTATTCTTTTTATGCATGCCACTTTTTTTGGCTTTGCTCAAAACACAAAACCATTCAAAATCTCTAAAGTGGGCACTCCGCTCATGAAAGTTTACAGTGAAAACGGTGAGATCACCTCTCGCTCCTCCTATGCCATTGATCAGGATACAACAGGCATGATCTACGTTGCTAATTCTGGTGGGATTATTCGTTTTGATGGGATTCATTGGGATACTTTTATGACTGAAGTCCCTGATGGAATTACAGGGGTTACGGCTGGTAACGATGGACGTATCTATGGCGTCAGCCGTGGCGAATATGGCTATTTAAAGCCCAATGCGAAAGGCGAGTATGAATATCATTCTTTGACAGCCCGAACCACCGACCTTGTTACCGATCCCGGAACCTTCTACTATATCGATAAGGTTGGGGAGGATATAGTCTATTGGTCCTTCACTGACCTCATTATTTACCAACCAGAGACAGATAGTATAACGATAAAGTCTGCCAATAAATTCTCAAGAGGGATAAGGGTGGGTAAGGACTATTATTTAATGGATTATAGTCAAGGACTTATGCAGTTGAAAAATCGTCAATTGAAGGCGGCTCCAATTTCGGAGCAATTCTTGGGCTTAGCCATTGTCGATATGGTTCCGTTCTCAAATAATCAGCTTTTGGTCATTACCCAAGATCAAGGCCTTTTTCTTTATGATAGCAATAGTCTGAATAAATTCGAGACAGAAATAGGGGAGTTTCTCAGTACATCTTCACCCTTTACGGCTACTTCAATCAAAAATCAATACTTCGCCATTGGTAGTCGTAATGAGGGCATCGTGATTATAGACAAAGAAGGTCGTTTGATTCAAAAAATTAATGAGGCAATGGGCTTATCAGCAGGAGCCGTATGGGATTTAATGTTAGATAGAGAAGATAACCTCTGGGTAATGACAGGGTCGGGCATATCCCAGATTATCCTAAATAGCCCATTTACATTGATAGACGAAAGACATGGGGTCACTGGTGGCGTTAATCAAATAAAAAAACATAAAAACAAAGTCTATATTTCTACAACAGAAGGGCTCTTTTATAAAGCCGAAAGTGCTCCCTGGCAGGAATTAGATGCGTATACGCCTTTCAAAGTAATTAAAGGGAATGTAAGGTCTGCTTATGTATTAGAATCTAAAGGGGATAGACTTTTAATGGCCGGTACGCATGGAATATTTGAGGTGATTGGTGAAAGTGTAAAAACAGTACACAAAGGGCAGAGTTATTGGGCAGGGGTTGGGTTAAAAAACTCAGATGATATTATTCTTGGTTCATATCAAGGCAACTTGAGCTTGGTCAGGAAAATGGGTAATGGTTTTAGGTTCATCAAAAAGTTTGAAGGTTTTGCCCATCAAATAGATTTCATACAAGAATCTGATGAAGGTGATATTTGGGTAACCGACTCACAGGCCGGTGTATTTAAAGTAGTCTTGAGTAAAGACAATGAAGAGATTTTATCAGTTAAATCTTACGATACCCTGCAAGGTTTACCGAGCTTAGATGGGAACCGTGTCTATCGAGCTAATAATGAGCTTGTATTTGCCACCAATAACGGAATTTATGAATATGACAGGACGAAGGATCTGTTCGTCCCAAAAAAGGAGTTAACAGAGGCATTGGGAGACAGCTATGTCATAAGGTTTGCAGAGGCTAACGATGGGACAGTATTTATTTCTGAAGGAAAAGGGAAAGGTCTACTTCGCAAAGTGAACGGAAGCTTTGAGTTTCAGAGAACACCCTTTCAACAATTAGACGAATTTAGTACGCAATACGCAACAGCATTAGGGACAGATAATTTTTGGATTGGGTCAGATGTGATTCATCACTATGACCCAACAGGAAACTTTAAACCTTCAGGTACATTTAATGCCCACATAGGGAGTATTAAAGTTTTGACTAAAAATGACTCCTTATTATTTGGCGGGGTAGGGCTTAGCAGTGTGCCGAAGCTCAATATTCAGGAGAGCGGTCTCGAATTTAATTATGCAGGTCTTTATTATGAATTTCCTGCGCAGACAAATTTCCAGAGTTATATGGAAGGTTTTGAGGAGGATTGGTCCGACTGGACATTCAAATCAAGCCGTCAATTTTTTAACCTGAAACCGGGTGCCTATAACTTCAAATTGAGAGCTCGGAATGTCTATGGTCAAGAAAGTAAAATAGCTGAGTTTCGTTTTGTTATACTCACCCCTTGGTATTTAAAATGGTGGGCATATGAGCTCTATGCTCTGGCTGTGATACTAGTGGTTTGGGCCATTGTTAAAATTAATGTGAATAGGTTGGAAAAAGATAAATTAGCCTTAGAACAGACCATTACAGATAGGACAAAAGAAATCAGGTATCAGAAGGATGAGATTGAAAAACAAGCTAACAAATTGAGAGCGCTGGATAAAGTTAAGTCACGCTTCTTCGCTAATATTTCTCATGAATTAAGAACACCCCTTACACTCATCAATGCTCCTCTGGAAACCTTACTTTACAATGACAAAATCAACGATCCTGAAATAAGACAAACCTTAGCAATAGCAATACGCAATGGCGTTAGTTTGCTCTCTTTAGTGGAAGAAATTCTAGATCTCGCGAAGCTTGACGGAGGGAGACTCAAGTTAATTGAAAACCCTGTGCGGGTGAAAAACTTTATAGAGTTGGTACTAGCTGATTATAAAAATGGCTTCGATCAAAAGGAGATAACGGTGGAATACAAGTTTTATCCTAAAGATGATTTAACAGTCTTGATCGATGAAAACAGATGTACAAAAATCATAAATAACTTATTGTCAAATGCCTTGAAGTTTACAGGTCAAGGGGGTACTATTCGAGTGGTTGTAGACGAAGATATTGAAGAGGATACTTTATCAATACAAGTGAAAGACAGCGGTATAGGAATTCATCCTAGTGATTTGCCTTATGTTTTTGATCGCTATTATCAATCAGATCAACCCAGCAGAAAGGCCGAGGGTGGGACAGGTATCGGACTAGCGTTGGCCAAGGAGTTGGCCACTTTGCATGCAGGAAGCTTAACCGTAGAAAGTGAGTTGGGAAAGGGAGCAAATTTCACCTTGATTTTACCAGTCAAAGAAGTTTTTGAAGAAACAATAGTGATGCTCGCTGCTTTTGAAAGTGAAGCGCTAGAGATCGCACTGAATGAAACGATTACAAATTATTCGGCAAAATTTGAACTTGACAAACCAGTATTATTGATCACCGAAGACCACTTTGAAATGCGAGCTTTTATCGCCAAAACGCTCATGCCTTATTTTGACATTAAACAGGCAGAGAATGGTGAAGTGGCTTTAAAAATCTTACGCTCCCAAAGAATTGATATCGTAATCTCAGATGTGATGATGCCTGTGATGGATGGTTTTGAATTATTGGAAGCCATCAAAAAGGACAAGTCTTTACATCAAGTATCAGTGATTATGCTTACCGCTCGAGCCGATCATGATGATAAACTCTATGCACTCACACTAGGAATAGACGATTATTTGACCAAACCTTTCCACGCTAGTGAATTTCTCGCTCGAATAAAGAATATTCTCGAAAATAGGATTAAGATTATTCGAAAGAATAATAATGATGTTGATCAAGTCGACACGATCGACTTAGCCAAGGTGTATGGCTTGGTAGAAAGGGAAGTAGAAGTACTTGACTTATTGGTGAAAAGGTACTCCAATCAGGAGATTGCTGAAGCATTATTCATTTCAAGAAACACCGTCAAGTTTCATATCAAGAATATTTATATGAAAATGAACATCAAGACCAGGCAGGAAGCGGTCGATAAGTTAGGTCAGTTTTAGCCTGTATAAGTATATACTACCCATCAATTCCGGCCTTTATTAGAAATACTACCCAGATAAGGTAGCGGTATCGGGACATAATTTTTACAAATTGGCTTCGAACTTGAAATGATGCTGAGGGATCATACATTTACAATTTCCCCCTTATACTATCAAGTCTTTAATTTTTCTTCAAAAGAAATAGATCTTTAAAGTAGCCAGTGGATAAAGAATTTAGCCAATATTATCACCTCACAGACAGAGAATTTGAAATTCTTGCTCTAGTGGTACGTCAATATAGTAATCAAGAAATTGCCTCTCAAATTGGCTTGTCACGTGATACAGTGAAATTCCACCTGAAGCGTATTTTCGGAAAGCTAGGGGTCTCTACTAGGCAAAAAGCGGCTAGATCTGCCATGGATTGGGAAAAAGAAAAATAGAACTTATCATAACTATCACATCTCACATTTATAGATGCTATCAATGAACTAGGACAACATTACACCTAGTTGCTTCAACGAATGGAAAAGTTTGCGTTTAAAATAAAAGAGTAATTTGGGTCTTCGATCTAGGTTTTAAATACTTGGGAAGTATCAAAACACAGCTATATTAAATACCAGCAAATAATAGCTACTGGAACAACCGAAAAGGCAAGTGGTGGGAGGTACAGGGATTGGTTTAGCCTTAGCCAAAGAATTGGCCATTTTGCATGGTGGAAGTATTCCAGTGGAAAGTCAATTGAATGTAGGTACCATTTTCAATGTTGAACTTCCAATCAAGGAAGTGAAGGAAGAAACTTTGGTGCCGCTGACTGGCACTGAAAGCAAGTGCTTAAAATCAAGCTTAGATGAAACCATCACTAAGTACTCAGAAAAGTTTGCAATTGAACGACCGGTTTTGTTGATCACAGAGGACCATCCCGAAATGCGTGCTTTCATTGCTCAAACACTTCAACCTTATTTTGAAATTCACAC
>JBLIES010000059.1:0-16650 GCA_047633135.1 Roseivirga sp.
TGGCCGCATTAATCTTCGCTCTGTAAGGCCCTGCAATAAGATCAGCCGCTTTTAAGAATATAGCAGCTCTATTTTCCCAGCTTGTATTTGCCCAATCTTTCTTAGCCGCTAAAGCGGCATCGATTGCCGCTTGAACATGAGAGGCGTCACCTTCTGAAAAATGACCTAAAATATGTTTATGATCATGGGGTGGAGAAAGAGGTGATTTTTTGTCTGTTCTTACTTCCTTTCCACCAATAAACATTGGGATATCGATTTGCTTTGAACGAGCCTCTGCGAGTGCAGCTTGCAAAGATGCACGCTCTTCTGAGCCTGGCGCATAACTTTTAATAGGTTCGTTTTCAACCTTGGGTACATTGAAAAATCCTGTTGCCATAATTTTTTTAAATTTATAATTTCCATTTCATCCTCAATCTAACCGGAGGACATAGTTTAGAGTCCAAAGATAACCTTTAGCCTATGGATACAAAGCCAGAACGATTATAGTAAACTCCTTAATTGATGGAGTGCCTCAATCTCATAGGTGGGTGGTATCAGCGTCTGTTTTTTCTCAGGATTAAACCATACATGATCCATCCCAAAATCCCTTGCTCCCATAATGTCAGAAATCAAGTTATCACCAATCATAATACTTTCTTCCAGGGCTGCTCCAGATTGCGAAAGAGCTAATTGAAAAATTTCTGGTGCTGGTTTTCTAGAGTTAGAGTTTTCAGAAGTAATCACCACGTCAAAATAATGGTCAATCTTCGCACTCTTCATTTTAGTGTATTGCACATCATCAAAGCCATTTGTGATAATATGCAATTGATAGTTCTCCTTTAAATAATCAAGTATGTTGTGCGCTCCTTCAAACACATTCGCCTTCTGAGGGCAGAGGAGGACATATTCTATATCAAATTGCTGAGGGGTAATATTTAACTTGATATTCAGCTGTTCGAAAATAGTCGCAAAACGAGTTTCTCTAATGTATGCTCTGTCAATCTTGTGTTCATTGTATAAATCCCAGATGGTATGGTTGACTTCAAAAAACAAGGATACGAATTGCTCTTTGGTACAGTCAGTGACCTTAGGGAAATCGTAGTGATAGAAAAGTTCATGAAGGGCTAAGGCCGCATTGACATCATAATCCCAGAGTGTGTGATCAAGGTCGAAAAAAATATGATTGTACTTTTTCAAATTTAAGTTTAGGGAGGTAACTCAAGCAGACCAATGTTGTTTAGTGATTCGGTTAGTTGCTAACTCTCGATTCGACTTGAGAATCTCAAATACCTCTTGATCCTTTTGTAGGATTCCGTCCTTATTAAGAAAAACGAAGATCTGAGTCATGACAAGTTCAACCTCTTCTCGGATGACATAAAAAACCCATTGATCATGCTTTCTGGCATTCACAATGTTAGAGTTCTTTAAATAAGTGATGTGACGCGAAGTTTTCGTTTGCGTAAATTCCAGAATATGCTCTAGGTCAGATATCGTCATTTCTCCGTTCCTAAGAAGCAGATGTAGAATTCTAACTCTCGCTTGATCTGACAAAGACTTGAAAATCTGTTCCCCGAAGGTTAAACCAAAGTTCTTAAGTTTCATATATAAAAAAAGTCTATCTCAAAGGAGTCAGAGGCGATAATGGCTAGTTTCAACATAAAAGATTGGGTTAATTATTGTTAAATTGAAAAGAATATTTCGAATTAACCAACCGTATTCCCCTTTTTGATGTTTAATATTGTAATGTAAAAATAAATTTTCTTTCGAATTTCTTTTATTATTTCAGATTGCCGAAATGTAAGCCCAAAAGCCACTACTGATTGAAAAGATTAATCTTATCATATTCTCTTAAAGCTTTACTTCTCCTGACGCTATTTTTGGCCGGTGGAAGAGACCTTTACTCGCAAGAACAAGAGCGAATTGTACAGTTGTCTGGATTAGTAATGAGTGTTGATACCACTCAATCTATCTTTGGTGTTCATATTTTTGATGCTGTACGTGGCCGAGGTACTGTCTCTGATTATCGAGGTTGGTTTAGCAAAGCCTTCTATGCGGGTGATACTATCATTTTCAGTGCTGTTGGCTTTAAGAACAGGAGCATAATAGTCCCAACAACCGAAGGAGATAGATTTACGATTGTGGTCACTTTAGAAGAAGAAATAACACAACTGGCCGATGTAGAAATCAACCCATTTCCTTCTGAAGAACTTTTTAAGGAGGCCTTTTTAGCCATGAATCTGAATGAAGACCAACAAAACGTTTTGAATAGTTATGACCCCGAGTTTGTCCAAAGGTTGGTCAGAACAATGCCACTTGAGGGTAGTTCTGAAATGAATTACCGCTATTTAATGGACCAGCAGTTCAATAACCTTAACATTGGCCCAAGAACCAATCCATTATTGAATCCTTTCGCTTGGGCCCAATTCATTAAAACCCTCAAAAAGAAAAAATAAATTTCAGCGACTATACTAAAGCTGTTGCTTGCTTGTAATGTACAGGCGGCTTATTTCAGAATGGCTTAAGAAATGGTTTGAGTTACTTAATCACCTTCATTTGAATAAAGCGGTCGGTACCAAGCCATTTATTCTCAGCGTTGGTATACCAAGCTCGATCCTTCGGAATTCTCATTCCTTTACTGATTTCTAACCCATTGATCAGAATGTATTCACCATCATTTATCGCTTCATCATGATAAAACCTATAGCCTTGTAAGGCATAAGTATTCGGGTTGAAATAGAAATACCAAATATCCTTCCCTACGTTCGCTTCGTAAGTCACCTTTAGGGCTAATACCTCTTCTCCATCAAATTGAGTTATTGTTACTCTTTGGTCAATCTTTGTCCCGCTGTCGGTCAGCTTCATCGGTAAGCCATAGATATAACTATAGTAGTTTCGCCATCTTCTTGCTCTGTCAGGTTTTAGTCCTAAAGTGTCAGACGCAATAGAATCTGTAATTATCCGATAGTCCATGAATGATTCAGTGGAGTCCCTTCCGTCTACTTTCCATGTAAATAGGTGGGAATCTCTAATAAAAGACAATTCAAACTCGCCAGCAATATTATCTAATATGACATTTGACGGACGCACCGATCCGTTTGGCATTTCTTGATCAATCACAAGTTCCACTCTAATCTTAGCCCATTGGCCATTTGGATCATGGAATGAGATACTACGCTTGAGTAATTCATCGCCCGAAATCAGTTGCTCTTGTGCCTGAGCGCTAATATTGGCATGTGCTAAAACGGTAAAAAAAATAAATACGGAGTACCTCATAATGTTAATAAATATGAAATTAAGCAGTTCGTCCAGTAAATGTAACAGATGTTCTTATTTTTGCAATTCGATTCAACATTAGCTTCAGTATGAACCTTCCTTCTTGGGACCCCTCCTATCTAGCGCCAATCTTAGCCATCAGCTTGCTTACAGTCGGATTCAGTGTCTACCATTTTGTGTCACTTTCCGAAAAAATATTAGCCAAGTTCAAACAAAAATATGGCCCTACAAGGGGTCACAGTAAAGCACAATGGTTTTATAGGTACCTGGGCTGTATGACAATAGGCATTATACCTGCCGCAATTATGCTCCTGTTCGTTCACCATGATTTAGCTTACTTTGGTGTTGCTTTTAAAAATCACGGAACATCATTAGCATGGATTTTTGGACTGGGCGTAATCATCATTCCAATGAACTTTTTTAATTCTAAAAAAGAAAAGAATTTGGCCTTCTACCCTAACGTACGAGAGAAAGAATGGACAAAGGCAATGGTTGCCAAAAACGCGTTCACCTGGGTGGCATATCTATTTGGCTATGAATTAATGTTCAGAGGAATACTTTTATTCTCTACCATTCCTTTATTAGGTGAATGGCCTGCCATAGTACTCAACGCAGCACTCTATGCATTAGTGCATGTCCCTAAAAACCTAGAAGAAACAATAGGCGCAGTACCTTTAGGGGTAATTCTATGCTTGATTACCATTGCAACTGGAACCATATGGGTCGCCTTTTTTGTACATATAACCTTGGCACTTTCTAATTTCTTCTTTTCGCTAAAGCATCAACCTGATATGAAAGTTATTTAATGAGCAAGAAAATATTCATCACTGGCAGCACTGGTTTTATTGGACAAAAACTCAGTCATACCCTGGCAGAACAGGGCCATAAAGTGATCGCATTGGTGCGATCTCAAGCGAAAGCAAAAGAACTTTCACATCCCAACATTGAAACCATTGAAGGAGACCTTTTTAGCATTGATGTGTTAGAAAAGGGGATGGAGGACTGCGATGAAGTATATCATTTGGCCGCCTTTGCTAGTGTTTGGGCCAAAGACGACACTTTTAGGAGAGTGAACATTGATGGGACTCTCAACGTGATCAATGCCGCTAAAAAGCAAGGCGTAAAAAAGACATTAGTCACATCCACAGCAGGCGTGATCGGACCGGCCATCAATGGACCAGTGAATGAAAGCACTGAACGTCAAGTAGACTTTTTCACGGAATACGAAAGCTCTAAATTCGAATCAGAAGAACAAATCCGTTCATTTGCAGCACAAGGACAATACATTGTGATAGTGAACCCCACAAGGGTGTATGGCCCTGGACCGCTGAATGTTAGCAACTCGGTAACTAAATTAGTCAAGCAATACATTGAGGGCAAATGGAAGTTTATGCCAGGCGATGGCATGAGTACGGGTAACTATGTTTATGTGGATGATGTCATCAAGGGACATATGCTAGCGATGGAAAAAGGAAGATCGGGAGAGCGCTATTTACTTGGAGGAGACGATGCAACGTATCACGAATTGTTTGATACCATTGCAGCATTAGGAGGCAAAAAGTATAAGCTCTATAAAATGCCTTTGGGTGTAATGCTCACTTTCGGTAAAGTTCAGCTATTTTTAGCGGAGAACTTTGGCAGACAACCTATGATCACACCAGGCTGGGTAAAGAAATATCTTTACAAATGGAGTGTATCTAGTGATAAAGCGAAAAATGAACTAGGCTATAGCATCACCCCGTTGAAAAGCGGAATACAACAAACCATAGATTGGTTGAGAACTGAAAATTGATGACAACAAAAAACTACACCCTGGTTACTGGCTCGAGTAATGGCATTGGTCGCGCTATTGCAGAAAATTGTGCTGCAAGAGGATTCAACGTACTATTGATAGCCTTGGACGAACCCAAATTAGAGGAGGTTTCAGCAGCACTATCGTCTCAATATCCTGATCAAAAGTTTCATCATTTTGGCATCAACTTAATGGAAGAGGGGAGCCCTGAATCTGTTTTTAATTGGTGCCAAAGCAATGGATTTGAAGTTGATATTTTGGTGAACAATGCTGGCTTGGGCAATGCTGGTGCATTTCTTTCGAAGCCCTCCAGTTTTTACTTTGGCCAAATGCAATTGAATATGGTGGCTTTAGTCATGTTGACTTATCATTTTTTACCTGGCCTTCAAAAATTCGATAAAGCCTACATTTTGAACGTAGGAAGCATGGCTTCTTTTTACGACATCCCTTACAAAGGGATTTATGCTGCCAGCAAGCAGTTTGTCAGGTCTTTTACTTCATCGCTTCGCTATGAACTGAAAGACGGACCCGTAAAAATTTCGATGCTTTGTCCAGCGGCTGTACTCACCAATCCTGATGTTATCATTCGAGATAGAGAAATGGGATTGGCCTCAAAGCTTACTCAACAAACGCCTAGTCAAGTAGCAAAATATGCGCTTGATAGAATGTTTAGAGGCAAAGAGGTATCTATTCCTGGCGTATTCCCTAAGTTTTATAAGTTCTTAGGGTGGATTCTGCCACAAAAAGTACAATTAAAAATGTTAGCCAACGCTTTTATTAAACAATCACGTTAATCACAGCACATAAAAAAAGAGGCCAAGCCTCCTTTTCTTCACTATCAATAAAAATGAGTTAGTTTCTAGGCGTGAATTTAGCAAAACCTTTGCCATTGATATCAGTGTATTTCGAATCTATATCCTGCCTCACATAAAGGTCTTTGATCTCAAAATCACCACGCACTACAGTATATTTCAGGTCCAAAGATTGTTCGAAACGAGCAGAAATAAAGCTTACGCCTCTTCTGAACTTGGTATATTTAAAAATACCATCCTCTTCGAATTTAGTGTTAGCGAAATCAGCCAACGCTGAGAATTCTGCATATTTAAAAGTGCTCTCTTGTTCAAAAGAGGAGCCCTCGAATGAGGCTGCTTTCTCAAATTCAGAATACTTGAACATCGAATTCCTTTGAAAGATGCAGTTTTTAAAGTTTATGTCATCTTCAAAATCTGCTGTAAAGGTATATTCGGTACGATCATCATGATAATAGGCGATCACATGGTCTTTAAAAACCACATTTTCAAAGCTAACCTTGCTCTCAATCACTTGGTTTACCGTATTATCTCCTCCATTTTTCCACCAACTTCTTCTTCGTGGTAGATCGGTCATCTTCTCGTCCATAAAGGTAAAATCGAGAACACCCGTTACGGTAACGTCTTTATATTTAACCGGTTCTCCCTGCTTCAGGGCCATCATAATATCGGATGCCTTGACCGTGGTCTGCCCTTGAGCGCTGTAGGCAAAGAAAGAGAATAAGAACAGCGCAAGTAATTTTAGTTTGATTGTGTTTTTGGGGTTGTTCATCATTTGTTGTTTTAAGTGTTTGACCTGTTGTACCTACTGCAAAAAATAAGGTTCGTTACAGCTACGCTGTATAGATGGCAGAACTGGCAATAAGGTTGCATTCAAACATAGATGAAATAAAAAAAGCCATTGACTTCCGTCAATGGCTTTCCTATTTTCTTTATAAAAGATATTATATATCCTTCTCCGCTTTATTTATGATTACAACACCTGTTGCTTCAAAAGCCAGTTCATCCTTATCATCGGTAATGGCTGCGATTTCCTCAACACTTTTCCCAGCATCCTCTGCATAATGCTTTAAGGTTGCAATGTCGGTTTTGGTTCTTTTCACTTTACCTTCAATAACAGCGGAATTGCCCTCCATTCCTTCTTTAGGAACAAAAAATGCGTAGTCTTTAAAAGTAACCCTCAACTCCTCGCCAGATGGCAAAACTAGGCTCATCCAACACCCTTTCATTGCACAAGTAGCGGTGATTTCGCCTTCTACTTTTACATAAATTGAATCCTGAGCATCCAATTGAGAAAGCATTTCATCAACAGAAATGATATTTTCGTTGTTGATCTTCGCGCCATAATACCCTACTATTTCGTCTTCGTTCCATACTTGCTCTTTATTGGAACAAGCAAAAACGGTCAATATTAAAGTTAAAAAACTCAGCTTTTTCATCGGTCTTTTTTTATTGCAAATATAATCCTGTTGATGGAAAATAAAAAATCATGCCTTCGAAGGCGTCAATAATTTACGCACATCAACATTC
The DNA here is from genome assembly GCA_047633135.1 of Roseivirga sp. Taxonomy (GTDB): domain Bacteria; phylum Bacteroidota; class Bacteroidia; order Cytophagales; family Cyclobacteriaceae; genus Roseivirga. The sequence continues at coordinate 7,384 of JBLIES010000059.1, forward strand.
AACGCTTCAGCCACCTTATAAAGAATTAAAAGACTTGGCTGTGTTTTGTTATTGACATAATTGGTCGTAACGACATAGCTTTTGCCTATTTTTTCGGCAAGCCACGCCTGACTTCTTCCCTGTTCTTTGAGGATAATTTTAATCTTATTCATTCAGTTGAACTTTTGTGGAATTCTAAGAAATCCAATTGCAAGGTGACCACAGAATTTGTTAATTCCGATATACTTTTAGTTAAACCCTGAATCTGAGGGCTTGGTTGGCTAACGTTTGTTAGGAAAATACCTTTAGGACCTCTTATTAACCATTCCGCCACAAATAAATATTTTCATATTTGATGACCAATATCTTTTTTAGAATAGCACTGCTTGCGTAACTTGTGTATCTTCTTAGATTTAACACATTGAAAAACGTAGAAGTATAAAAGTTTATTCTCTCCGCAACAGAGTTTTCCTCATCCTTTAAAAAAAGGATCAATTCTTGAATACGGTTATTAATAGTCATAGTCTTGAATTTATAACGTCAACTTAGCAGAAGGCCTGAAAAATGATTTTTATACTTGAATGCTGTAAATCATGGATTAGGTCTTTAACACACACAACAAACTAAATGATTTGCGTGTAGGTTTGTTATTTTTACAACTGTCTATATTTAATGATTAAACGTACCCAACTCAGTTTCGGTTTTATTTTACTCGCTCTGCTAAGTTTAGAGGTGCCCAAGCGTGCCTTTAGACTTTATGAAAAAGGTGATATTGAAAAAACTGTAGAATTGCTCGATAAGTCATTGGAAAAGGATCAGCTGAACCCCGCGGCAAACTATCTTTATGCTACCCTTTTTGTGGATACTGCCTTCAAAAGATTCAATATCGATACTGCCTTTCTTTTTATTAATCGAGGAATTGGCAACTTAAAAGAGGTTACGGACCCAAAAGATTTGGCTTCTCTCAAAGAAGTTGATGTTGATTCAGCATCACTAGAAATACTGAAAGACCGGATTAATGCGCTGAAATTTGAAGTAATAAAATCAAAGCATACCATTGCCGACTACAATTGGTTTTTAAAAACCCATGTCGATTCGAAGCAAATTATTGAGGCAATCGAATTGAGAGATCGAATTGCCTTTGAAGACGCTTCTAGAAAGAACACATGGCAATCATACCTATCTTTTATTCAAGAATACCCAAGGTCGAAAGACTTTACGAATGCGAAGTACGACTACGAAAAATTACTCTACGAAGATCGAACGGCCGATGGTAAGCTTAAATCCTTGACTACTTTTTTAAATCAACATCCCGAAACTCCATATCGAGATTTAATCGTTAAAAAGATCTATGAAATAAAAACAGCGGTGAATTCAATCGAAGCTTACACTGACTTTCTAAGGGCATATCCCGATGACAAATTACTAAAAAAGTCAATGTCACGGCTCTATCATCTCTTTAAACAAAAATACCCTAATCAAGACTTTTTCGCTCAATTTAAGGTAGAAGCAGGCATTGACTCATTAAAAAACATTGCGAGCCTCTCATCAGGGTATTTAATTCCAAAATTGGAAGATGGATTCATCAATTTCGCCAATGAAGAAGGGAAAACTATTATCAAGTCAGCATTCGACAGTATAGCCACAGATTGCAAATGTGAAGCTCAGATCAACGATTTTGTAATCGGTAAAAAGGGAGAGAAAAGTCAAATTCTCTCAAGAAACGGGAGCTTAATCTTTGAAGGTACCTTTGCCTCGGTAGAAGATTTAGGCTATGGTTATATCTCCATCCAAAGTGAATTAGGAAAGCAACTGATTCATAAATCAGGAGAAGTAATAATCAACCAGTACTTAGAGGACATTACTATCATTAATCAACATTTTATTCGAACCAAAAAGAACGGATTTTATGGGTTGACCACCATCAATAAACGACCAATTTTTGAACCTGAATTTACACTAATTGATACGCTTGGTCAATTTATTCTACTTCAAAAAGAAGACGGTATCGCTTTAGTCAAATCTGAGGCCCTTTTTCCAGCCATAGATGGCGAGATTATTAGGCCCGATTTTAAGTTTGACGAAATAGAGTTAAGCGTAATAGGCAAAATCTTAGCCACCAGAAATAATCAAGAGGCTCTTTTTGATGCAGACCTTAACCTACTGATTCCTTTTGATGAGCACGAGATTTACCCTAAAGAGTATGGCTGGCAAATAAGATCAAAAGATGGCATCACAATAAACCATAAAAATAACCGCGCTATCAAGTCCTTTACTTTTCAAAAAGCAATTGAGAATGATCGATGGTTAGGCGTAAAACAAAACAATCAATGGATTTTAATTGATCAATCTGGGAACACACCTCCGAGCACTAATTATGACAGCCTTGGCCTTTGGGGTGAGAATCTTGCCATGCTCAAAAAAGGTAAAAGTACGATTGCTCAATTTCCCAATGGTAAGCAAATAACCCTTGAGAAGGGTTGGGAACCAAAGCTGCTCTTACCTCAAAGTTACGTGAGCTCAGGGGAAAAGGCTGCATTTGATTTTTTAATGCTCACGGGGCCTAAAAAGGAAAGAAAAATATACAATAGCTATGGTCGAGAAATTCTATCGAACACATATGAAGAAGTAATAGCGCTTAACCCTAATCTTCTAAGGTTACAAAAACGGAATGCAGCCTTGGCGGATAGTACCGGGAATTACGTGCTCAAGTTCATATACGATGCCATTGGAAGTAATGTAAATGGCTATGTTAGTATTTTAGACAAAGGCAAAGTAGGTGTAATCAACACTGCGAAAGGAATCAGTATCGCTCCCAGTTATGATAAGATCATAGACGCTTACAGCGATACCGTTTTGGTGGCGACAAGAGGTAAAGGCAAAGGGTTTATCAATAATGAGAACAAACAGCTTAGCGCATTTGAATATGATGAAGTGCGGTTTTTTACCGAAAGTGTCGCTCTAGCACGTATTGAAGGTGAATGGTTTTTACATCAGATAAAAGATGAGGCATTATTGAAAGAAGGTATTTTTGAGTTCGAATTCATTAAAAAAGAAGCAGAAGAAAAGGTATTACTGATTACAACCAGCAATGGTAAGGGTATTTACAGCAGTGTAAAGGGAGAAGTCGTTACCGCAACCTATGATCAAATTTATATTCTAGGCACTTCAGAACACCCCATTTATTTTGCCGTAAAAATAGTCAAAGAGGCTAATATCTATGTGGTGCTCTACTATGATAAAAATGGTAACAAACTCTTTACACAAACCTTTCGACAAGACGAGTATTTTAAAATAGCTTGCTCACTCAATTGAAACTATCAATAATGAAAACATCAAAATACTTTTTGTTGACAATCGCCATTCTAGTCTCTCTTAATTGCGCTGCCCAATCGATTACGGAAAAGCCCAAATTGGTAGTCGGCATAGTCGTTGACCAAATGAAGCAAGAATACATCACCAGGTATTACAGCAACTTTGGAGAAGGTGGCTTTAAACGATTGGTAGAGGAAGGCTTTATGGCTAGAAACGCTCATTACAATTATTCCTCTACCAGCACTGGTCCCGGACACGCATCTATTTACACAGGTACGACACCTTCTGTTCACGGCATTATAGAGAACAATTGGTACAGCAGGCTATTAAAAAGGAGTGTTTATTGTGCCGAAGACACAGCTGCAAGCGCTGTTGGCGGCTCTACGCGTTCGGGTCAAATATCACCCAGAAACCTTTATTCTTCAACAATTACAGATGAACTCAAAATCTATACACAAAAGAAAGGCAAGGTAATCGCCATGTCCATCAAGGATAGAGGATCTGCCTTACCGGGTGGTCACTTATCTGATGGCTCTTATTGGTATGACTCAAGTACTGGAGAGTTTATGACCTCAGATTATTATATGGAAGATTTGCCTACTTGGTTAAAAAACTTCAATGGTCAGAAAAAAGCGGATGCGTATTTAGACATGACTTGGGATCTTACCTTACCAGAAGAAAAGTACACGGCAAGTGGGCCTGATGATTCGGCATACGAAAGAGGATTCACGGGTAAAGAGACTCCCACTTTTCCCTATAATCTCAAAGAATTAAGAACTACCAATAGAAACTACTCTCTACTACCAAACACGCCATATGGTAATTCTATTCTTACAGATTTGGCCCAAGCGGCTATTGATGGTGAACAGCTTGGTCAAGACGATATTCCAGATTTCTTAGCCATTAGTTATTCCAGTACGGATTATGTAGGTCATAATTTTGGCCCTCAGTCAAAAGAGGTAGAAGACCTCTATATAAGACTAGATAGAGAACTTGCTAAGTTATTTGAAACGCTAGACGCAGGAGTTGGTAAAGGTCAATACACTGTCTTTTTATCGGCAGATCATGCCGTAGCAGAGAACTCTATACGAATGAAAAACGATGGTTTTAGAGCTGATAATGCCAACCTAGGAGCAATGTCTAAAGTCGTAACAAAAGCACTTAATGAGAAATTTGGTAATCAAGAATGGATTGAATCATTCTCAAAAATCATTCACTTAGACCACGACCTTATTACAGAAAATAAAATTGACCTGTATGAAATGCAAATCTTTATCGCTGAGCAAATGATGAAGCAGGAAGGGGTTCACATCGCTCTAACGGCTAGAGATCTTGTCAGAAATGACTTTAGCGCTGGGGTTAAACACCTTATTCAAAATGCCTATCACACTAAAGAATCTGGAGATGTAGTAATAGTATTAGACCCCGCTTGGCAAACAGGCGGAAGCAAAGGCACTGGCCACGGCAATCCTTGGACTTACGACACGCACATTCCAATCTTATTCTATGGTTGGGGAGTAAAATCAGGGCAATCCGTACGACAGATTCACATCACTGATATCGCTCCTACCATAAGCATGATTCTAAATATGCGACTACCCAATGGCGCTACTGGCCAACCAATACAAGAATTGATAAAGTAGATTTACAAATATTCAATCTAGCGCTCAAGGATTAAAGTCTTATAATTGATTAGTCATGAATTATAAGACTTTTTATTTTTTAAGTATAAAATTTTTTCCCTTCATTCTTTTAAGGCACTTTTAGGAAATGAAGCCATTTATCATTTTTATACTTGTCTCCTGCGCTTTTTTTAGTGCGAAAGCATATCAGTCAAATGAAATTTTGGTTGCGTCTTTAAATGTACTTTACGGTACACCAGCAGATTTAGAAAATGTATGGAAAGTAAGAAGGAGCAGAGTCACTGATAATTTAGAGACTTACAAAGACGGGATTATTTGCCTTCAAGAAGTGAATGAAACCCAAATAAACGATATCACTAAAAAAGTGGATGGGTTAGAGGTTGTCTACCGCACGCAAGGCTTAGAGAATGGGGATGGAAAAGCAAATGCCATTCTGTTCAGTAAGAAAAACTGGAAGCTGATAGCGGATGAAACCTTTTGGCTTTCAGAGACTCCCGATACTCCCGCAACAAAAGGATGGGGCAATACGCTACCAAGAATATCTACCATGGTGGTATTAGAAAATAAACAAACCAAAAAGAGACTCAGAATTCTAAATACACTCTTGGATTATAGGTCTGAATCATCGCGACTGAATAGCATTGAGCTGATTCTTGAAAAATTATCAAATTACAAAGAACAATACCCAACCATATTGGCAGGTGATTTCAACGCTGCACCTAAAGACATCATTATCGACATGATCACTAACGATTATGCAGACAGCTATAAGGGTGTGGAATTAGAAGGATGCACCTACCACAGTTTTCATGGAGGGCGCAACTGCCCTAGAATTGACTATATTTTTTATAGAAGAAGCGATGGTTTCACATTAACCGAATCTGGAATTGATCGATTTGAAAAGAAAGGATTATACCCTTCTGATCATTATTTAATTTTTTCTCGGTTTACTTTGAAATAGCTTTCTTCTTATTGGTAATATAAACCCCCATAAAAATAGCAAGCATTCCAAGCAGCTGACCTCTCACGATCAACTCTCCATCAAAAAAGGCCCACACCATCGCCACAATAGGAATTAGATACGTAACTGTACTCGCAAAAAGAGGGGTAGTGATTTGCACCAACTTATTAAAGAGAACGAGCGCCATAGCAGTACCTAAAACACCCAATAGCGTTATGTAACCAAGCGCCAAGGTGGCGCCATCCACGGTCGCTAGGGTGACTGAGAAATCGGTAAAAAGCAAAAGATATACACCCGCTAAAGGCCCCATGAACAAAATACTAACGGCCGTAATGACTAAAGGCTTTAAGTCTGCCAAGTAGTGCTTAATCACATTCAAATTGGTTCCGTAACAAATGGTGGCCAAAACAATAAAAAGAGCATATAAATTAATCCCAGCAAATCCTCCAGTTCCACCAGCAGTAAGCAGTACAATGGTGCCGACAAACGCCACGAGTAACCCAATAATTTTGATTCGTGTGATATGTTGTTTGAAAAATATCACTCCAATGATCAAAACAGAAATGGGAGTAAGCCCATTTAAAGCGCCAGTAATTCCACTTGGCAATTGCGTTTGGCCAATAGCGAATAGAAAAGCGGGGATAAAAGTTCCGACCAACCCAATAATAAACAATAGCTTGAGGTGTCTAAAACTTAGCTTTCTAACTTTGGGAAGCGAAAAAGGAAGCGTAAACAAGCAGGCCGTCAGTATGCGGATTGCTCCCACCTCCCCAGCGCTAAATACGACCAGTCCACGTTTAATTAAGATGAAAGAACTGCCCCAAATAAGGGCCAGAGCGATCAGTAATATCCATGCAAGCACATTGGTGTTTTTCATCAAGCTATTGCATACAGCTCAGAGAATTCTGAAGAGATTTCATCTAAAATTTCGAATAGCTCAATCGGATTTTCAGATTCAACTAATCGAGTTCTAAAAGGTTTGAAGTTAGGTATTCCCCTAAAGTAATTGGTGTAGTGCCTACGCATTTCGAAAATCCCTTGAAGCTCGTTTTTCCATTCTAATGAAAATTGAAGATGCTTTTTGGCGGTAGCAACACGGTCTTCCATGGTGGGGGCAGGTAAATGCTCACCTGTTTTCATGAAGTGTTTAATTTCATTAAAAATCCATGGATTGCCGATGGCCGCTCTACCAATCATTATTCCATCTACCTCGTACTTATTTCTATATTCTAAGGCCTTCTCTGGCGAGTCAACATCTCCATTACCAAATATTGGTATGTGAATATCAGGATGGTTTTTAACTTCAGCGATTTTAGTCCAATCTGCTTGGCCTTTATACATCTGTGCTCGTGTTCGGCCATGAATTGTCAGCGCTTGAACCCCAACATCTTGAAGCCGTTTTGCGACTTCTAATATCTTGATGGTAGAATCATCCCAACCCAATCGTGTTTTTACAGTCACAGGTAGACTTACTTGCTTCACAATTTCTCCAGCCATAGACTGCATTTTAGGCAAATCTAAGAGTATACCAGCACCAGCACCTTTGCAGGCTACCTTTTTGACAGGGCAACCATAGTTTATGTCTACCATTTCTGGCTGAGCCGCTTCAGCGATGGCAGCTGCCTCTCGCATGGAAGCAATTTTATCACCAAAGATCTGAATGCCAATCGGGCGCTCGTAGTCATAAATATCCAATTTCTGAACGCTCTTTTCCGCGTTGCGGATCAAGCCTTCAGAAGAAATAAACTCTGTATACATTAAATCCGCTCCGTTTGCTTTGCATACTGCCCTGAATGGCGGATCACTTACATCCTCCATAGGCGCTAACAACAGCGGAAATTCACCAACTTCTATGTTCCCAATTTTAACCATGTGTCTTCCGAAAAATCACGTAAATTTATGGCATTATGGCGAGAATAGATAATGGCATTGACGTTTCCTTGCAATCAAAAAGAACTAGAACCTGGGAAAAGCAAGAAGTTGTAAAGATTGATCCTGAAAATGGACTAGAATCCAAAAGCATGGAAAAAGTGGCAGTGATTACCACGATTGAATCATCCGCTGCAACAAGCTTTTGGGTGATATTGGGTTTGCTAGTTGCAGGGTTCTTCATTGGCCAGTTTGTTGCAGGCATTGTCATGTTGATATTTATTGTGGCTAATGGTGGAGGGGTCGAATTATTATCTGATCCAAATGCATTGTATGAGAACATCTCTCAAGCCCAGCTGCTTATCTCACAATCATTATACACTATAGTTTTCACTATTGCTGTGCCTTGGTTTTACATGAAGCAGCTAGCGAAGAAACCTTTGGGCTCTTTTTTTAACGAGAGTAAGGTAGAGCCAATACCCTTCTTACTTGCTCTATTTTCAACAGTAGCGTTTATTCTTGTCAATGGTTACATCATCGAATGGAATGCAAACATTAATTTACCAGAATTCATGTCTGGTTTTGAAGAATGGGCCAAAGAGCTAGAACAGTCTATGGCTGAAACAACAAAACTGTTCACTACTTTCAACAGCTTTGGTGCCTTTGCTTTAGCATTTATTGTAGTGGCGGTGATACCAGGAATTGGTGAGGAATTATTGTTCAGAGGTTTACTCCAAAACAGCCTTCACCGCTGGACTAAAAATACCCATATTGCCATATGGGCCTCCGCCTTTATTTTTTCTGCCATCCACCTTCAGTTTTATGGACTCTTCCCAAGAATGGCCTTGGGAGCTCTATTTGGTTATTTGTACGTTTGGTCGGGTAATCTATGGTATCCAATCATCGCTCATATTGCTAACAATGGTATTTCACTGACTGTAGCTTATTTGTTTCAATTAGAAATCATTGAAGTTGATCCTGATGATCCGGAAACTATGCCAATTGAATATTCAATTGGCGGACTCTTGGTTTGTTCGGTACTCTTATTCCTGTTTAGAAATTACTACCTTAAGGCAAAATCTACACCATGAGTAATTGGCAATCTGTATTCAAAACAAGTATAGCGCATCAGGCAGAAATAGTGAAAGCTGTTTTAAATGAGTCAGAAATAGACGCCATTATACTTAACCAACAGGATTCATCGTACCATTTTGGAAGTATTGAGGTGAAAGTAGAAAATGATAATGCTATGCAGGCCTTAAAAATTATCGGTGATTTAGAATTCGCTTAATTCATGAGTAACCTCTTATTACGTATTATTTCTGCCATCATAGGAGTAGCCCTTGTAATTTCTGGAATAGTGTTTAGCCCTTGGACTTTTGGTGCTATTTTCCTTATCATTTTAGCTTTTACACTTCATGAGTTCTATGGACTTGTGCAATCCTCGGGGAATACACCTTTCAGGATTTGGGGGTCTTTTTTTAGTGTGTGTCTTTTCGT
>JBLIES010000060.1:0-16483 GCA_047633135.1 Roseivirga sp.
CCCAATTCATATTTTGTTTTCTTATTGAGTTGCGGGAGAAAGCCACCTCCCAATTCATGTTTTATTTATCAATTGAAATGTGAATGAAGACGATTATTTGAATTGACTACTCACCCTATGCCTAAGCCATTGTTTTGGCTAAAGCCGAAAAGACTAGAATGACTTGATTCGTGACGGGCTAAAGCCATGTCCCAATTCATGTTTTATTTTCTTATTGGGTTGCGGGAGAGAGCTACCTCTCAATTCATGTTTTATTTTCTTCTTGGAACAACCTCATTAACTTCACAAAGTAAGCTATTGTGGTATTCATACTGAATTAGGCTTCAAAAAACCCTTTCAGGCTTTTGGATTTACTTTTTTATCTTTTTCTCTGCCTCTATCCAAGCGGTTATTCCACCTTCTAAATCATAGATTTTTCTGAAACCCATTTCTTGAAGAATGGCAAATGCCTGACCACTTCGATTCCCCGATTTACAATAGACAGCTATTGGCTTTCGCTTTTTCAAATTTTTAACCTGCGTTCTAAAATCTGCCGCTTTAAAATCGATCATTACAGCATTGAGAATATGGCCTGCCTCAAACTCCTGAGGCGTTCGAACATCTATCAATTGCAGTTTTTTCTTATCCGCCATCAATGACTCGTATTCTTCTAGACTTAACTTTTCGGCCACTTTTGGGCTACAGCTAGAAGCCATAGCCAAAATGAACAGCAGAAATAATCCACTTCGTTTTATCTTGATCATGTTAATAGATTTCCGTTATCATCCCAAGTCGCAATGTCCATTCTATTGGTTTGATCGACACATTTAGCCAACCACTCTGAATCATATTCTAGACCTTGCTCTTTCAAAATCTCATCAGGCACACCATCCCAAACACCAGGGCTATTGCCTTTATAACCTAAATCTTTTACGCCCATTTGTGAAGTGTAATAACCCGTAAGTGTAAGGTTACGCATTCTGGTAAAGAATCTTTCTCCATGCATTAATGTTGGTGCTGTCTTACCTGGGAAAGCGATTGTATCACAAATCGCTTTTTGCTGATCAATCGTTAACTTCTTGAATTCCAAGTTGTATAGCTTGTTACTGTGAGAATCTAACCAAGCCAAGCCACCTCTAATGGGTAGTTGCTGATTTGGCATATCTTTTACAATAAACTCAATGAAATCAACTACACCTGCGTCACTGGCCGCACCAAAGTCTGCATTGGCGGGTAAAATTAAATCACATAAAATAGCAACAGTTTCTAGCTCATGTTCATTGAGGAAGCTTTCTGCCAGCACCTCTTGATCATGGAGTTTTTCGTTTTCATTTCTACCATAACCTGGCAGTTGGGGTTTTTCAGGGATTTCTATCTTGCTGTCTGGTGCGCAACCAGTCACCAATAATCCACCAACCACTGTACCCACTAATAGGGATTTTAAAGAATCACGTCTATCCATGAGATTAAATTTTTCTTTGTTTTACTTGTTCTATTAAATAATCAGAGGCTCTCCAAGCCAAAGCCAGAATAGTCCAGGTGGGGTTTTTATCTGCTTGAGAAACGAATGTCCCAGCATCCATCACAAATACGTTATCACAATCATGGAGCTGATTGAATTTATTGGTCACAGAATCCTGTTTATCATCTCCCATTCGGGTCGTTCCGACTTCATGAATAATTTGCCCGGGAGAAGTTAAGCCGTAATCTTGGTCTGCGCCTGGCTTGTCTCCTAATAATATACCTCCTGTCGCACTTAACACTTGCTCGAAAGTATCTTGCATGTGTTTGGCTTGTCTTACTTCATATTTCGTCCATTGGTAATTGAATTTCAATACTGGGATGCCAAACTCATCGACCACATCATTATCTATCTCGCAAAAATTATCGCGCTGCGGCACGCTTTCGCCTCTTCCCGAAATCCCCAAAACTGCCCCATAGTATTTCCTAATGTCATGTCGAAGGACTTCACCATACCCACCAATATCACCTCCAACTACTTCGTTTAAACTATTTGGATTGAAACCGAAGCCATAATTTGGCATTCCCATTCCACCCCAAACTTCAATATGATATCCTCGAGGGAAATCTAATTTCTTATCGTTCAGCCACCAAGGCGTATACACATGCATTCCTCCTACGCCATCTTCATTATAGATTTTTCGGTCCATAAGTTTAGGGATAAAGACAGATCGGCTGGCGCCAGTAGAATCATGCAAGTATTTACCTACCAATCCGCTGCTATTGCCTAGTCCATCTTGATGAACAGGGCTTTTTGAGTTCAATAGAATTCTGGCAGTAGAACATGCCGAGGCCGCCATCACAACAATTTTAGCCTTCAGGTGATATTCCTTTCTATCTAACTTATTAATGTAAGTAACCCCTGTCGCTTTGCCTTCTTTGTTGGTGGTGACTTCTCTCACCATTGAATCAGTAAATAGTTGCACCTTCCCTCCATTCTTCTGCGCAGGAAAAATCAAACATGTTCCAGAAGAAAAGTCAGCATAAGCAGAGCAGCCTCTATTGCATTGCCCACAATAAAAGCAACTACCTCTTTGATTATTAATCCTTTTGGTCAGTATAGAAAGCCTGGAAGGAATTACAGGAATTCCAGCTTTTCTTGCTGCGTTGATATAATGTAATTCATGCAGTCGAGGTTTTGGCGGAGGAAGGAAAAAACCATCAGGTTCATTTTGAATATTTTCTTTAGAGCCAAATACACCGATGAGTTTGTCGACCTTATCGTAGTAAGGTTTTACATCATCATAGCCAATAGGCCAATTATCTCCTAGGCCATCGAAACTCTTTCTTTTAAAGTCTAGTGGTCCAAAACGCAATGAAATCCTCCCCCAGTGGTTCGTTCTACCGCCCAGCATTCTAGACCTGAACCAAGAGAATTTAGTCCCTGGCGCTGTAGTATACGGCTCACCAGCAATGTTCCATCCACCATATGCAGCATCAAAATCGCCAAAAGATCTTCGGTCGGAACTCGCGCCACGCCTAGGAGATTCCCATGGCCACCTCAGTTGGGTACGATACTCATCTAAAGCAGGATCGAAAAAAGGCCCTGCCTCCATCACTGCCACGTCAAAGCCAGCTTCTGAGAGAATTTTAGTCGCCATGCCGCCACCAGCTCCTGAGCCTACAATGACGACATCATAAACTTTAGAGGATTCTATAACTTGCATAAAGTTGATTTGAATTGAATTCAAAATTTAATGATTTCAACCAAAATACCGCCTCACAAAAGCCAATGTTTTTATAAGTGGTAGACTTACAAAAACATCAACCCTTTATAAATCAAAAGGATAGCTAAATAAGATTTATTCTAAATAAAACCGATGGCCATCGATTTTAGAGCTTTAAATAAAAATACACTTCTATTGGATGCCTTTAGGGAGAACCAATTCAATAGATTCATCCGTCATTTCACCACTTCTTGCCTTAAACTGAGTAAAGGCCGAAAGATAATTATCGTCTTTTCTGAGTAATACATTTTTGACTTTCATTAACTCTGGGAAAGGCCTAAAACTTAAACGAGAAACCTGATCTACTTTAATGCCCAATAAGTCAGAAATCTGATCGCCCAACATGTATTGAACAAAGGCTTTCGATTTTCCCTCTATTGGTGAGTTAACCGTGACTGATTCAAAATACTTAAGCAGCGATGCGGTGAGCTCTTTCCCTATCGCTGAACTTTCAAAATGCCTTTCTCTAATCCTTTTCTCAAGCACATAACATTCCTTATTATTCTTAGGGAGTAATAAATCATTCAACCCTAGGCGACTGCCTATGAAATTCCAGAATTGAATGTAGGCGTCAGACTCTTTTGGTAAAATATTAATCCCTATTTTTCTCATACCTCTCACAGGAATAAGAGAGAAAGACAGGTTCGTTCCGGCCATATCCTCTTGATTGACAGGGACTCCAAGTTGGTCTTGATCCCAAGTGCCACTATTCGTAACGTACCATCTAATGACAGCATGAATCAAACGGACTTTCAATATGCTAATGAAGCCTTTTCCTCTTGGTTCAAATGCCTTTGGTTGGGTTATGTCGAAAACAAACTCTGCAGTTTCGAGCAAACGCTTGCCTGGCTCGGCAATGATGCGATTAGACCGACCAAGTACCTGCGCTCCTTTAGCGGCAGCGTAACAGTATGGTAAAGAAAGAAAACCTAAAAGCAGCATGATATCAGATGCGTTCTTTGAGAAAAAATCATGCCCTTTGGCCACTTTTTCTTCTTCTAAATCATTTAATGGCTTAAGAACCGAATTATACAAGTGTTTAAAATCATCAGAAACCGTACTAGGTAGTTTTGAACTATTGATCTCTAGCCCGTCTAAAATTATTTGGAGTTCTGCCTTTCGGGAAGGAAAATAACTACTTACAGCCTTATCTGCGAGTACATCGCCCTCTAACCTTAAATCGTCTAATGTGGTCTTGTCGTAAATCATTATGCTATTTTTAATGCTAACACAACGACTAGCCAAAATGATTTCACTTTGTCATCTAATCTTAGTTTGATACATTGACATTTGGATTAATCACACCGATATGAAGCAACTAACAAGTTTAGTTTTTAGCATTTGTCTTTTGTCAGTAAGTGCATTAGCACAAACATCTCCTCCGAATTCCGATATTTTTGTTTTTGATCTGAAAGAGAAAAAAGGAAAAATTTCGATCGATAAAGGAAAGAATGTAACTCAAAGAACTGGTTATGATAACCAACCTACTTTTTACCGAGATGACTATCTACTTTATTCTGAATATAATAATGGTCAAAACGACATCATGTTACTCGATCTGATTGATGGGGTAAAAAAAAATGTAACTAATACTCAGGAGAGCGAATACTCTCCGGTCCTTGTTCCAGGATATGACACATTTGCTGCGGTAAGAGCAGAGCAAGACGGCTCTCAGCGCTTGTGGTATTTTCATCTGGTCGGTAAAACTCCGCCATCGGTTACCTTTGATAATCTTGCCCCTGTTGGATATCACGCATGGAGCGATGATCATGTGCTCATGTATATTTTAGGTAGCCCTTCAACACTTTTATTGACTGATGTCAAAGAAAGAAATGACAAGATCATTACCAGCAATGTTGGAAGAACGATTAAAGCCTTACCCCAAACACCCAATTTTGTGTTTGAGCGTACGGAAGAAACTGGTCAAATAAATATATACAAAGTTTTTAGGACTGGTAAATTCGAGCTCATTGTTAAAAAGCCTGCAAATGCTAGTGACTGGCTAGTAACCCAAGAAGGAACATTCATCACCAGTGTAGGGACTAAAGTGCTCACCTTCAACCCTGAGTACGATTCTAACTGGAGAGAAGTCACCGATCTAGGCGCCATGGCCAAGGGGGGTATTACCCGAATGGCGGTAAATGAAGCTAACAATAAGATTGCTTTAGTGATTGGCCAGTCGCATAAGTAAGGTTTTTAAATCAAAAAAAAATTAACACATTACAGCAATTTATAAGAAATAGGCCCTTTGAAAAGGGATTAAATCGTATAATTGCTTTTGTTTCCACTGCCTAGAATAATTTCCAGATCAAAATTAGAACTATGTTTAAAACCTATACATTCCCAAGCGTCTTTGAAGGTAATAACACTGACTTAAAAAACGTATCGCCAGACCTTATCAATGGCCTTAAAATTTTTCATAATGGTGAAGGTTATGTCATTGGAAATCTCGCATTAACTGAAGGCATCTCTCCTCATAAAAACATTAACAGTGCACCTGAAGAGTTAGATTATAACATTCTATTGAAGGCCGCACTTTTAATTGCCAACCAAAAACTTGGAAACCCGATTACAATCACAACAGGTTTTCCATTCTCTACCTTTCAATTGTACAAAGAGAAAGCCGCTGCTTCTATTAGTGGACAACATATAGTAGAGTATGATGCCGCAACATTTGGCGGTGGAGTAAAGAAGAACGTGCAAGTTGAAATAGACAATGTTCAGGTCATTCCAGAAGTTATTGGCTGTACCATTGCTATTCGAAGAGGCGTAATGAAAGTACAGGGGAATTTCTTTATCATGAGTCTTGGTTATGGTACCCTCGAGGGTCTTTTAAGTACTGAAGGGGGTATTGTTCAAAGGACTTCTTTATCAACTTATGGTTTGCGTTATGCTGTAAACTTATTAGAAAAGGAATTAGGTAAAGAGCATTATCTTGAGCTTAAAACTGAGCATCAAATAGACGCAGCCTTCCAAAAAGGAGTGATTTTCTTGAATAGAAAAAGAATCGACATCCGTGGTATTCGCGACAGAGTATTAAAGCAATACTATGAAGACGTTATTTCACCAGCCATGCGGAAAGCCTTTAATGACAATGATTTTACTGCTAGCCAAACCATGTATTTGGCTGGGGGGGGCGCAACCTACACGGCCTTAATCGATTGCTTCAAGGAAGAATTCAAAGACATTTTAGATTTGGAAATTGCACATGAGCCACAAACGTTAGCAAGTAGAGGTTATTGCATTAATTCCGCTCAATTGAATGGTGGGGTGAAAAGTACTGCTGTTGGCCTTGATATAGGAAACGCGACAACTGTTGTTGCAATATTTGATGATAACAACAATGACGTCCAATCATCGTCAATTCCTTCTGAATATTAATTTTTAGCATTATATGGCAACATTGACTCCATCTACACACATTACTCAAATCAAGGAAGGCACAATTATCGTTGGTAATTTAAAGTCCAAACAAAGTATTCGTGTAGATGGCCACATCACGGGAGATTTGTTGTCTGATGAAAAGATTATCATCGGAGCACTTGGTGAGATTGGTGGAAATTTAAAAGGAACAGACATTACAATTGAAGGCTTTGTCAAAGGCGAAGTAATTTCTAGTGGTGCTATAAACATCACCGCCAAGGCAAGGATTTATGGTGAAATTTATGCCAAAGAGCTTACGATTGAGAAAGGCGCTGAATTAAATGGAAAAGTACATGTGGGTAAAGAAATAGAAATTCCACAACCCATTACCACTGCACCTTCAGTCTCGAATCAAGACGTCTTTGAAAAGACAGCTCCTGCCATTGACAAAAATGATAAATACGGGTCTGTTGCATGGTAAGACAAGCCTTTTAGCTTTTATACTTTCCCCCTCTCCTTTCTAAGCCTATATTTGCACTCGGATTTCGAAATTTACACATGAGTGAACTAATCAAAGAACTACAATGGCGAGGTATGATACACGATATTATGCCTGGTACAGAAGAACAATTGGACAAAGAAATAACCGCTGGTTATGTAGGTTTTGACCCAACTGCTGATTCTCTTCACATTGGAAACCTCGTGCCTGTTATGCTTTTGGTTCATCTACAAAATGCTGGTCACAAACCAATTGCACTTGTCGGTGGAGCCACCGGTATGGTCGGAGATCCTTCTGGGAAATCTGCAGAACGTCCACTGCTATCAGAAGAAGATTTGAACCATAACCTCGAAGGACAGAAAAAGCAATTAAAGCAGTTTCTTGATTTCAACTGTGGAGAAAACTCTGCAGAGATCGTCAATAACTACGACTGGTTTAAGGACTTTAGTTTCTTAGACTTTATTCGTGATGTAGGAAAACATATTACTGTCAATTATATGATGTCGAAAGACTCAGTAAAAAACAGGCTAGAAAGTGGAATGTCTTTCACCGAGTTCACTTATCAATTAGTTCAAGGTTACGATTTTCTGCACCTCTACGAGCATAAGAATTGTAAAATTCAAATGGGAGGCTCCGATCAATGGGGTAATATCGTTACGGGGACAGAGCTGATCAGGCGCAAAGTGCAAGGAGAAGCTTTCGCCATGACTGCGCCTCTCATAAAAAAGGCTGATGGGACTAAATTTGGCAAGTCAGAAGGCGGGAACGTATGGTTAGATCCAAAAAAGACATCTCCTTATAAATTTTACCAATATTGGCTCAATACTTCTGATGAAGATGCTTCTACTTTTATTAGAATCTTCACGCTACTTGATAAATCAGAAATCGAAAGTTTGGAAAAGGAACATGCAGAAGCACCTCACCGCAGGATTCTACAAAGCGCTTTGGCCGAAGATATCACCAAGAGAGTACACTCTGAAGAAGATTTAGCCACAGCAATCAAAGCTTCGAACATTCTATTTGGGAAATCGACTACAGAAGATCTAGCCTCTTTAGACGAAGACACATTACTTTCGGTTTTCGAAGGAGTTCCTCAAGTGGAAATAAGTAAGGCTGAATTCGAAGGCACTGAAAATCTAATTGATCTACTTTCGGTGACTACCAAAGATCAAATTTTCACATCGAAAGGAGAAGCGCGCAGAATGCTGCAAGGCGGTGGTGTTGCCATCAACAAAGTAAAAGTGGAAAGCTTAGACAGTCCACCAGCCATTGAATTGCTGCAAAGCAAATACTTCTTGGTTCAAAAAGGCAAAAAGAACTACTACCTTGTAGTCGTTGGCTAAAGATTAAAATCTCTCCTATTCATTTTTTTTACATCATACGCGCCTTAGGGCATAATGGAAGATAGTTATAGACATAAAGGCATGCGCAGGCAATTGCTAAAGATAGTCCGTGAAAAAGGAATAAAAGATGAGCGGGTTTTAGCAGCAATTGGTAAAATCCCAAGGCACTTCTTCTTTGAAAATGCATTGGTTGAACATGCTTACCAAGACAAAGCCTTTCCCATTGGCGAAGGCCAAACCATCAGTCAACCTTATACGGTGGCTTTCCAAAGTGAATTGCTTCAAATAAAGCCTGGTGATAAGGTATTAGAAATAGGAACCGGCTCTGGTTATCAAGCTATCGTTTTGTTGGAACTTGGCGCAAAGGTGTATACCATTGAGTATCAAAAGAACCTTTATGAACGCACACGTTTCTTTCTCCCAGACATGGGTTATCAAGCTAATTTCTTCCAAGGTGATGGCTCACTGGGCCTTCCAAAACATGCCCCCTACGATAAAATCATTGTTACTGCGGGTGCACCAACTGTACCCGATGCATTGATAGACCAGCTCAAAGTGAACGGTTGTTTGGTGATTCCAGTTGGAGATGCCAAGACTCAACAAATGTTAAGGCTTACAAGGCTAGAGGGAAACAAATTGCGAAAAGAAGTTTTTCATAGCTTCAAGTTTGTACCCCTGCTTGGGAAAGAAGGTTGGAGAAAATAAACAATAATACATTACCATATTTACATGTGATTCTCTGTTTTTATTAAAAAACAGAGAATTCTTTACTTCTTAAATAAACCGGCCTTAGCTTTACATTGATATATTTATTATGGCTACAAAACAAAAAACACCTTCACAATCATCCGTGACTATGACGGAACTGGTTCTCCCCAACGATACTAATACGTTGCATAACTTAATGGGAGGAAAACTGATGCATTGGATGGATATTAATACCGCCATTGCAGCACAAAAGCACTCCAACAGGATTGTTGTGACCGCCTCGGCAGATAATATATCTTTTGGTAAACCAATAGCCTTGGGAGATGTGGTTACGCTCACATCTAATGTAACACGTTCCTTTAATTCTTCTATGGAGGTTTATTGCGAAGTGTGGGCTGAAAACATCCCTACTGGCAAAAAATTCAAGAGTAATAGCGCCTACTTCACGTTTGTCGCTGTAGACCAAAGCGGAAGGCCAATTGATGTGCCTGAATTAATTCCTGAAACTGATGAAGAGAAAGAGCAATTTGCTGGAGCGCTGCGAAGAAGGCAATTAAGACTGGTACTTGCCAAAAGAATGAAACCTGAAGATGCAACAGAGTTGAAGAGCCTTTTCTTAAATCAATAGTCCCCCCTTTCACAGGGAATGCTTAAATTCTGTTATCGATTTAAAACTATGTCAGACGATCTCTCTTTTTTAGCCAATTTCATCACCGAAGATATTTATCTCATTCAGGAGTCAAAACCTGTGGAGATGGATAATCAGTTGGCAGAAATGCCGAAAGAAGAAGTTATCGAAACTAAAACAGAGGTGAAGGAAGTTCCTCCAGTTTATTTAAAGCCTTTACCCACAGAAGGTAATAATCTAAAACATTGCCTCATTTTCTTTGAATCTGATCAAACACATTTAGAAGCGACTAAAAAGGCATTTTTGTTGAAAATTTTATCCTCTGTGAAACGCAGCTTGGATGATGTACTGCTTATCAACCTCAAAGAAGCCTCAAAAGAGCAAATAGACGCAGTACTTAATGAATATAACCACAGGCATGTTCTCGTTTTTGCATCGCAGAAACTAGACTATATGGTCACTTCACTTTATGAGGTAAAGCAAGAAGGAAAGAAATTCTTATTAAAGGCTGATGACCTAGAAAAAATAGCCACAACGGTCGAGCTTAAAAAATCGCTTTGGGCTGGGCTCCAAAAGATGTTTCTTTAAGATCTCGATTGCTTATTGCGCTTGAATTTAATTTTGAAATAGATTAATATAAGACTGAGCAAGAAGATAATTCCGTTGGCAATAATCACTGGCAACAAATTGAGTGCAAACCCATAAATAAGCCATACAATAGTACTTGTAAAAACAATCAGGAGCATTCCCATACTCAAATCACCAGCGCTTTTGATTTGCCAAGTGCGTACTACTTGGGGAATAAAAGTAATACTGCTGAGCAGAGCTCCTAAGAGCCCTATTAGTTCTATTGAATCCATAATACCTTGTAAAGACGAAATTTAGAATAATAAATTGGTAGATGCTCCATGATTTATTACCTCAATTTATGCTTACTGCCATCCAGCATTGGATCTAAAAGTATATCTCATACTATCCGAAAAGATAAACGCCTAACGTTTGCTATGCTATAAGGAAATTATTTCGCTCTAAGATGGCGGGATTCATGTGTCAGAATGATACATTTGTATGCTTTGATAATGGGCTTTAAATTACAAATACATGTCTAAGGTTGATGGGAAAGTTTTAGTACTAGATGATGATCAGGGAGTACTTTTTACAGCCAACATGATCTTAAAACAGTATTTCAATACTGTGATTATTGAGAAAGACCCTGCTAAGCTCGATTTTCATCTCAATCAATTCGAATTTGATGTCATCGTATTAGACATGAATTTTTCTTACGGCCTCACAAGTGGTAAGGAAGGAATTAAATTATTAAAAAGGATACTTAAGAAAGACCCCCACGCCCATGTATTGATGAATACCGCCTATGGTGATATCGATATTGCTGTAGAAGCCATGAAAGAAGGTGCTGTTGATTTTTTAGTGAAGCCATGGCCGAAAGAAAAATTACTCTCTACCATACAGTCTGTTTTTGAATTAAGTAAAAGCCGCAAGGAACTCAGTCAGATAAAATCAGAGCAAAAGATTCTATTAAGGGATCAGCAAAGAGAATTTGATGAAATTATTTCTGTAAGTCCAGCCATGCAGCCAATTTTCAATGCCATAGAAAAAGTGGCTAAAACGGATGCTAACGTTTTAATATTGGGTGAAAATGGCACTGGAAAAGAACTGATAGCCCGTGCCATTCATTATCAGTCATTAAGAGCGGAGAAGAAATTTATTAAGGTCGACCTCGGTGCTATTTCTGCTAGCCTTTTTGAGTCCGAATTATTTGGGCATGTAAAAGGTGCATTTACGGATGCCCAAGAAGATAGACCCGGCAGATTCGAGTTTGCCAATAACGGTTCTTTATTCTTAGATGAAATAGGAAACCTAACATTACCACTTCAAGCTAAGCTACTTACGGCACTACAGTTCAAAGAAATAAGCAGAGTTGGATCAAACAAAACACTCCCTTTAAATATTCGATTGATCTGTGCGACTAACATGCCTCTATACGACATGCTTAAAGTCAACGAATTCCGACAAGATTTGCTTTACCGCATCAATACGGTAGAAATTAAATTACCCGCACTAAGGAATAGAAAAGAAGACATCGGTCCCCTGACGAAACACTTTCTGAATATCTACACTAAAAAGTATCAGAAAGAGAAAATGAGGTTAAATGAAACGACTTTGAACAAGTTGCTTGCCTACAGCTGGCCAGGCAATATAAGAGAGTTGCGGCATGCTGTAGAGAGGGCTGTAATCATGGCCGACTCAACCGTATTAATCCCAGAAGACTTTTTAATGCATGATCAATCTCCAATAATAACAGATCCGATCTTTAACATAGAGGATATGGAGAAGGTAACTATCCAAAATGCCGTTCGAAAAGTGGGAGGTAATTTAACTCAAGCGGCCAAAGAGTTAGGACTTGGCAGAAGTACCTTGTATCGAAAAATGACTAAATATGGCCTCTGACTTCACGATTAAAGTATTAAATTGAATTTTCCTAAATCTACTTAAGTATAAACAAGCCTCCTTTAATGCGCCTTCTCTTATTTATAGGTTTATTTCTCATTTTAAGCCTCTCAGCCAACGCTCAGCGTAGTTTAATGGATATACATGATGAGATTAAAGCGAGTCAACTATCTGAAAGCGAATTCAACTGGAAGGTTTTCGGCACGTTAAATTTCGAAGTGGCGGGTACCGAGAATTCTGGTGAGTACAGGCTCAATGTTGAGGCAGGTACCACCGTAAGAATGTATTTGATTTCACTCACTGACTGTATCCCCTATTTTGACGTAAGAGACCCTCAAACGAGGTATGTTTTTGGATCGAGCGACCGGGCCAGTTTAGAGACTGAAATTGACGGATACAAAGCCATTACCGCGCTGTACACTTATGAAAAGGATGCTTCAATGAATATTCGTTTTGGTGTACGTTGGGGGTGCCAAAAAATGCTGAGGACCAAACTCAAGCTGCTTATTTTTTATAGTAAAGAAGACTAATAAGACAAAAGTACTTCCGTATTTACGTGGTACTTCACATCCTTAGCCTCTTAACGCTAGGCTATTCTTCATTTTACATTCTAACATAAACACATTTTTGGTTAGTTTCTCTTTGGGTTCTTCTCGTATTTCTCATTCTACTCTTTAATTTGGTGCGCTGTGTGGAGCGTTCAAAAAGAGAACTAGTTTATTTCTTACTCTCTATAAAACAGCATGATTTCAGGAACCACTTCCCCTATCAAAAGAAAGAGGAATTGAATTATGCCTTTCATCAAATTAATCAGGTAATGAAAGACCTGAGCAACGAAAAAGAATCCAATCATCTCTACTTACATACTTTGGTAGAACAAGTCAGTGTGGCTGTGATCTGCTGTAATGAGAATAATAAAGTGCAGTTACTGAACAAGGCGGCCAAAGTGCTGTTTCAAAAAGAGTATCTCTCCTCTTTGAATGCCCCCCTCGAAGACATCCGATAAAGGTAAATTCTAATTTTATACTTCGTTAAAGACTTCATCTTCGTTAGCGAGGTGCCTATCACTGTAAAAGTTACTGCTCCGTTGGTTTTCGAGCTTTTGTGTTGCTGCATTCAAGTCATCTGAAGAAAATAACGTTACCAATATCAATCGGCCATTGGTATCATGGGTAAAACTTCTGCTCTAGTTAAGTGCTCTCCTTTGGTTAGCTCTTGTGGTTCCCATGTTTGGTGTGAAATGATTCTATCTCCGTCTTTTTCAATTGTGATTCGTTGGATAAAGTCTACTTCTCCTGAAAAGAAAGACAATATAAATGAACCAAAGTGAATAAAATGACTAGTTATCACTCGGCAAAACCGAGCGACTGAATAAAGTCTGAAAACGAAAACGTCATCTTCGACCCCTCTGTTGAGCGTACAAAAATGACGTTTCATTAATTTAATAACCTTTAACCTCTACCCCAGAGACATTTGCCTTTGGCCTTTAAATGGTTGATGATACTGTCTCGTACCTGTCGCTTTGTACAAGGCGCTGGCAAGTGCTCCAATAGCTGGTGGAAGTCCTGGTTCTCCTAAGCCTGTTGGAGAAATATCGTTCTCAACGAAAAACACTTCGATTTCACGAGGAGCTTGATTAAGTCTAATCAATTTATACGAGCCGAAATTATTATGAACTGGACTACCCTTTTCGAATTTTAGCTCGCTGTATAGTGCGTGGCCAATTCCGTCTACCACACCGCCTTGAATAATATTGGTTGCGCCTTCTTTGTTGATCACAATTCCACAGTCTACTGCGCACCATACTTTGGTAACCTTCGGCTGATTGTTTTCCATAACCACATCGATGACCTGTGCCACGTAAGAATTATGACAGAAATAAGCGGCTACTCCACGGTAAACGCCTGATGCTTCAGTCCCCCAGTTTGCCTTTTCCTTGACTAACTCTAAGACCCCAGCATATCTTTTAGCATCGTATTCATATTTCTCACCTACAGGATTATTAATCGCTTTCTCAAAAAGTGCTAACCTAAAATCTATTGGGTCTTTTCCTGCCAACTCTGCTACTTCATCAAGAAAAGACTGCTCAGCACCGGCTGTAAAATGAGATTTAGGTGCACGCCATGCACCAGTCGAAATATTGGTTTGCGATATTTTACTTTCTGCTAAATAATTATCAACGGCACCAGCAGGAAATCTATTAGGAAAAACCGGTCCTTCTGGTAAACCCACTCCTTTTACAGAAAAAGCAATGAGGTTATTGTCTTGGTCTAAACCAGCCTTATAAGTCGAACGGTATGGCGGTCTGTAAGTACCTTGGGTCATATCATCCTCTCTCGTATAAATCAACTTAATCGGTGCTCCCATTTTCTTAGAGATCATAGCAGCTTCTAAGCCCACATGATTGTAAAGTCTTCTTCCGAAGCCTCCCCCCATACGGGTCATATCAACAGAGACATTTTCAGCAGGAATGCCTAATAGTTTAACGGCAGAATCTCTGAGGGCCTGTGGTGTTTGTGTCGGCCCTACAAGCTCCGCTGCATTGTCTGTGACATGAGCAAAAAAGTTCATTGGCTCTAAGGTATTATGCGCCATAAAAGGAGAAGTATAAGTCCTTTCAATTACTTTAGTTGCCTTTGCAAATGCGGCTTCAAAGTTTCCATCAGTTCTACTGCCAGCCACTTTACCATTTTCTAAGTCCTCAATTAGGCGTTGTTCGTGCATCTCTGAGCTTTCTAGCGGACTCACTCTTTCCCAATTGGCCTTTAAGGCTTTTTTGGCTTGCATCAACTGCCATGTAGAGTCGCCAACAATTGCAATCAAACTATTGAAAGCATTCACATCGGACCATTGCGGCTCTTCAAACGAAGTATCAATGATAAATGCATCTTTAACACCCGACATCGTTTTAATTTCATCTGCATTGAAATCTTTCACTTTCATTCCAAAAGCAGGTGGATGCTCAATCATCGCCAAGAGCATGCCTTCTCTCTTAAAGTCTAGCCCGAATAAAGGCTTACCCGTTACTATTTTAGATCCTTCAACATTCTTCTTCCAAGTACCAATTAACTTATAGTCTTTCGGGTCTTTTAATTCTAGCTTTTCAGGTACTTCAATGCCGACTGCCTTAGATGCAATTTCACCATAACCAATGGTTCTGTTTCCGTTAATTTCTTTGATTACTCCCTCACTGGCAATTAACTCAGTTGTTTCGACACCCCATTCTTTTGCAGCTGCGGCTAATAACATGTACTTACCTGCTGCTCCTGCCATTCTCAATGGGCTCCAAGCATACATAATCGACAAGCTTCCTCCCGCGAATTGTGGGTTTTTGAAGGCATCTTCATCTAGAGCTCCTTGTTCAACCACCACATTCTTCCACGGAATATCTAGTTCCTCTGCCACTATCATAGGCATAGAAGTCATCACATTTTGACCGATTTCAGGGTTGGGTGAATAAATAGTCACTAAACCAGTATCGCCAATTTTTATGTACCCATTAATTTTAAACCACTCACTAGGGATGGCAATTTCTTCCGCTCCTTCTGATAATAAGGAGCAGCTTGTTAACCAACTGAACCCAATCAATAAACCACCACCAGTAGCAGCAGAGGTTTTCAGAAATGATCTTCTTCCGACTTTTGTTTTTATTACTGTCATGATTCGATTCTTTATTGTTGAGCGGCTGTTTTGATGGCCTTTCTAATTCTTACATAAGTTCCACAACGGCAAATATTACCACTCATGGCTGAATCTATATCGTCATCAGATGGGTTGGGGTTGCTTTCGAGCAGAGCGGCTGCAGTCATTATTTGGCCTGCTTGGCAATAACCGCATTGTGGCACATCGATTTCTAGCCAGGCTTTTTGAACAGGATGGTCTCCTTTTTCTGAAAGGCCTTCAATGGTTTTGATTGATTGACCTGCTACGGAAGATATTGGCAAAGAACAAGATCGAACGGCCGTACCATTCAAATGTACTGTGCAAGCACCGCATTGGGCAATTCCACAGCCATACTTAGTGCCTAGCATGTCGAGATGGTCTCTTAACACCCACAGCAGTGGTGTGGCAGCATCTGCCTCTACGGTTTGCTGTTTACCGTTAATTTTTAATTGAAAGCTTGCCATAAGAATATTGTTCTGTTCAATGTATAAATCGAATTAAGACTGATAATATAGGGATAATTAAGGAGATGAGGGATAGCGTTTTGAAAATGACAGTGATTCAACGAGAAAGCATTGTTCAA
>JBLIES010000061.1:0-16409 GCA_047633135.1 Roseivirga sp.
CTGCTGTAGGCTATTTCGATGTTAATGGCATCGTTTTTATAAGTGGCATGTTCAATTGGGCTGTATTGTTTGGTTTTGTACAGTCTGATTTGTTGATAGGCAACAATACCACCTACAATAACCGCTAGTACAAGTACCGCTATGGATATCTTTTTTTTCATGCTTGTCAAATATATGAAGAATCAATTTTGTAGACCCCTAAAAGGCCTCAAGGATTATGCCGTTAGTGTAAAGAATTCAAAATCCTTTTTTAAGAATGCATTGTAGTAGTTGAAAGCCTTTTCCATATCTTTGCGACATGGCACAAAATGACGATAATCTGCTTAAAAAGATCGCAAGTCACGCGAAGGAATACGGTTTTGTTTTTCAATCAAGCGAAATATACGATGGCTTGGCTGCCGCTTATGACTACGGTCAAAACGGAGTAGAGTTAAAGAATAATATCAAGCAATATTGGTGGAAAGCCATGGTGCAAATGAATGAGAATATCGTGGGTATCGATACCTCCATTTTTATGCATCCCACAACATGGAAAGCATCAGGTCACGTTGATGCCTTTAACGATCCAATGATTGATAATAAGGATTCAAAAAAGAGATACAGGGCAGACGTTTTGGTGGAAGATTACATCGCCAAAATTGAAGCGAAAATTAATAAAGAAGTAACTAAGGCGGAAAGCCGATTCGGAGAAACTTTCGATAAAGTACAGTTCTTGGCGACCAACCCGAATGTGCTTCGCAATCAAGAAAAGATCAATGAAATCAATACACGTCTTACCAAAGGTTTAGAGGGAGGTGATTTAGCGGATGTAAAAGCACTGATCGAGGAGTTAGGAATAGCGGATCCTGTTTCAGGCTCAAAAAACTGGACAGATGTGCGTCAGTTTAATCTCATGTTCTCAACAGAAATAGGTTCGGTTGCAGAAGGGGCAAGCAAAATCTATTTAAGGCCAGAAACGGCCCAGGGTATTTTTGTCAATTTCTTGAATGTTCAAAAATCGGGTAGAATGAAGGTGCCTTTTGGTATCGCTCAGATTGGAAAGGCATTCAGAAATGAGATTATCGCTCGCCAATTCATTTTTAGAATGCGCGAATTCGAGCAAATGGAAATGCAATTCTTTGTGAAGCCAGGAGAAGAATTGCCATGGTACGAGATGTGGAAAGAAAGACGAATGAAATGGCACCAAACTTTAGGTTTAGGGGCTGACAACTATCGTTTTCATGACCACTTGAATTTGGCCCATTATGCCAATGCTGCTGCCGATATTCAATTCAACTTTCCAATGGGCTTTAAAGAATTAGAAGGCATTCATTCTAGAACTGACTTTGATTTAAAAGCACACGAAGAACACTCGGGTAAGAAGCTTCAGTTCTTCGATACCGTAGAAAATGAATCATTTGTGCCTTATGTGGTAGAAACTTCTGTTGGTTTAGACAGAATGTTTTTGTCCGTATTGAGTGCTGCCTATACCGAAGAAATTTTAGCAGACGGAAGCGAAAGAACGGTACTGAAAATCCCTGCGCCATTAGCCCCATATCAAGTGGCTGTATTGCCGTTGTTGAAGAAAGAGGAGTCAGGCTTACCACAAAAGGCAAGAGAAATATTGACCGAACTACAATTCGAATTCAATTGCCAATACGATGAAAAAGATGCGATTGGTAAACGATACAGAAGACAGGATGCCATTGGTACGCCTTACTGCGTAACGGTAGATCACCAAACATTAGAAGACAACACGGTAACGATCAGAGATAGAGATGACCTTTCTCAAATCAGAGTATCGATTGATGAACTAAAAGGAAAACTCAAAGAAACGACTTCGATGGAAAGCCTTTTAAGGAAGCTTTAAACTTTAATTAAGCAGCTGGAGAAATTCTGGCTGCTGATTCACCCAAATCCTAAATCCCGCTACCCTCCTCAAAACAATCCCATCTGCCCTTTATTAGTTTTTACAAATAAGTCGGTGCGGAGGAGGGGTCGCTTTGGTGCTGATGAAAAATACTTGGCTTTTGAGAGTTCGAATAGGCGGTGGATTGACTGTACCATCAAACCTTCGCCTTTCATTCGTTTACCAAATTGGCTATCGCTCAGTTGGCCGCCATGTGCTGATTTAATCTGATTTAGGATTTTATCTGCGCGATCAGGGAATGCCTCACCCACCCAATGTTCGAAGACTTCTGCAATAGCACCATTAAGTCGAATCATAGTATAGCCAGCACTTTGGGCACCAGCATTGGCAGCCGCTTCCATAATGGCAGGGATTTCATGATCGTTGAGGCCTGGAATGATCGGGCCTATCATAATACTTACCGGGACGCCTCTTTTTCTTAGTTCTTCAATTGCCTCTAGTTTTTTATTGGCCGATGCCGTTCTTGGTTCTAACTTTCTTCTGACCGATTCATCTAAAGTAGTGAGGCTAAAGTGAACGTTGACTAAATCCATATCTGCCAATTGGCCTAGAATATCCAGGTCGCGCGTAATGGTAATGTTTTTTGTAATGATGCCAACGGGGTGTTTGTATTTGAGAAACACCTCCAAGAGTCTCCGTGTTATCTGTAATTTCTGTTCAATGGGTTGATAGCAGTCTGTATTGCCAGAAAGCACAATGGTGCGTGCTTGCCATTTCGGGTTTTGCAAATGCGTCTCCAATAATCGAGGAGCAGATTCCTTGTACATTATTACCTTTTCGAAATCGAGACCAGCATTATAGCCCCAATACTCATGGCTGTTGCGGGCATAGCAATACACACAGCCGTGTTCGCAACCTTGGTAAGGGTTAAGTGAAAATTCCATCCCAACATCGGGGCTGTTTACCTTGTTCACGATTGTCTTTGGGTAGGTAGGGATGTATTTGGTTTGTGGGTTTTCGGCATCGAATTCATCGATGGCCTCTAAGTGTTCCTGAACATATTCTTGTACCTGCAATCTGTTTTTCACTTGCTTTTGGGCACCTCTACCTTTAATCATAAACTACAATATTTAGTAAAACTAAAAATAATAGCTTAAAGTTAGTTATTTCCTGCCAGTCTTTAGTAATTATTTTAGTATCGATCAGTCGTTTGGCCTCCAAACAGTTGCTCGGTTGTACCGAGTGACGAATAGTGTTTTTACTTCTAATTAACCTTCTTACTTTTATTTGATGAATTTTCTACTGAGATATTCTTTTGACTGTAAGCATTGCTCAAAATCGAGTAGGTGTAGCTTGCGTGTTCGTAGTAGGGATAAACTGTATCAAGAGTTAGGCAGAAGGATACAACTGAAATGCTCAAAGTGCAAAAGGAACCAGACTGTTGATATTAATGCGCTAGAGGCAAATTTTCCGAAATTACCTATAATAGGCATTGTGCTTTTCTCTATTTACTCTTCGTATTGGTTGGGGGGCTACTTTTTTAGAACCTATTGGAGATATGATGTGCGGGTTGATAATAAGGCCCTAGCCCTTGTTTTTTTTGGTTACGCCTTGCCTGTTGTTCTTTTAGTATTTGTACTTAAGGCAATTGACACTCTCAGAAGCGGGGCTTATGGTCCAAGAATAGATTTGGAATAACCTCCAAACAGTCACTCGGTAAAACCGAGTGACGAATAGTGTTTTTACCTCTGGCCAACTTAGTAAAAGAACTGGTTTTAACCGACAGACCCTTAGTCAAGCTCAGGGTGACTGTTAAAGATTAATTCGGTTTGTGATTTCCTTATTTTCAACAATCAACTTGGCCATTGATTTAGCCCAAATCTGGTAGGTAAGCAAAGAGGGATGGACTCCGTCACTAAAATAGGCTGAAGCGTCTACTTCCATGTCTAGTTCTTCTGTCCAGTTTTCGAAAGAGATAATGCGAGAATCATAGTATACATTACTGTGCTTCTGTACTACGCCTTGAAGCGTTTCCCCCAATATCTCAACCAAATTACCCATCACGAATTTGATGACAGTTGTAAAAGCTGGGAATAGCTTAATCGGTGGCATGTTGGTGAAAAAGATGGGCGTATCACCAAATTTGGATTTCACTTCGATAATGAGTTCTTCAATAGCCGCAGCCCAAGCCCATGGATGGTTCAAGGTAAAAGCGTCATTTCCACCTAAGCCAATGACGATGAGGTCTACTTTCGTTTCGGTGATTTGCGGAAGAAGTTTAGAGGTGACCTGTTTTGTGGTGTAACCACTTCGCGCATACACTCTCCAGCTGACAGGCCTTTCTAACTGGTGCGCAATTGCCTTGGCCAAAGTACCCGTAAAGGCTTCTTCATGGGTAGTTACGCCAACCCCTGCGATTGTACTTTCGCCAATGGTAATTACCCTTAGGCTTTTTCCTTTTGGAAAATCAACTAAGCCTTCAGGCTCTTTTGCTTCGGGTAGTTTTGGAACTTTCGACCTAACACTTTTACCTTGAAAATACATAATAGGCAGCAGTGGCAGGCTTACGATGGCAAGACCAGCATATTTAAGGCTCATGGTGCTGATTTAACCTTTACACTCATCAATGGCTTTTCCTAAAATAGCTAAGATTTTATCTTTGTTCATTCCAATCATCGATGCTGGAAAGCCAACCTCTAGGTTAGCGATGGTTAATGCTTGATCAGCTTCTGAATAATTGAAATCCAGAGAAATTCCGTTTTTAGAAAGGTAGCCGCTGCTGCCTTCAAGCGAAATGCCTTGGCTTTTTAATTTTGACTTCAAGCATTCAAAGGTGGCGCTGCTTACTTGCTCAAATGTCTTCATCGTCCTCCTCTTCTTCGAGCTGGCTTTCTACTTCCGCTAGTGGCTTCAGGTTATCTGGAATTTTATTTTCTGTTGTATGATGGAATACTTCCAACACGAGTGATTCTTTTATCTCTGGCACGGTGAAAGTCACCAACATATTATTCAAGCTTTCATAAATGCGATCATAAGCCTGCTTTACATCATTGGCCATTGTAAGCATGAAATTAGTTACTTTCTTTTCTTTACCAGAATCTGCGTCAGCCACAAAGTAAACCACCTTCGCATGGTAAAAAGTATCGGCATCGGGGTATTCAAATACATCGGTAATCTTACTTTTAGAGATATTAGTCACCTGAAATTCTCCCCTTACCCTTTGACCAATTTCCTCGTAGATTTTGGCTTCCGCTTCGGTAAATGAAAGTGCATCGGCCAAATAAGTTTCGGAAACGCTCTTGGTACGACCTTGCTCATCTTCTTTCATGTATTTCACCTTACAGCTAAACCAAACTTTCATATTGTATCAATTTAATGGAGCTCAAAAATACGATTGATATCTGAAAAATGGTAACTAACTAAGGATTCTGTTGCTGAAATTTTCTCAGCGATTAGTACAAGCCATAAATGTTTTATTCTTTCGCATTGGAAGTGATTTTATCGCTTCCTACCCATCTAGAGGTGTAGATGAACAGGAATAAATTTAGGAAGTATTCCGTTTTACCTTCTACTTTATTGAAGAAAACCTTTAAGTATAAAGCTCAAGTTGAAAGTATTTTTGTCAGCTAATTTCCCTTACCCTATTAAATTGATAAAAATTTCGGTAATTCACAACTTATGAGCGCAGTCTTCCCTTACCCCAGTCAGATAGTAATCACATGTTTCCCGAGACAGAGCCCATGGCTTGCCCAAGAGGTGGAGGCATTAGGTTTTAAAGTAGAGAGCACAAGCATCACAGAGGTGGAGGTAAGCGGCCTTATTGACGACTGCCTAAAACTGAATATGTTCCTCAGAACAGCAGGTAGAGTGCTTTTTCAGATCAAGAGGTTCAGGGCTCAAAATGCGGATGACTTGTATCGCGAATTGTCTAAAGTACCATGGGAAGATTACTTAGATAACGATGGGTTTCTTACAGTGACCTCTTATGTGAAGAATGATACGATCACAGATGATCGTTTTGCGAACCTGAGAGTAAAAGATGCTATAGCCGATAGAATGGTGGCAAAAACTGGGCATAGGCCTGATTCTGGACCAACCCGAGATGGAGCGGTGGTACATATTTATTGGAAAGAAGAGAAAGTAAGGGTTTACTTTGATACTTCAGGGAATACAATTTCTAAGCACGGCTACCGAAAAGTGCCTTATAAAGCGCCTATGATAGAGTCATTGGCGGCTTCAGCAATTATCGCCAGTGGTTGGGATGGCAAAAGCGCCTTTATTAACCCAATGTGTGGTAGCGGTACTCTGGCAATAGAGGCGGCATTGATTGCCACTAAAACTGCTCCTGGGCTTTTCCGAAATAACTTTGGGTTTATGCATTTAAAGAGTTTCGATCGAGATTCATGGGAAGGGTACATTCGGCTTGCAGAATTGCAAAGAAAGAAACGCCTCGATTTTAAAATCATAGCTTCTGATTTTGCCAAACCTGCAGTTACCGCAGCCAGAATAAATGCGGGTACAGCAGGAGTAATGCATCTCATAGATTTTGAAACCTGTGATTTTAGAGAAACTACTATTCCTGATGCACCAGGCGCTGTAATGTTCAACCCAGAATATGGAGAGCGACTAGGCGCTGATAAGGATTTGGAAGAAATTTATGCCTCTATTGGCGATTTCTTCAAGCAGCAGTGCAAAGGTTATATGGGTTATGTATTTACGGGTAACCTTGATTTAGCTAAACGCATAGGCCTTAAAACGAAAAGAAAAATTGAATTCTATAATGCTAAAATAGACTCACGCTTGCTGGAGTATGAGTTATATGCGGGCTCTAAAAGGGAGAGTAATTGAACATATTCAATAAGATATGGACTAGTTTTCCTGTACAGCTGCTCGTTGTCCATGTAAAGCATAACCAATTCTTACTTGTTTATTGGCTAATTCTCTTTGCAATTGTTAATGGGGACTTTGGCCAGAATTTGGGCATCCCATATCTTTTTCTAGATCCTGTTTATTTGGATGAAGTATCTATTTGGGGCTTTATGATTCTTGGGGTGGCGATTGCGGGTTTCGCCATGTCTTATAATATTACGAGTTATATCTTAGATGGATTTAGATTTCCGTTTTTGGGTACTTTACCTCGTCCTCTTGCCCATTTTTGTTTGAATAATGCTACTATTCCTGTAGCATTTTTAGCTTTCTATATTTATAAAATCATTGCTTTTCAAAGCGAAACTGGGGGCGATGATTTCGATGTGCTGATTAAAATTCTCGGCCTTTTGATTGGTTGTTTGTCGATGTTGGTGTTTTTGTTTGCCTATTTTTTCAAAACCAATTTTGATGTTTTCAAGCTTCTTTCAATCAAAACAACTTTAAGAACAAAGAAGGCTGTAGAGTTTAAAAAGGCTTTTAAAAAGCTGCAAATGCTCAGGCGATCAAAAGTGACGGTGAATTACTATTGGAGCTTGAATTTAAAATTTTACTCCACCCGAAGATTCGAAGAGTATTATGATCGATTGGCAATTCTGAAGGTGTTTATCCAGAACCAAAGGAATGCAATTGTGATACAATCACTGGTGTTAATTTTGATTTTCAGTCTTGGGCTTTTTCAGAATATCCCTCTATTTCAAATTCCAGCAGGGGCCTCGGGTGTACTGATGCTCACCATGATTGTGATGGCCACTGGTGCCTTAAGCTTTTGGTTCAGGTCATGGATTTTTAGTGGGATAATGATTCTTTTTGTTATCCTAAACCTGGCCTTTACCTCAGATTTTCTGAGCTATCAATACCCTGCGTATGGATTGGATTACACCAATGAAAGTACCGAGTATAATCTTGGGCTTTTGCAAGAGTATGCTTCTGATGAGTATGTAGAACCCTCAAAAGAAAACATGGTCGCTATCCTTAACAATTGGAAGGCGAAATTCGAAGAAGAGAAACCGCGTATGGTTTTAATTGCGGTAAGTGGGGGCGGTCAGCGTTCTGCCCTTTGGACGATGAACGTGCTTCAGCATGTAGACTCAGTTTTTGGAGGTGATTTAATGAATGAAACCTTTATGATGACAGGGGCTTCAGGAGGCCTTTTTGGTGCTGCTTTTTACAGGGAGCTGGCATGGAAAAACTTAATGCCTCAAGCGAAGGAACACCTAGAGGATATTAGTAAGGATGTGCTTAACCCCGTCATTTTTACCCTTTTAGTGAATGACTTATTTTTGAAACTCAGGTCATTCGAATATGGTGGCTTTAAGTACAAAACAGAAAGAGGCTATGAATTTGAACAACGATTGACCACCAATCTTCATGGCCTTTTAGATAATCCAATTTCGGCTTATCGTGAGCCAGAGTTCAATGCTGAAATCCCTCTAATTATGATGGCACCTACCATTACTAATGATGGTAGGAAGCTATATGTGTCCCCTCAGCCGACTTCTTTTTTTAATACGGGCGACATAGACAATAATTCTAAAATTCAAGGGGTAGACTATAAGTTACTCCTTAAAGACCATCACCCAGATAGCCTTCGTTTTTTAACCGCCTTACGAATGAGTGCTACATTCCCTTATTTTTCGCCAGCGATAACCTTGCCCACCAGCCCCAAAATTGGAATTGCAGACGCGGGTATTTCCGACAATTATGGTATTTCTGATGCCACTACATTTTTGCACGTTTTTGAAGACTGGATTAAGGAAAATACCTCAGAGGTGATACTTATTACCATCCGTGATTCCAATAAAGAACCACCGATAGAAAGCGATAATTCAAAAAGCTTAGTCCAGAAATTCTTTTCTCCTATTCAAGGAGCGGTGGGCAGTTGGGACCAAGTGCAAACCATCAAAAATGAGCAGCGGTTTGATCTGATTGACGCAGTTTACCAAGGTCAGCTGAAAAGGGTTGAGTTTGAATATCAAAATCAAAATGCCATTCGTGCCTCTTTAAGTTGGCGATTAACAGAAAGAGAAATCAAGAATATACTCGAAGGAATTCAAGAAGACATCAATCAAAAGGCACTAAAGAAATTGACTGAAAGATAACCGCTTAAACTAAGCTTGGCGTTGTCTTATGGCTTCATAAAGCATCACAGAGGTTGCTACCGATACATTGAGTGACTCAATTTTACCAATGATTGGGAGTTTGCACAAATGATTGGCGAACTTTAAGTACTCTGGCGAGATACCATCTTCTTCTGAACCCATTAAAAGCGCAACAGGGACGGTGAGGTCTATGCTATAAATAAGATCATCTGCCTTTTCTGTGCAAGCCACCACAGCAATGCCATTGTCTTTAATTTCTTTGAGCGTAGTTTTTAGGTTATCTGCTCGGCAAACGGGAATATAATTGAGCGCACCAGCAGAAGTCTTCATAGCATCGCTACCTATTTGGGCACTCCCACGAGAAGGGATCACGATACCGTGAGCACCAACGCATTCTGCGGTTCTAGCAATGGCACCAAAGTTTCGGACATCGGTAATACGATCTAAAACAATCAATAGTGGGACTTCACCTTTCCTGTAAGCTTCTGAAATAATATTATCCAAAGAGGCATAAACTACAGAAGAGATAAAAGCTATTGCACCTTGATGATTCTTGCGGGTAAGCCGATTGAGTTTTTCAATCGGTACTTTTTGAATTGGGATATTGAAATCGCTGGCTGCCGCTAAAAGCTCTCCAGTTAAATCGTTTTTCACATCCTTCTGAACCAACAATTTGTCGATCTCTTTACCAGCGTGAATCGCTTCAATAATGGCCCTGCTGCCATAGATGAAATCCTCTGAGACTTTTTGTTCTATCATTCGATTATTTTTCCACTGCGCCAACCTGTAACGGCATCCATCCAAGACTCCTTGTATTTATCGCCTCTGATTAAACTATACTCCAATAGGTCGGAAGCTCCTGGTAGTATGTCAAAAATAAAACGGGTTCTATTGCCATTGGCAGAGGCGTATACCCATAATTCGGTGTTTTCATTTCTGAAAACTTGTATTGGGTTACCATAAATTTGATAAACCATACCTCTGTCGGTTTTCCAGCCTTCTTTTTTACCACTAAAAAGGTGAGCAGCATCCCTGAGCCGTTTGTAGTAATATTTCACAAAATCCTGACCCATTTTACTGCTTCCAGAAAAACGATTCATTACAAAATCTTCGAAGGCATCGCGAGTATCAGTTGCTTGTCTCATTCCTTTAAATTCATCATTAGTCGTGATGAAAATAAGCGGCTCAATCATCTCTTCATATTGGCCGAAATAGGGGTAAAACTTATCTGAAACTAGTATGCCCGTTGTGTTATTGGGGTCAGTAGAGTCATTAATTTCATAAAAACCAGGAGTTGAAAATTTTTGTGGACTCCCTTCAACGGTACCATATAATGTGTCAATTGCGATGTCAGAGTTTGTAACAGTTTTATTACTGTCAAAAGGGGGGGTAGCTACTGACTTATTGTTAAGGACTCCTTTAATTTCATACTTACCAGGGTTGCCAAATGGATTGACTAGCCTCACCGTTTGGTCAAGGTTGATGAATTTAGAAAAGTAAGGGACGTCTCTTTTTTCTTCAAAGATGAGAAAGGGCTGATTTCTCTGACTCGTTTTCCCTGAAATAGGGATGTCAATCAGGAATTTTTTACCCCTGGCGATATTATTAACCTCTAAGACGATCAGGTTTTGGTTATCCTCTTTTATAAAGTCAAACCCATACACGAATTCGCGAAAACCTGTACCAATAACAGCTGCGCTGTCTAATATTCTGGTAGACGCTACATGCTTTTCATCGATATAACTGCTGCGAATATCGTAAGTAAGCTCGTAGTCAGAGATTTTAACAATGCCGCTATTGAGTATGAATCGAACATAGACTTTGACCTCGTCATTCGATTGGGCAACTCTGTAATCCACCAAGAATTCATGGTTCTGATTGTACAGAAAGCTGAGATCAGCCGAACTCATTCGGCTTTGAGCCACTAAGCCTAGCGTATTCAGGGACAGTAAACAGATGAGAATTATCTTTTTCATGCCTTTGTTAAATCGGGTTAAAGGTAATAAAATTGTGGTTTAAAGCTTTCTATCTTAAGTCCATTGTAAGCGAAATGGCTTATTTTTGATCAAAATTTAAACATGGCCACCTACACAACCGAAATCGCTTCAGATAAAATACCTTCAGACAATCCAATTCACCAACGATTGCTGCGGGCTTATTATTTAGCCGTGCCTTATATTCAAGGCGATTTATTAGAGTTGGGCTGCGGTGAGGGCAGGGGAGTTGAGCTATTAGCGCCATTAGCGAAAAGCTATATTGCCCTCGATAAAATTCACTCAGTGATCGGTGAGTTGAAGGCAAAGCATCCACGTTTGGACTTCAGACAGGCTGTGTTTCCTCCTTTCGATGGTTTGGCTGATAACAGCTTCGATACCATCGTTTCTTTCCAAGTGATTGAACACGTAAAAAAAGACAAGGAATTTTTGGCGGAGATTTACAGGGTCTTAAAACCAGGTGGAAAGGCGATTCTCACTACTCCAAATATCAAAAAGACACTTTCTCGTAACCCATGGCATGAGCGAGAATATACGGCCCAAGCACTTACCGATTTAGCGGCTTCTATTTTCCCTAAAGTGGAAATGAAGGGAGTAGCAGGAAATGAAAAGGTGATGACTTATTATGAGGACAATAAAAAGTCGGTTCAGCGCATCATGCGTTTCGATATTTTCAATTTACAGTACCGTTTACCAGCTCCATTGCTCAGAATCCCATATGACATTCTTAATAGAATGAACAGGAATAAACTTAATGACCAAAACGGAGGGCTTGTAAACGAAATCAGCCAGGAAGATTATCTCCTGACTGATGACGCTGATTCCGCTTTGGATCTTTTTCTAGTAGTAGAAAAATAGCCTTTAGAAATTACTTCTGTCCACCGAAAGATTTATGTTTTGGGTTTCTAGCATCTCTTTTAACTTTTTCGCTTGCTCGTCATATCCATATTGAGTGAATATGGATTGTAAATACTGAAGGCCGTTCAAGTATTTCCTGAACTCATAATCATAGCGCATTTTCTTTTGATGATAAGTAGCCATGTCGTTGAACATTTCGGCAATCTCCATTCCCATGGTCAGTGCTTTTTCTTCTTCACCAATGTTCAAATAGGATTGAATAAAGCTGATAGAGGCGATGTCGTAAGGCAACGCTTCTTTAGGCATAACCGCAATGCCGTAGTCCAAAACTTCTTTTGCCCGTATAGAATCACCTTGGATGATGAGTGCCTCGGCTAAAGTCGTAAATGTGGACCTGTGGTTCTGAGCAAAACCTCTATAATCACCATTCAAATTAGCTTTTGGATCATCTAAACCTCTGAATTGGAATTTGTTCATCACGTTGTCATACATTAAGTCAACGTTCACTAACTCTCTTAAATTCGATGGCTTCATTACCGGTAATAATCTGTAAGCCATTCCTTCTTGAACCAAGTAGGGGTCTAAATCAAATGGTACAGAACTCACCGATGTATAGTTGAGATAGATCGGACGCTCCCAATTATTTTCAGCAATTAAATCGAGCATCATCAAGGATCCTTTTTCCAGAAAGTTCTCGTTTTTACCAAAGGTGAAGAACATACGGTCTACTTGGTATTGCTTAAGCGCATCAGGCACAATATTATTTTTTGCCACTTGTGCCGAATCAATAGGCAGCATTAACGACCTAGCTGGCACTACATTGATTTCAGTACCTGAAGCCAATTGTCTTTTCAAGGCAGGACTTTCTTTTTTAACCAAGGACAAAAATTGCTTAAGGTCTATGGCGGAGCCTGCGAATTGCTCTCTTTCGTCTACATACAAATAATCATTCGTGCCTTGACGGTACTGATCGATTTCCAATGTATATGGAAAAGGCTCAGAGTCATTCATCTTCATTTTTGTTTGGTCGATATACCAATCGGTGTTGTAATAGCTGAGTACAATGACCCTAACATCGGTTCTGAAACCTTCCACTTCTTGCACATACCAAAGTGGGAAAGTATCATTGTCACCACCGGTAAAGAGAATGGCGTTTGGAGCGCAAGAGGCTAAGAAATTTCTAGCAGAATCTACAGAGAAATATCTTCCAGCACGATTATGATCGTCCCAGTTTTCAGAAATTAAAATCACTGGGGATATCATACCCACTGCGAAAGCAATGGCTAAAGCCGCTTTTCCTCTATTTTTTAGTGCATTGCCAATGGCGAGCACTGCAAAGCCAATCCAAATGGCAAAAGCGTAGTAGGAGCCTGTATAGATATAATCCCTTTCTCTAGGTTCTATTGGTGGAGAATTGAGATAAACCACCAATGCCAATCCCGTAAGAATAAAGAACATCAGTACAGCTGAGAATCGTTTAGGGTCTCTATTGAATTGGAAGAAGAAGCCTATCAAGCCTAAAATTAGCGGGATAAAATAATATTGATTTCGTGCTTTATTATTTGCGATGAACTCTGGGACATCTTTATTGGTATCGAAGGGCGTTAGATAGTCTGCATCTTGAATATCACTTTCTCTGCCCGCAAAATTGAACATGAAGTAGCGCATATACATATGCCCAATTTGATGAGAGAACATGAAGGTGATGTTGTCGATAAAGGTGGGCTTTTCTCCTTCTCTCAGGCCTGTGATGGCCATGTATTTTTGCTTGTGCGATGGTTGAGAACTATACATCCTTGGTAAGAATGTTTCCCAAGCATTGTCATAGTTACTTTCGATTTTGTAATCAGCTACTTTATAGCTGTCGTTGTCTTTGTAATAAATAGGGGCGCCTTGCGTAAGTTCAGGTTGTGGCGCATTAAAATATTGTCCATAAAATAAGGGTCTGCTACCGTATTGCTCTCTCTTTAGGTAAGAGATAAAGGTCATTACGTTTTCAGGGTTGTTCTGGTCAATCGGAGGGTTGTCTTTTGACCTGATTAGGATGACAGCATAGCATGAATAACCGATGAGCACGAAAGTGATCCCCAGTACTAAGGTATTCAGCGTTGCCCATTCCTTACTTCTTGTCCATTTTAAAGCAAAAACTATTGCTCCTATTAAGAGGGCAATTAAAAACAAAGCACCCGATCCGAAGGGTGCACCGAATGTATTAACAAAAGTGATTTCGAACTTCCCAGCCAATGTAGGTAAGCCTGGGATAATGAATGAGTTGATCAGCCCCACTAGGAATAAGGAAACGGCCATGGCAGCAAATGCGCCTTTCCAATTAGGGTTTTTATATTTTTTGAAATAATAAATCAGACCTAAAGCTGGCAATGTCACTAAGCCCAAAAGGTGAGCTCCTGTGGATAATCCTAGCATGTAAAAAATCAGAACAATCCATTTGTTGCCAGTGCTTTCATCGCCTACTAATTCCCATTTGAGCATTGCCCAAAACACAAAAGCGGTGAAAAATGACGACATGCCATATACTTCGCCTTCCTCTGCCGAAAACCAAAAAGAGTCAGTAAAAGCAAAACTTAATGCACCGACAATTCCAGCGGCTATTAACAGCTGATTTTGAAAATCCGATGCCTTTTCGTTGGCGGTTTCAATGAGCTTTCGTCCCAACATTACGATGGTCCAATACAAGAAAAGAATGGTGAATGCACTCGAAACAACACTTACCATGTTGATCCAATAGGCGACTTTTGTGACATCTCCCAGTGCAAAAAACGAGAAAAGTCTACCTACGAGCATGTATAACGGTGCCCCAGGAGGGTGCGATACTTCTAGCTTGAAGGCGATTGCTATAAACTCTCCAGAGTCCCAAAAACTAGCTACTCTTTCAACTGTTAATACATACACAATCAATGAAATAAGGAAGACTACCCAGCCTATGATTGTATTGATTTTCTTAAAGTCTGTCATTTTAGCAATTTTATGAAGTGCCTTGAATTAGAATTTATTGTCATTCTAACACCAAGAGCAACATAAGTACAATTAAAAACCCTTTTGCAGGCCGTGAAATTAGTAAAAATTCACTTGAACAGCTGTTAATTTTTATTAATACCAGTTCAAAGCAGGGGGAACTCTGCTATTTGCGTTTAATCAGGCAAATATTACCCACTTACGCCTAAGTAGAACCAAAGCCAAAGCAGAAAAATAGGGACATATGAAGTGAAAACAATCGCATTGGCGATGGACTTCTTCTTTCTGGCAGCAAAGTGAATACCGTAAGTCAACAAAATCCAATAAGTTATTTCGAAAAGATTGAGGGCTGAATTGACATAATGATACTTATCTGCTATTTCGGCCTGATTGAAAAAGTTCATGTAAGAGAGAGGGTAGAACGCTTGAACTTCCCAATACGTAGGGTCAGTGTCAATAAGAAAGAACCACAAGATTGTGATTACTTGGGGTACAAAAAAGATGATTTCACCAAACATTGCGATTTGCCAACACTGCTTGTAGCTCACTCTGTAGCCCCATAAAAAACAGCCTATCCAAAGTATAAAAGCAATGATGGTAAACTTCCATGCAAAAACAAGCGGTACACTAATGTACTTTAATCCTATAGTTAACTTGAAAATGAGCAAGCTCGGCCCTTCTAAAAACTGAAAAGCTGGAATTTGATCAATAACAAAAGTCTGTTTAACGAATAAAAGGAGGAAATAAATCATGCAGAGCATAATGAATACCACAACTTTATTAACGGAAGTGTATTCTTGCATCTTTAATTCCAGATTTGAATACTCTCTAGGCATAGCAACAATTTGATGCAAAACTACGATTATTGACAATAACCACGAATAAAAATTGTTAAGCGTCTTGGGATTCGGTTGAGTGGCAGTACTTTTGCATTAATGCGGTTGACTTAAGATTTTATGGGTCGGAGAAGAATAATTTTTGGATTGATTTCGCTGGTTTTTCTTTCGGTTGGTAGCCTTCAGGCACAATCGAAAAAAGAAAGAATTGAAAGCGATACTGCTAGATACCTTTTGCTAAACATGGCCTTGCAATACGAAATCACAATGGCTGTGGATGATATGTACAACTTTGATTTTCACAAAGCAGAAGTTGAATTCAATTGGCTAAAGTACAATTACCCAGAACATCCTCTTGCCTACTTCCTTTTTGGGATCAGCACTTGGTGGCAAATGATGCCAAACCTCAATAAAGAATCCTCTTTAGATGATGAGTTTTTGGCCTATATGGATACCACCGTAATGAAAGCCAAAGCCATTTTGGACAAAGATGAGGACAATATCGAAGCTAGTTTCTTTCTGGCAGGTGCACATGGCTTCGAAGGAAGGTACCATTCTGATAAAAAGAACTGGGGAAGAGCCTCAAACTCTGGGCGGTTAGCGTTAAAGTATTTAGATCGCACACAAGGGAACGAGAGCTTTAGTCCTGAAATTCTTTTCGGAGATGCTCTTTTTAACTATTACTCTGTCTGGATCAGAGAGGAGTATCCACTTTTACGTGCTGTGCTCATTTTCTTTCCCAATGGAGATAAAGAATTGGGCTTAAAACAATTGGAAACGGTAGCCTCAAATGCTTTTTATACCCGAATTGAGGCCATTTTCTTTTTAATGCGAATCAAGGCTTTTGAAACCAATGAGACTTTCGAGGCGC
>JBLIES010000062.1:0-16035 GCA_047633135.1 Roseivirga sp.
GCAGGTTTACCTAACCTCGCAGAACAAATGTTACGCTATGTAAAAGCATTAAAATAATTATGGAAACATTAAAAGGGACAGGTGTTGCTCTAGTGACACCTTTCAAAAAAGACTTAAGTGTTGATTATACTGGCTTGCTCGCATTATTAGAGCATACCGCGAAAGGGGTTGACTACTTCGTAGTTCAGGGGACTACTGGAGAATCAGCCACTACTTCAACAGGGGAAAAAAAGGAAATTCTGTCATTCGTTAATAAAAACAATCCTCACAATTTGCCCATTGTGTATGGTATTGGCGGCAATAACACTGCTGCGGTGATAGCACAACTAAAATCGACTGACCTTTCAGGAGTTTCAGCAATACTATCTGTAAGTCCATTCTATAACAAGCCTAGCCAAGAAGGTATATATCAGCATTTCGTGGCAATTGCAAATGAATCTCCACTTCCGATAATACTCTATAATGTACCGGGAAGAACGATGTCTAATGTTTCGGCTGAGACCACAATCAGACTCTCTGCTCATCCAAATATTATTGGTATCAAAGAAGCCTCAGGAGATCTGTCACAATCTATGTCTATTAAGCAGGGCACTGACCATTCGTTTTTATTGATCTCGGGAGATGATTTATTGACAACTCCAATGATGTCTATTGGAGCAGTTGGCGTAATTTCAGTATTGGCTAATGCCTTCCCTGAAACGTTCAAAAGAATTACTCAAACGGCCTTAGCAGGTGATTTTAAGCGTTCTTCTATGGCAACTTTTGAACTCCTTGCTATCAATCCATTGATGTATTCTGAAAGTAACCCTGTAGGAGTTAAGCAAGTATTATGGGAGTTGAATGTTTGTAATAATTATGTAAGAATGCCTCTACTACCAGCTTCTAGTGGCTTAATAGAAAAAATAAGGGCCGCATTGAATTGAAAAAAATAGTCTATAAAAAATAAAGGCCAATCTCTCGATTGGCCTTTATTTTATCTCAAAAGAGGATTATTCATCGTTTTTGATGTTTTGAACATCAACTCTAATCTCCTGTGCTAGATTCTTAAGGTCTTGCATACCTTTTCTTACTCTAGTACCAGCAGCTTGATTCTTTTTGTCATAGAACTTGTCGAAATCACCCTCTAAAGAGTCTACTAAATTTTTTACTTCACTAAATCTGCTCATATTATTTGTGCTTTAAGGTTGTTGATAAAATGTTTGATTGGTTAGCAATTTAAGTCAAAATACTCTCTATGCAACAATTGAGGCATATTTTTTTGGATTACTCCCCAAAAGCTGCCGCAAGTTCTGCATTCTTGTACTCGCCACTCAATAACTTAGATTTAATTGCCTCAAAAGCAGCAATCGTTTCATTCACATCTTCTAGGCTATGAGCTGCGGTTGGAATTAGCCTCAAAATAATCATCCCCTTGGGTACTACCGGATAAATCACTATTGAACAGAAAATACTATAATTTTCTCTAAGGTCTTTACTTAAGGTGGCTGCTTCTCCTATTGTACCATTAAGTACCACTGGAGTCACACAAGATTTGGTAGTCCCAATGCTGAAACCTTTTTCTCGTAACCCCCCTTGAAGGGCATCAACAATGGTCCAAAGTTTTGTTTTGTGTTCAGGCTGTGTTTTTATAATCTCTAAACGCTTCAAGCCTCCAATCACGAATGGCATCGGCAATGATTTCGCAAAAATCTGCGATCTCATATTATACTTCAAGTAGTGAACAATTTTTTTATCTCCTGCTACAAATGCCCCAATCGAGGCCATAGACTTTGCAAAAGTAGAGAAATATATATCTACATCATCCACGCAATCTAAGTGTTCATGAGTTCCTGATCCAGTTTCACCCATAGTTCCAAAACCATGAGCATCGTCAACTAATAATCTGAAATTATATTTCTTTTTTAGTTCAACAACACCTTTCAAATCGCCAAGGTTACCGGTCATCCCAAATACACCTTCTGTAATCACTAGAATCCCACCGCCTGATTCGTTGGTCAATCTAGTTGCTCTTTGTAATTGCTTTTCTAAGTTTTCTAAATCATTGTGTGGGAACACAAACCTTTTACCCATATGTAATCTTACACCGTCTATGATACAAGCATGTGATTCGGCATCATAAACAATTACATCCTTTCTATCGACTAAGGCATCGATGACTGAAAGCACGCCTTGGTAACCAAAATTCAATAAATAACCAGCTTCCTTACCAACGAAAGTTGCTAATTTTTGCTCTAACTCTTCATGATAGTCGGTATTACCAGACATCATTCTAGCACCCATAGGATATGCCAATCCCCAGTCAGCAGCAGCTTTAGCATCTGCTTCTCGAACAGCAGGAAGATTGGCTAAACCTAAGTAATTATTCAAACTCCAGGTAAGTACTTCTTTCCCTTTAAACTTCATGCGAGGAGCGATTTCACCTTCTAATTTCGGAAAAGTAAAATATCCTTCTGATATCTCTGAATGCTTCCCTAGCGGGCCATTATCGGCCATTAATTTTTCAAATAGATCCAATTCTTTAAGGCTTTAAGTTGATTAACTTTATCCAAAATAATAAGGTACGAAGGTAGTACTATATACGCCATTTATCAAAAATTTGTAGGTATATATCCTAAGTTCTCAATAGATATTAAAAGATAATTAGGTAGCATTGTAATAAAAATTTTGATGTGAATGGAAATCAAGAAGATAAATAAAATTCTAGTGGCAAATCGAGGAGAAATCGCGCTTCGAGTAATGAGAACAGCCAAGGAAATGGGGATAAA
Source organism: Roseivirga sp. (assembly GCA_047633135.1). GTDB lineage: Bacteria > Bacteroidota > Bacteroidia > Cytophagales > Cyclobacteriaceae > Roseivirga. The sequence continues at coordinate 2,766 of JBLIES010000062.1, forward strand.
AACAGTCGCCATTTACAGCGATGCGGACAGAAACTCTCCTCATGTAAGGTATGCTGATGAAGCCGTAAATGTTGGCCCTCCTCCTTCTGCTCAGTCTTATTTATTAGCTGATAAAATCATAGCTATCTGTAAATCATTGTCCGTTGATGCCATTCATCCCGGATATGGATTTTTATCTGAAAACTCAAGTTTTGCTCAAAAAGCCGAAGACAATGGGATTTCTTTCATAGGCCCCTCTGCAAAATCAATTGAAGTAATGGGTGATAAGCTGGCTGCAAAAGAAGCCGTTTCCCATTATGGCGTACCAATGGTGCCTGGCGTTAACCATGCAGTAACCGAAACCGAAGAGGCAAAAGAAATTGCTGAGAAGATCGGATACCCTGTACTTATTAAGGCAAGCGCAGGTGGTGGTGGCAAAGGAATGCGAGTCGTAGAAGCCCCCGAAGAATTAGAGGAGCAAATGAAACGGGCCATTAGTGAAGCGCTATCTGCTTTTGGTAATGGATCAGTTTTTGTCGAAAAGTACATCACTTCTCCAAGGCATATTGAAATCCAAATACTTGGCGACAAACATGGTAACCTCGTCTACTTATTTGAAAGAGATTGCTCAATCCAAAGAAGACATCAAAAGGTAATTGAAGAGGCCCCTTCCCATTTATTAACTCCTGAGAAAAGAAAAGCCATGGGAGAAGCAGCTTTAGGTGTGGCTAGATCTTGCAATTATTATGGTGCAGGCACAGTCGAGTTTATCGTAGATGAAAATGTGGATTTTTTCTTCCTTGAGATGAACACTCGGCTACAGGTAGAGCATCCTGTTACTGAAGAAATCACCGGTATTGACTTGGTGAAGGAGCAAATCTTAATCGCAGAAGGACATCCTTTGAGTTTCAAGCAAGAAGATTTAAAAATCACAGGTCATTCTTTAGAAGTGAGGGTATATGCAGAAGACCCAACCAATAATTTTTTACCTGATATTGGGACATTAACCACTTATAACCCGCCTAAAGGGCCAGGTGTCCGTGTTGATGATGGGTTTGAAGAAGGCATGACTATTCCGATTTATTACGATCCAATGATCGCCAAACTTGTCACCTATGGCAAAGACAGAACTGAAGCAATCAACAGAATGGTGCGTGCCATACAGGAATATGATATCACTGGGGTGAAAACGACCTTAAATTTCTGTGAATTTGCGATTCAGCATGAAGCTTTCGTTTCAGGGAAATTCGATACAAAATTTGTTCAGAACTACTTTAAGCCTGAAATGCTTCAAAAATTGAATCCTGAACACATCGAAATAGCTGCAGTTTTAGCCGCAATGGTAGTCGATAAAAAAAGCTCGGCCAATATTGAAATCAAAAATAACCAACCAAGCAATTGGAAATTAAGGGTAAGAGACTAAACCTATGGCAGAAATAAAACCTTTCAGAGCATGGCGATACAACAAAGATTTATCTAAAAAGATAGATGAATTAGCCTCCCCACTTTTCGATGTGGTTTCGAAACAGCAAAGAGATGTACTTTATAATAACCCCCACAATAGTATACATTTAAGTGTCCCAAAGGATATTCTCAGCCAAAAGGAAACCGCAGAAGCATGGAAAAAAGCAGGTATCATTATCCAAGATGGTATTCCAGGCATCTATATTTATTATCAGCACTTTTCATTACCTGGCAGTAAAAAAAGTTATACCCGAAAGGGCTTCATCGCCTTCATTCGCACTACTGATTGGAGTTTAACTACTTCAGATGTCTTGCGCCATGAAAACACCATGCCTCATTCTGTGAACGATAGAGTCGACATATTGGAGCATAGCCAAATGAATGTAAGCCCAACCCACGGACTCTATATAGACCCTCAATTTGAGTTGGAACAATACATGGATGAAAGTATGTTACAACCGATCTACGATAAAGAAGATTATCAAGGGGTAAGAGACGTTTTAAGTGTGATTCACGACTACGAAGTAATTAAGAAGTTCATCGCCAAAATCGAACCTCAGCAAATAATTCTTGCCGATGGTCATCACAGGTACGAGGGCTCTCTTCTTTATAAGCAAAAGAGAAAAGCTGCGAACCCCAACCATACGGGAAAGGAAGCTTACAATTATCACCTGATGTATCTCACCAATGGTGAGTCAGATGACCTAAGAATTCTGCCTACTCACAGGTTACTTTCTGGATTAGAAAACTTCGATAGGGAGACTTTACTTAAAAAACTATCTGAAGACTTTATCATCAAGGCCATCGATAACCCAAATGATATTCCAGATATTATATTGGGCAAGAAATGGGCTTTTGGTTTACTTTTCGGAAATGAGGCCATAAAAATCAGGCTGAAACCAGAAGTTCATGCTTCCTTACTCTGGAACTTCCCACAAGAGATCAAAGATTTGGATCTAACAGTAATGCACTACTTTATTATTGAAAAAGCACTGGGGATTTTAGGGAAAGATCAGCGAAGATTCGACCACATTACATTCGAGCGTAATTTCGCTAATTGCTTGTCTCAAACAATGTCAGGAGAAGCTAATTTTGCTATTATTACGCAAGACATTAGCATGGAAGAAGTGAAGTCTGTTTGCAGGTCTGGCTTTACAATGCCACAAAAATCTACATATTTCTACCCAAAAGTAATTAGTGGGTATTTATTCGGTTCAATTAAAGAAGATGAATTTAGCTTACCGTTTGATATTGGCTTCTAAATCGCCTAGAAGACAAGCGCTACTCCGCTCGTTAGAAGTTGATTTTGAAATACGCACGAAAGAGGTAGATGAATCCTTTCCTGTTGACTTGGCGCCTAGTTTAGTAGCAGAATTCTTAGCCATCAAAAAGTCAAATGCCTTTGAAGGACTTAAAGAAGACGAACTACTACTAACCTCCGATACTACTGTGATTTGTAATGGAGAAATCCTGAATAAAGCGAAAGACGAAAAAGAAGCCTTTGCGATGCTTGAATCACTATCTAACAAATCTCATGATGTGGTTACGGGTGTATGTTTAAGAACAAAGAATCAGAGAATCACATTCTCAGAGTCAACCAAAGTGACATTTTCAAAATTGACGACATCACAGATTGACCATTACATTCAAACCTACAAACCCTACGACAAAGCCGGAGCTTACGGCATACAAGAATGGATTGGAATGGTTGGTGTTGAGAGAATCGAAGGGGACTTTTACAATGTAATGGGCTTGCCGTTGCACCGCCTAAATAAAGCCTTAGCTCAGTTCTCTAAAAGGGTTTAATAAATCCGCCTGTACTACTGATTTAGAAACAGCATTTCGCTAAATTCCAAAATGTTTGACTATTGGTTCACGCTATCTCCTTATTTTTTAGGCGTTTACTATCTCACAGTTTTTGCTGTCGCGATCAATATGTTGCTTGAGAATCGCAACCCTTTAAAGACCCACTCCTACTTACTCCTTTTAATGCTCTTACCCCTACTGGGTTTAATCATTTACCTCTTCTTTGGTCAGAACATACGCAAGCGGAGAATTTTTTCTAAAAATCAACTGATCAACACTGCCTTTGGTCAGCATTATGTCGACCAATACTTGAGTAAGGAACGCTTGGCCATACATAACTTAGATAATATTGACAGTAAGTTCAACAAGCTCATCAGCTTTTTAAGCCGTGATTTATCACCCCTTACTAACCTGAACAGGTTGACTGTATTGAAAAATGGAGAGGAAAAATTCCCTGCTTTAGTCGCTTCATTAAAAGAGGCCAATCACCACATACACATAGAGTATTATATTTTTAGCAATGATGAAATTGGGAATGAAATAAGCCAAATCTTAATCGAAAAAGCGAGGGCAGGGGTAGAAGTCAGAATGATTGTTGACGGGGTCGGCAGTCTGAGCCTCCGGCAAAAATACTTAAATAAAATGAGCGATGCGGGTGTGCAATTACAAGAGTTTATGCCTGTCCTCTTCCCTTCATTTACCTCTAAAATCAACTATAGAAATCACCGCAAAATCGTAGTGATCGATGGGGTTATTGGCTTTACTGGTGGAATTAACATTGACGATCGGTACTTGAACAACGGAAAACACAGGCTCTTTTGGCGCGATACCCATTTAAAACTAGAAGGAGAGGCTGTTAAAACGCTTCAACTTCTATTTATACTTAACTGGCAATTTGTAACCAAAAAAAGCTGGATAAACACGGCTAGCTATTTCCCTAAAGTCGCTAAATCCACAGACGATAACTGTATGCAAATCAATGCGAGCGGACCAGATTGGGAATTGGCAAGTATTATGGATTCCTTTTACATGGCCATTAACGCAGCCAGTCAAAAAATACAAATAGCTACCCCCTATTTTATTCCAAATGAGAGTATTCTGAATGCACTAATTACTTCAGCCAAAAGTGGCGTAGTAGTCGAATTGATGATTCCTTACGACTCGGATTCATGGATTGTTCAAGCAGCATCTGAATCGTATATCAAAAAGCTTTTAGATGTGGGAATCAAGGTGTACCGATACAAAAAAGGTTTCCTCCATTCTAAAACTTTGACAGTCGATGGTGAATTTACAGCCCTAGGTTCTGCCAACATGGACTACCGTAGTTTCGATCTAAACCATGAGGTCAATGCCTACATTTATGATAAGTCAATTGCCAAAACCATTATTCAGAATTTCGAAGAGGATAAAAAAGAATGCATTGCACTAGAAACTAGAAGCTGGAGAAGAAGAAGTATTTGGCAAAAATTACTTGAATCTGTTTGTCGTCTGCTTGCCCCTCTCCTTTAAAACTAGTATACAGTAGATTCAAAGTATTTTAGTCAATCACTTTTCATTTTTCTATTATATTGTTGAAAAATAAAACAATGGCTACTCAACACCAATACGTTAACATGAATACCATTCGGTTTCTAATGTATGACGTTCATCAAACAGAACAAATTCTTGCCGCTGACCGATATGCTGCTTACGATCGCGCTTCGATTGATATGCTCCTCGACTCGGTAAAATCATTCTGTGATAAAAGTATCCATCCGTTTGTTAAAGAAATGGACGAAAAGCCTTCTGTTTATAAAGATGGTGCCATTACAATTCATCCACAGTTCGAAACTATTCTAAAGCAATCAGGTGAGATGGGCTTGGTTGCGGCACTTTTCGATGAGAAAGATGGAGGTTTACAACTGCCTAATATCGTTTTCCATACGCTCTATTTTATTATGGAAGCAGCCAACAACCATGTTTCTGGATATTTAGGGTTGACAGCAGGTGCGGCCAACCTGATCGTTTCCTATGGTAGTGATTATCTCAAAACTACCTATGCCTCTAAAATGATGGACCTTGAATGGACAGGCACCATGTGCTTGACCGAGCCACAGGCGGGTTCTTCACTTTCCGATGTCATGACCACAGCCAAAGACAACGGAGATGGTACTTTTGCGATCAGCGGTCAAAAAATATTTATTTCTTCAGGAGACCATCAATTTGCAGACAATATTATTCATTTAGTCCTTGCCAGACTCGAAGGAGCCCCATCGGGAATCAAAGGTGTTTCGCTATTTGTAGTTCCGAAAAACAAGATAGCGGCCAATGGTAGCTTATCCTATAATCAAGTAATTGTGGCAGGAGAGTTCGAGAAATTAGGTCAAAGAGGATATTGTACGGCTCATTTAGTTTTCGAAGAAAGCCAAGGCCATTTAGTAGGAGAAGCCAATAAGGGATTGAGCTATATGTTCCAAATGATGAATGAAGCGCGGATTGCTACTGGCAGAATGGGTACTGGCATTGCTTCAGCAGCTTACTTCGCCTCTTTAGAATATGCTAAAGAAAGACCACAAGGGAGAAAACTCACTTCTTCTGGCAAAAAAGACATTGATGTAGAGCAAACATTAATCATTAACCACCCCGATGTTAAGAGAATGCTATTGCTTCAAAAATCAATAGTCGAAGGATCCTTAAGCTTAGTGATGCAAACTTCTAATTATGTGGATCAAGAGCATATTTCAGAAGGTGAAGAAAAAGAACGCTACAATCTTTTACTTGAATTACTCACTCCAATTACCAAAACATACCCTTCAGAAAAAGGACTCGAAGCAGTTAATAATGGCCTTCAAGTGCTGGGAGGCTATGGCTTTTGCATGGATTTTATTCTTCAGCAATATTATAGAGACATACGGATTATTTCTATTTACGAGGGAACCACAGGCATCCAATCTCTCGACTTATTAGGCAGAAAAGTCGGACTTAAAAATGGTAAGGTGTTGGAGTGGCTGGCCGCTGAAGTTCAACAAACGATCTACCAAGCAAGCGCACATGAATCTTTGCAAGCACACATTAGAGATTTAGGCGAGAACTTATCGCTCATTCAAAAGGTACTTGGTGTCATTATGCCAAAAGCTCAAAATGGTGATTTCGAAAGATACTTAGCAGATGCAACTGTATTTATGGATTTATTTGGCACTATAGTAATCGGTTGGCAGTGGTTAAAAATGGGTGTTGCTGCTCAGAATGCCCTGGACAACGAAAACCAGCCTTTTTCAAATGAGTTCTATCAAGGCAAAATTCATACGCTCAAATTCTTCTATAAATACGAGATGAGTCGATGCAAAGGCTTAGCTAAAACAATGATGGACGAGCTAGACCTAACAGTCGATATGGATTTGAGCTATTTGGATTAAAAGTAAGTACATTAAAGTAACCCGTTATTAAACAATAAGATAACAGAAAAGACTTCATCGAAATGTCTGAAAGGGGCTACTTTTACATCAATAAAGCAATAGCTATGAAAAAGTACTTCGCATCAATACTGCTCCTCTTGTTTTCAGGTTTCGTCTCCGTTGCAAAAACCAGTGAAAATCAGCAAGAGCCGCCCTACGTCATTATGATCTCGTTTGACGGCTTTAAACATGACTACGTAGAGAAATTCAACCCGCCAAATTTCAAGGAGTTTATAAAGACCGGAGCAAGCGCTGAGGCTATGATCCCTTCTTTCCCTAGCAAAACCTTCCCTAACCATTACACCTTAGTTACAGGTTTATACCCTGGTAATCACGGCTTAGTTGACAATAGCTTCTATGACAAAAAGTTAGACATGCAATACGGCATTCGAAACCGTTCTATGGTCGAGAATTCTGTTTTTTATGGTGGTTTGCCTCTTTGGCAATTGGTGCAACAAAACGGAATGAAGTCAGCTTCTTACTTTTGGGTTGGATCAGAAACCTCGATTGCAGGTAGTTTCCCAAACTACTATCGTATCTACAGTGACGATGTTAAAAATGAAGAGCGAATAACTGCTGTAATTGATTGGCTTAAGCTTCCTGAAAGCGAAAGGCCTAATTTCATTTCGCTCTACTTTTCCTTAGTGGATAGTCAAGGCCACAGAACAGGGCCTAACTCCGAAGAAACTAAGCAAACGGTATTAGAAGCCGACCGATTATTAGGCCTGCTCATGACTGAGTTAAGAAATATCGATTTACCCGTCAATGTGATCATCACCTCTGACCATGGGATGAATGAAATTCAACCTAAGGAGGAGAATCTTATTAGCTATCAAGACGTATTATCTGGTCTAGATCCAAACCAATTTCGTTTTGTGAGTAACGGTGCTCACGCCCATTTATACCTAAAAGACAAAGCGAACATAGAAAACGTATTTAGAAGCCTCAAAGCAAAAGAAAACCATTTTAAAGTGCTTAAGAAAGAGGAGTTCCCAGCAGTATGGCATTACCAAAACGATCGTGTCGGTGATATTATGATTGTAATAGACGCTGACTATTACCTTACCTCTGCGGACAATAAAACAAGGCAAATAGCAGCTGGTGTTGCGCGTGGCGAGCATGGATTTGATCCCTATACCACAGAGGATATGGGTGCCATTTTCTATGCTAACGGACCCAACATTAAACCAGGATCGAAACTTCCTAAGTTTGAAAATGTTAATGTTTATCCCCTTGTTGCTCATATTTTGGGCATTACCGAATTACCAAAGATTGATGGCAAGCTCAAGGTGCTTAAATCTATTTATAAGAGGTAAACCTGTCCCTGTTGACCACTCTTACCTCATTCCGATGAGTTAATATAACAACTGTAACCTCACTCCAAACAAATTACGTAGCTAGCATAGTTACCCATTAAAATTAAGTTCATGCGTCAGCTCAATTTATTCATCCTCCTTCTTTCTGCTCTTTCGATTTCTTGCGAAGCTCAAGGCCCTGCAGAAACGCCAACTCCCCCTACTTCAAGCACTCAGCTAAAACCGGTGCTGATCACCGATGCCATTAAAAACCCTTGGGGAATGACTTTTTTGCCTGATGGTAAAATACTAGTCACAGAAAAATCAGGAAGCTTATTTTTAATCGAGAATGATCAAGTCATTAACAATAATGTTTCAGGAGGACCGCAAGCCACAAACCGCGGACAAGGTGGACTGCTTGACATTGAATTGCACCCAAATTTCGAGAGCAACAGATGGGTCTATTTTACCTTTGCAAGTTTTGAAGGTGAAGGGAACGGGGCGATGACCGCCCTATCACGAGCGCAGTGGGACGGAACAGCTTTCGAGAACCACGAAGTACTTTACAAGGGATCTCCCAATACTACTGCTAGTCAACATTTTGGTAGTCGTATTGCTTTCGATGCTCAAAACCATGTTTATTTCTCGATTGGCGATAGAGGTAACAGAAATGTAAACCCTCAAGATCTCACTAAAGATGGTGGGAAAATCTATCGCTTAAATGATGATGGCACTATTCCATCAGACAACCCGTTTGTGAACAACGCCAATGCAAAAACTGCCATTTTCTCTTACGGTCATAGAAACCCCCAAGGCATGGCTACCAATCCCACTACAGGAGAAATTTGGTCACACGAGCATGGTCCACAAGGCGGTGACGAAGTGAATATTGTTAGAGCGGGCAACAATTATGGCTGGCCCGTAATTACCTATGGAGAAAACTATGGTGGTGGAGCTATTACGGACAAGACTGCTCAAGATGGCATGGAACAACCTGTTATTTACTGGGTTCCATCTATTGCCCCTTGCGGAATGGCCTTTGTGCAAAACTCTAAGTATCAAGGTTGGGATGGCGATTTAATAGTAGGTTCACTCAAATTCAATTACTTAGAGCGTTGTGTTATCGAGAATAATAAGGTGATTCGTCAAGAAAAAATTGCAGAGGGTATTGGCCGAGTACGGAATGTAGAAATGGGCAATGATGGTTACCTTTACGTTGGTGTTGAAGGGAAAGGTTTATTCAGGCTAGCGCTGGAATAACCACCTTTTAAATTATTCCATCCCTGAACTTGCGCATCATTTTGTTCGCGAATACAAATTCGTCAAGTTCTTGAATTCCCGATTGCATAATTTCATCGCTATTACCTTCCCATATCTTTCTACTGTTGCAAAGGAACATAATATGCTGCCCTATTTCCATGACCGAATTCATGTCATGGGTGACTATTACCGTGGTAATTTGATATTCTTGGGTAATCTCATCTAACAGTCGGTCGATCTTAATGGAGGTCACCGGATCAAGACCTGAGTTAGGTTCATCGCAAAATAAATATTGTGAACTATTTACAATTGCTCGCGCAATTCCAACCCTTTTCTGCATACCTCCACTAATCTCTGAAGGCATGCTATTGTTCGTGTTTTCTAGTTTCACCCTTTTTAGACAAAAGTTGACGCGGTCTAACTTTTCATCTTCGGGCATTTTAGTAAGAATATCCAAAGGGAATTTCACGTTTTGCTCAACGGTCTTAGAATCAAAAAGTGCCCCCCCTTGAAATAGCATCCCTATTTCTCTTCTTATCTCCGTTTTAAGGTCTCTGTTGGCATTAATAAAGTCGCGGCCGTTGTAGAGAATATCGCCTGAGTCTGGTTTAAACAGACCTACAATATTTTTAAGTAAGACACTTTTGCCAGATCCACTTGCACCTATAATAAGGTTGGTTTTCCCTTTTTTAAAAGTCGCAGATATTCCATCAAGAATAGTCTTATCGCCAAACGACTTTACAATATCTTTAACTTCTATCATTGGATTAAAAGGAGTTGAGCCAAAATAAAATCACTGCATAAAATAGCAATACAACTAACTGTAACTGCTCGAGTACTCGCCTGCCCAACTTCTAAAGCTCCACCTTTGGTATAGAAACCCATATAGGCAGAAACCGAAGAAATAAGAAAGCCGAAGACTACTGATTTAATAAGCGCGAAGAAAACACCAAATTGATTAAAATTCAATCTTAAACCATTCAAGTACTCAGTTACTGGCAAAACGTTGCCAAACCTTGCTACAAGGTAACCACCACCAATAGCCAGAACTCCCGCCAGAATAACCAGAAGTGGATACATAATTAAGGTCGCAATAATCTTAGGCAGTACTAAGTAAGAAGCTGAATTAATACCCATGACTTCAAGGGCATCGATTTGCTCCGTTATCCGCATGGTCCCTAGGTTACCTGCAATACTAGAGCCCACCTTACCAGCAAAAATAATCGCTGTAATGGTCGGTGCTAACTCCAGAATAGTCAGGTCCCTTACGATCAACCCAATTACATTCTTAGGGATAATCGGATTGACAAGATTAAAAGCTGTTTGTACTGTAGATACTGCCCCCATAAAAATAGCGACAATTGAAACCAATACGATGCTGTTGAGCCCTACTAAAACACATTCATCTAAAGTCAGCCGAACGTAGGTTCTGAAGCGCTCTCGATTTTTAAAAAGAATACCGATGAAGATTAAATACTGACCGAATTTACTCATGAAGACCTTTAATTATTTGGATTAGATTAATCGTCTCAATCCATTATAGGGCAAAATAACAAAACTTGAATGAAAAGATTCGTGTGCCACCAGCTTAATTGAACAATTAGCTTTAATTTCAGTCAATCGTTAAACGAAGTTAAAGCATTAGATATTCGAAAATGAAGAAATTGGCAGTAATCACAGGCGGTACAAAGGGCATAGGGCGAGCCACAATAGAAAAATTTGCATCTGAAAATTACGATATCGTAACATGTGCCAGAAATCAAAATCTACTGGACGATCTTGTTTTTGATTTACAAGCAAAGTACCCCTCTACTCGAATATATACTGAGCAGGCTGACCTCTCTAAAAAAGAAGAGGTAATGGCATTCGCAGCAGCAGTCAAGGCATTGAACCGACCAGTGACCATGCTCTTAAACAATACAGGCGTCTTTTTCCCTGGAAGCGTCTATAATGAAGAAGAAGGCAATCTTGAGATGATGATCGAAACCAATCTTTACAGTGCTTACTACCTTACGCGTGCTTTAATCGAAGATATGATGAGCCAGAAGTCTGGTCATATTTTTACTACTGGTTCAATAGCTGGAATTCAGGCTTACCCAAATGGTGGTAGTTATGGCATCTCTAAATTCGCTTTACTTGGTTTTACTAAAGCTTTACGAGAAGAAATGAAACCACACGGTATTAGAGTAACTTCTATCTTAGCAGGTGCTACTTATACCTCAAGTTGGGAAGGAAGCGATCTACCGAAAGATCGTTTTATGAAAGCGGAAGACATTGCTGATGCTATATATGCGGCCCACGCCCTCTCCCCAAACACAGTGGTCGAAGAAATAATCCTGAGACCTCAGTTAGGGGATATATAATTCGCTTCATAAGCAATGAAAGTGCAGAAATCAATTTTAAGACTATTTAAAAATTAGCAAAAAAAAATCAAAAAAATCCTATACATAGAGTGAGGCATAGGTCATTTCGTAATAATGAAGGGACATATTTAGCCTTGAAGGAGCAAAATGTGATAAGAATGGACGAAGGCCATTTCGTTGTAAAAGAAACCCAAAACAGCCCCGAAAGGAGTGAATAGTCATGGGGCAATCACGAGTACAAAATTACATACATCTCGTTTTTGGTACCAAATATCGACAGCCATTCATAAGAACGCCACATGAAAAAGAGCTTCATGCTAATCTAGGTGGGATTGGTAAAGAGCTTGAATGTCCAGCAATAAAAGTTTGCGGCTATAATGATCATGTTCACACCCTGCTAAAGCTTTAGAAAAAGATTACTCCGATGACTTTAGTCGAAAAGTGAAAGCCAATTCTTCCAAATGGATGAAAACTAAAGATAAAACTCTTACCAAATTCTATTGATAAGACGGTTATGGTCCATTTTCGGTGAATCCGTCTGACATTGATAAAGTATCTACCTACATTGAAAAACAGCTTCTTCACCATGCTGAGAAATCTTTTCAAGATGAATATCTAGCCTTGCTAAAAAAGTATGACGTAGAATATGAAGAACGATATCTTTGGGATTAGCTTGAGAAGTATGCCGCCCTTTTAGGACTTGACTCTTCGTTCTTTATTCGGGAATGAACTTTGGCCATTTGTATACTATTACGCCCCTTTGGGGCTGGGTTTTTCTAATCAATGAACTGCTCGTCCAAAAACTAAAATGGAATTTCATTAATTCAAGCCCTGAAAGGGCAGAATGCCTACGGTACCCAAGATCTCAATCTATCCCCTTTATAAATAACAATCGAAGGCAAGACTTAGCTTATTACACCTGTTCAAAACAATACTCATTAAATAGCTAAGCCCTGAAGGGGCGGTTTACTTTAGAGAAGGGTGAGGCTCTTCGATTATAAGCGTCCTCACATCTTAGCCCTGAGGGGGCGGAATAACTACATCGATAAGGCATACGGATAAGCCATAACCTTTCCCCTTTTTCAATAACATTTTAAGGCAATTCAAGTTAACTTGGCAGCATACATCATTATTATGGAGTCAGCCGTTAGCGCAGTAAAAAAATACTGCACCAGTCTTGTAAAGTATAGCAGAAGAGAAACCATCCCTGTCAAGGTAGGAGATGTTATTATTGGTGGAAACAATCCTATTGTTGTACAATCCATGACCACAGTAGATACCATGGACACCATGGGCTCGGTTGAAGAAACCCTTCGCATGGTGGCTTCAGGTTGCGAATTAGTCAGGATTACTGCGCCAAGCTTAAAAGAAGCTGAAAACCTCAGAAACATAAAAGCTGAATTAAGAAAAAGAGGTTGTAATGTGCCTTTAGTAGCCGACATCCATTTCACCCCTAATGCTGCCGAACTCGCTGCCAAAATTGTTGAGAAAGTCAGGGTAAATCCTGGTAACTACGCGGACAAAAAGAAATTTGAAAATATTGAATACACAGACATTACCTACCAAGCAGAGTTAGACAGAATCAGAGCACGATTCGCTCCACTTGTAGAAATCTGTAAAGAGTACGGTACAGCCATGAGAATTGGTACCAATCACGGCTCACTTTCAG
>JBLIES010000063.1:0-15995 GCA_047633135.1 Roseivirga sp.
CTCTGCACTTCGCAGGGGAAAATGACCAGGGTGACGGACATTAGTTCGTCACCCTTATTTGTGTAATAAATCTACGGATTACGGGGTGATAATTCTACACCCACAAGAGCAAGAATAGTCTTAATAATCTCATTACCAATAATTTGAAAGTGAATTTCTTTATGGTATGATGTTTTCGATGTTGAACGGGAAAAAGAATAAGTTAAGGATATGAAGCGATTCATTCAAGGGAATTGGGACCAAATTAAGTCAAGGCTTAAAACGAAATATACTCTCTTGTCTGATAAAGAGCTGAGTTATGACGAGGGCTCTGAAGAAGAGTTATTAAGAAAACTTCAATACAAGTTAAACATGAGTAAAGAAGAGCTTATGTCTGAGCTAAAAAATATTATCACTCACGACTGATTTTTCAAAATCTATTGATAAGCTATACGAAGACTTACAGATTGGCGTATCTTCTAGTGATTACTCAGAAAAAGTGAAGGCAATCACAATTGAAGTAGTGACGGATAACCAATATTTAACCAGTGAGAAAGACGTGAGTTCAATGAACGAGACACTTTGAGATTCTTCGATTAACTTCGGTGTTATGTTTTGGGTAGAATAGGCTCTTGATAATTACACTTATATTCATGCTCAAAGTCTTGCTATTATGTCAATTGAGAAAGCGCAAGACAACAATGAAATCATCCTTTCGTTCCGAATCCGAACGCTGGACTTTGGAATAAAAAGAGGAAGGCAGTTCAAGGAACAATTTGCCCATCAGAAACAAAACGAGTGCCTATAAAGGCCTTTCATTGATAAATAAAGATAGGCCTCGCTCAGTATTGAAGAGCATAACCTAATAAGAGAATTATGAATTCAGACCAAAAACTAGCAGTGCTGATCGATGGAGATAATATTCCTTCAAAGTACATCAAAGAAATGATGGAGGAAATTACCAAATATGGTACTCCAACAATTAAAAGAATCTACGGTGATTGGACCAACCCACATTTGTCTAAATGGAAAACACTGTTACTTCAAAATGCCATTACCCCCATTCAGCAGTATGCTTATACCGTGGGTAAAAATGCAACTGATTCGGCAATGATCATCGATGCCATGGACATCCTCTATTCTGATAAGGTAGATGGTTTCTGTTTAGTCAGTAGCGATAGTGACTTTACACGTTTGGCGACTCGACTAAGAGAAGCAGGAATGACCGTGATAGGCATAGGGGAAAGAAAAACACCTGAACCGTTCTTGGTCGCATGTGATAGATTCGTCTACCTAGAGATATTACATTCTGCAGAAGATGAAAAGCCTGATACTAAAACAAGACCAAAGAGACCGTCTGAAAAGAATAATATTGATCTTCTTTCGGCTAAAGATCTACAGTTCATTGCCGATACACTGGCCGATATTGCTGATGATGATGGTTGGGCTTTCTTGGGGGAGCTCGGAAGTCAACTTTTAAAGAAAAGACCTAGTTTCGACTCAAGAAATTACGGTTTTCATAAACTTACGCCACTGATTAATTCTATTAGTAGATTCGAGTTAGAACAGCGCGAAAACTCTAAAAAGAGTGGAGTAAAGCTGATGTACATAAGGGATAAAAATAACAACTAATTTAAAAAACAAAAGCTATCTCTATTGAAGAGATGGCTTTTCTAAGTGAAAAACCTGTTGTTGTATTGATCACAATTGAGCTATAACTATGCGCTTTAGTGCCTAAAAATATTCACCAGATAACAGCATCAACAAAAAAATCTATTGTCTAATACCTTAATTTCGATGACTTTAGAATTTCATTCTCCCCCAAAGTTATAGTGCTTTCAGCCCAAAGTGATTTAGATAAGGGGTGATCAAAACCCTTGAACCTGACTGTCCATCCAATTGATTCTGTCGGTGATCCAGTTTTTTACATAGTCCACTTCATCCTCATAAGTAGCCCCAACAAAACTATTGAAGCTTAATTGTGTGCCGAGCACATCCCAACGCTTGTAGTTTCTTTCAATGGTCCCGTTCTCATTGAGAAAAGAAATATGAGTATCCATTTTACTTTCAATGTTAGTTTTGTTGAAGACTGTGCTTTTTAGCTCAGTCCATCTTGTTTTAACCGCACCCTTAAATAAAGGGTCTTCCATCAATCTTTCCCACCAAAATGGTACTAGCCATAAATCATTCGGGAAGTTGAGGTTGTATTGATACACCCATCGGTCGCTAGCGCTACGACTATCATTGCCAAAGGCAATATTGAAATCCCATATTGGGCCCATTTTTAGTTTTTCTCCTCGTTGTTTGTGCAAAAAGGTGCTTAATCTATAAGCATCTGGGTTAGCGCTTAATTCATTTAAAATGAAAAAGTCTACAAAGCTGTCTAAATCGATATAATCAGTATAAGTTCTCGTTGCCCCAGTGAATATATCTGATAGTAATGCATTTTCGAAGTCAGAAATATAGTTTTTGATATAGCGCTTTTGTAAGTCTGTTATGTCGTCTTCATCGGGGTATTCATAAAGGAAATAGGTTTCTTCTCCTTGCTTGGGTCCATGGGCGGCATAACTCAAGGTGTTTTTATTGACGCCAAAATCAGATCGAAAACTAAGCTGAGAAGTGTATTCAGCATCGGGGTTGCCATCGCCAGAAGTCTTATCAATTTTTAAAATATAACCTCCAGTGATGTCTTCAGCATCGGTATCCTCAGGTTCAAGCTTTTTAATATCTACCCGGTTTTTATCTCGCTTGATTTTTTCCATCAAGATATAAGTACCCTGATAGCCATTGTTAATTTCTAATTCTACAAACTTCGTTTTTACGGCATACTGCCCAATGTCATTCGAAAGCTCATAGATGAGTACATTCCTTAAGAAAGTTTTATCGCTGTAAGGCCCGTAAAGAATCCAATCCTCTTCTTTGTTAAGGCCTAAAATTTCTATCGAAATATCCTCACCAGCGCCATCCCAAGTTTCGAAACCGTATGACTTTTTAGGAAATAAAGTAAAAGAGGTAGATCCTCTAAACTCTATTCCAATCTGAGAAGTGAGCACTTCTTCCTTATTAATAAACACGGTCATTTGTGCCGATATTTTAGGGTCGTCTTGGATGGCGTTACCGGCAGTGCTGATTTTTATGTAAGGTACTTGGCCATTATATGGGCCTAATTCGAATTCTACTTGTGGTATTTGAGGTGCGTCATTATTACATGCAGATACCAATAGGATAAGTAAAGAAGCAACATAAAGAATAAGTAATTTAGGTATCGATCTATACTTCATACGGGCAATTTAGTCTAAAGGAACGTAAAGAAAATATTAATATTATCATCAACAAACTGTTGAGCACTTTGACCTTATACTTCAAGTTACGAAAGTAAAAAGCCCTAACTTAAAATTGTTTTCATTCAAATGAATTTTAATGAGTGACTTTTTCTTTTTTTCCTCTCGCTATTTAGCACGATTCGGTTCTATTTTATTTCTTCTGATCCTCCTTTTTTTTCTGACCAACTGTGGTTCGTCTATCCCTAAGAAGGTACTGGTTTTCACAAAAACTGCTGGCTATAAACACGCTTCGATTCCAAAAGGAGTTGCCGCGATTCATAAAATAGGCCTCGAAAATGGGTTCGAAGTAGATTCAACCTCAGACGCTTCATGGATTAAAGAGGAGGTTTTAGCGAACTATGCAGCGGTGGTTTTTTTAAGTACTACGGGTGATATTTTAAATCAATATCAACAAGCAGACTTTGAAAGATTTATTCAGGCGGGGGGAGGTTTTTTGGGGATTCATGCCGCAGCAGATACCGAATACCAGTGGCCTTGGTACAATGAATTAGTGGGGGCTTATTTCTTGAGCCACCCAAATCAACAGCAGGCGACAATTCAAGTGCTCGATGACGCTCATCCTTCTACTCAAGCTATTCCTAAAGAATGGAGCCATTTTGACGAATGGTACAATTACAAAAGCATTGCAGCAGGGATCAATGTGTTGTTGAATTTAGACGAATCAACTTACGAAGGAGGAGAAAATGGAGATAATCACCCCATAGCATGGTATCGTGAATATGACGGTGGCCGAATGTTCTACACAGGATTAGGCCATACCGATGAGGCGTATGCTGACCCAACTTTCTTGAAACACCTGACCGGTGGAATCGACTATGTTTTGCAAGGCAGGCAACTTGACTACGATAAAGCAACCTCATTCAGAGTGCCTCTAGAAAATCGTTTCGAAAGAAAGGTTTTGCTTTCCAATTTGAACGAACCGATGGAAGTTGATTATTTGCCGAATGATAAGTTACTGTTCATTGAAAGGGCTGGGGACTTAAAGCTTTTCGATTTAATAACGAACGAAGGGACGACAGTGGCCCATATCGATGTAGATTATGTAGCAGAAGATGGACTCCTCGGCTTGGCAGTAGACCCCAATTATTTAAGCAATAATTGGATTTACCTGTTTTATACCCCTAAAAATGCCAACAAACTTCAGAGGCTCTCAAGGTTTACACTCACGAAAAAGGAGCTTGACCTAAGCTCTGAAAAAGTGTTGATCGAATTCACTAGTACAAGAGAATGCTGCCATTCTGGTGGCTCTTTGGAATTTGATGGAAAAGGCAACCTCTACATTGCTACCGGTGACAACACGAATCCGTTTGCGTCTGATGGTTATTCACCAAGCGATGAAAGGCCAGGAAGATCGGTTTGGGATGCTCAAAAGTCCAGTGCGAATACCAATGATTTAAGAGGCAAAGTAATTCGGATTAAGCCCGAAGCAGATGGGACCTATTCAATTCCTGAGGGAAATCTTTTTGAAGATGATGACCCGAAAACACGTCCCGAGATTTACGTCATGGGGGTGCGTAATGCTTTCAGGCTTTCGATAGATCAAAAAAATGGTAATGTTTATTGGGGCGATGTTGGGCCAGATGCTGGTAAAGCTGACACTTTACGAGGCCCTTATGGAATCGATGAAATTAACCAAGCTAGAAAACCAGGCAATTGGGGCTGGCCTTATACCAGAGGCAACAACAAACCCTATTGGGACTATGATTTTGATAAAAAACAACCGCGCCAACCTTTCGACCCAAATAATTTAACGAATGACTCACCCAATAATACAGGTATTCAAAACCTGCCTCCTGCACAACCCTCCTTTATTTGGTATCCTTACGATGCTTCGCCCGAGTTCCCTTGGGTAGGCAAAGGAGGCAGAACAGCAATGGCTGGGCCTGTTTATAGACAATCGGTTTTTGATAATTCTGCCAAAACTTTTCCGAGTTATTACGAAGGAAAACTATTTGTTTATGAGTGGATGCGGGATTGGATTTTTGTTGTCACGCTGAATGAAAAGGAGGAGTTTGTTCAGGCAGAAAGGTTCATGGCATCAGCAGAGTTTCACAACCCAATCGATATGGTGTTTGGCAAAGAGGGCAGCCTTTATATTCTAGAATATGGCGAAAGCTGGAATACACAAAACCTAGATGCCCAACTCAACAAGATCAATTATGTCGCAGGAAATCGTGCCCCAATGGCGATTATCGAAGCAGATAAAACTATTGGCGCTGTCCCACTTACAATCAATTTTTCTGGTAGTGCCTCCCAAGATTTAGAGGGCGATGACCTAGAATATTCATGGGATTTTGGAAACGGGCTTAATACAAGTAGTGAGAAAGACCCGTCTTTCACTTTCATAGAAAAAGGGAACTATGATGTAATATTAAAAGTGACAGATATGGAAGGGCTCACATCAAAAAGCGTCTTTAAAGTAGCCGTAGGCAATCAACCTCCTGAAGTATCCTTCATATTCAATTCCGAAAATACATTCTACAATCGAAATATGCCTTTAAGTTACGAGGTCATAGTGACAGACAAGGAAGACCAGAATATCAACCGTGATGATATTTTAGTCAACCTTGAGTTTTTACCAGAAGGTAGAAATCAAGTGAGCCAAAAAGTTGGTCACCAAGTTCAAGTTGATATCAAAGGGAAGGTGCTCATCGATGGGTCGGATTGCATGGCATGTCACGCCATTACCACTAAAATCAATGGGCCTTCCTACCAACAAATTGCTGGAAAATATAATACAGGCGATATCCCAATGCTAGTGAGCAAAATTAAGAATGGAGGTGCTGGAGTTTGGGGCGAAACTCCAATGGCGGCACATCCTCAATTAGAAGAGGCAGATATTACTGAAATGGTAAAGTACATCATGAGCCAAAAAACGGTTGATAATGTAATACCAAACAAAGGCGAAATAAACTTTGATCAACACAAAAAACCGAATTTTCAAGGCGCGTACATGCTGACCGCAAGTTATACAGACAAGGGCAGTGGTACTGTGGCTGCAATCACTTCTACAGAACAATTTATTTTCAAGTCTTCGATTTTAGAAGCGGAAGAGGCAGACGAAATGCACCAAAGCCATAGTAAGTGGTCAGCGCAGGGAGCCAACATTATCGGTGAAATAAAAGAGGGCAGCTTTATGATTTTTAATGAGGTACTTTTAGATGATTTGAAATCCATTTCTTTCAGAGGGCTCTACAATGAGAATTACCAATACACTGGAAGAGTAGAAATTAGACTCGGGGCTCAGGACGGTAAACTATTAGGGGAAGCGAATTTAGATACTTTCAATAAGACCAAGCAATTGTTTAAAACAACGGACATCGCTTTGGGCAAGACCACCGGAAAGGGAAAGCTTTTCATACTTTTCAAAAATGCAGATAACGCTGAAACTTTAATTACAAATGCCGACTACTTTTTACTGAATTATTAAAAATGAGATCTTTCAAATATTACTTATTCATCCTTATGCTTCTTGCAGAGCTAAGTTTAATTGGACAAAATAAGAAAGCAATTTTTATTTTGCTTGATGGAATTCCAGCCGATGTGATTGAAAATACTGCTACGCCTTATCTTGATCAAATCGCTGCGCAAGGTGGTTATACTCGGGCTTTTGTAGGGGGAGAAAAAGGGGGAGCATCTGAGTCGCCTACCATTTCAGCGGTGGGATATAGTAGTTTACTTACCGGTACTTGGGCCAATAAACACAACGTTTGGGGCAACAGTATAAAAGCGCCTAACTATGATTTTCCTACTATTTTTAGAGTCGTGAAAGACTACAATTCAAACCTTAAAACCGCAGTGTTTTCAACTTGGCTGGACAACCGAACCAAGCTGATTGGAGAAGGAATGGCTCAGACTGGTAATCTCAAAATGGATTTTGCCTTTGATGGTTTTGAGTTGGATACCCTTCGGTTTCCTCATGACGAAGAGCGCGATTATATCAGAAATATTGATGAATTGGTAGTGAATAAAACCGCAACCTATATCGCTGAATCAAGTCCCGACCTCTCTTGGGTTTATTTAGAATTTACCGATGACATGGGCCATCGCTATGGAGACAGCCAGCAAATGACAGATGCCGTAAAATTAGCCGATGATCAAGTGGGGAGGATTTGGAAAGCAATTCAGCAAAGAGAGCAGAATCATGATGAAGAATGGATGATTGTAATTACGACTGACCACGGAAGAACGGCTGATACGGGCAAAGGACATGGCGGCCAATCGGAAAGAGAACGAACTACATGGATTGTCACCAACCAAAGTAATTTAACTCCTGCTTTTTTCAATCAACCAGGTATAGTAGATATTATGCCATCCATCTGTGATTTCATGGGTATCGAAATTGCTGAAAAGGTAAAGGCTAATTTGGATGGAAAGTCATTTTTGAAATGAAGAACTTTGCTTTTTTCTTTTTGATAGTACTTTCAAGTTGTGCTAAGACAGAATCAGTACAAGCTCCATATGGTATGCAATATATTCCCAAGGGAAAGTCGATTGCTGCATTCTTTATGGACGAATCGCCAGTAACGGTCGCACAATTTCGATCATTTGTAGAGGCAACGAAATATGCTACAGAAGCAGAGAAATTTGGAAATTCTTCTGTTTTCGCTGTCGAGAAGAATTGGTTTTTGCAAGAAGGCGCGAATTGGCAATATCCTACCGGACCCAACGGATTCATCGCTAGAGATGATCACCCCGTAACCCAAGTTTCCTATAACGATGCCCTTGCTTATTGCGACTGGGCAGGAAAAAGGCTTCCAACTCAGGCCGAGTGGGAATATGCTGCCAAAGACGCGAAAGATGTAAACACTATTTACAATTGGGGCGATAATTTGATTGTTGAAGGAAAGTACATGGCCAACACTTGGCAAGGTTCATTTCCTTATATCAACACAGCAAAGGATGGTTTTGAGTACACTTCTCCTGTGGGTCATTTTGGTAAAACTAAGCTCGGCCTGACCGACATGGCGGGTAATGTTTGGGAGTGGACCAGCGATTGGGACCTGCCAAAAGGAATGAAAATGGAGAACTTTCAACCCAATGAGCAAAGTCAAAAGGTACTGAAGGGTGGTTCTTTCCTTTGTGAACCTAGCTTTTGCCATGGTTATCAAATCACAGGAAAGAGCGAATCCACAATCGAAACGGGCTTAATGCATACCGGTTTTAGGTGTGTAAAAGACAGTTGATAGAATTTAGAAGCTATGAATAAACTACTCATTTTTTTAATCCTCGCCATTTGTTTCACGGCTTGTCAAGATGACAAACCTAAAGTTGAAAAACCCAATATCATCTACATTTTGGCCGATGACCTTGGCTATGGAGAACTTGGTATTTATGGCCAAACAAAAATTCAAACCCCAAATATAGATGCACTCGCAAAGTCAGGAATGATGTTTACTCAGCATTATTCTGGCGCTCCCGTTTGTGCACCTGCGCGTTACATGCTGATGACAGGAAAACAACCGGGCAAAGCATACATCCGTGGGAATGACGAATGGGCTGAACGAGGTGAGGTTTGGAACTATGAAAAAGCCGTAAACGACCCCAATTTAGAAGGCCAACGTCCTATACCTTCAAGCACTGTTACCATAGGCAACGTGTTGCAAAGCGCTGGTTATAAAACAGGCATTGTTGGCAAATGGGGGTTAGGAGCGCCTTTGTCAGTGTCGGTTCCCACCAACATGGGTTTCGATTTCTTTTACGGTTACAATTGCCAACGCCAAGCACACCAACTTTACCCAAAACACCTTTGGAAAAATGAAGAAAAAGTATGGTTAGACAACGACTTGGTGGCGCCAAGTCAGAAATTAGGGGCTGATTTAGACCCTATGGATCTGGCCAGTTACGACAAGTTCAACGAGCAACCAGATTATGCCCCCGCCTTAATGCAAACCGAAGTGCTCAACTTTATTGAAAGGCATAAGGATGAGTCTTTCTTTATGTACTATGCCACTCCAATTCCTCATTTGCCAATCCAAGTACCACAAGAATACACTGATCGTTATGTGAAATTGTGGGGCGATGAAGCACCTTATGTTGGTGATAGAGGCTATTTTCCGAACCGATACCCAAAGGCAGCTTATGCGGGTATGATCACTTATTTAGATGATCAAGTGGGCGAAATTGTAGGCAAATTAAAGGAGCTGGGGCTGTATGAGAACACCTTAATTATTTTCACTAGCGATAATGGCCCAACCTATACTGGCGGAGTAGATGCTCCTTATTTTGAAAGTGCTTCGCCTTTCGAAACGGCCTATGGCCGCACCAAAGGCTTTACTTATGAAGGAGGAATTCGAGTGCCTATGATTGCTACTTGGCCTGGTCAAATTAAGGCGGGAGCTAAAACGAATCATATTTCTGCCTTTTGGGACGTGATGGCCACCCTGGGTGAGCTCACCAATACCGAAATACCAAAAGAGACCGATGGAGTGAGCTTTCTTCCCACACTAACAGGTAAAGGAACCCAACAAGACCGCGAATATTTGTATTGGGAATTTCCTGAATACCAAGGTCAGCAGGCCATCCGAATGGGCGATTGGAAAGGCATTAGAAAAGACATTAAGAAGGGAAATATGACTATAGAGCTCTATAACCTCAAAACCGACCCTGCAGAGCAAAAAGATATTGCTGCTCTTCATCCCGACATTATCAAACATATGGAGGGAATTATGATCAAGGAACACACCTCTGCCGAACTCGACCGTTTTAAAATGACACAATTAGGCGATGTGTTATCGGAAAAGAAATAATAAAATTACTCGCTTCTATGAAGCTTAAACCGTAGAGCTATTTTGTTTGCCGGATAAATATTCGAATACTTAGCATTAGCCAATCCTAAGCAAATCATATAGCTCATAATTTGGCTATTTACTGTGCTATAAAAGTCAAAAAGAAATACAGATTACTCCTTGGGCAAGGACTTATACATTTGATAGAAAGCGCCAGCACTGCCAACAAAAATCATGATGATAACATAGAGTGCTTTACCACTGTTCCACCATTCATCCATTTTATAACCGAGCCAACCGCACAATGCAATAGTCACAAAGAGTTGAATACCCAATTGTGAATATTTGAGGTAGTTGTTCGGTTCTTTCTTTCGCTGATCAGACATTGAGATTTGGAAAATAATTCTTCTACTAAGCCCTTTTCATCGCCATTTCTTTCGCGTGAGTCGATGGCTGACTTATTTCTATATCCTTGGCTAAATGGCCCATTTTGCAACCACCATTGAATGTTGCCCCAGGCTCTACAATAAGTTTGTTGGTAAGAATATTTCCGTTGATGACAGCCGTAGGTTTAAGAATCAGCAACTCTGATATTTCAATATTGCCTTTGATGTTTCCAGCAATTTCAGCGGTACGCGCAATTACATTTCCATCTACCAGTGCTTCGGTGCCCATTACAAACTTCGCCTTGGCTTTTATATGGCCATTGACTTTACCCTCAACTCTAATATTACCAATAGATTCGATGCTGCCTTCGAGGATAGTGTCTTTACCGATAGTATTACTACTATTGCTCTGCTCTTCGAGAGTTTTCTTGTCTTCTTTAGATGAGAACATAAGGTCTAATTTAAGTGGTTGAATTGTGGCTAAAATACAACGAAATCGTTAGGATTCACAGCACTCCCGTTGTACCAGAGTTCAAAGTGAAGGTGAGGCCCATTGGTCAATTCACCTGTGTTTCCAATAATGGCTAGAATTTCACCCGCTCTGATAAAATTCCCCACCTCTTTGGTGAGTGCTGAATTATGCTTGTAAACTGAGATTAAATTTTCTTTGTGTTGCACGGTAATCACGTTTCCTGCATCCTGTGTCCAAGAAGCAAAAATTACTGTACCATCAGCAATGCACTTGACAGGCTCGTCTTTTTTCGCGACTATATCAATGCCATAATGTTCGTTTTTCGGATCGAACGCCTGAGATATAGAACCGCTTATTGGGGAGAACAAGTAAGTCTCCATCAGCCGTAGATTGTTAATTTTCTTACTAGTCAAAAAGTCACCGCTTCCTGTTTCAAACTGTAATTTAAAGACTGAATCTATTTCACTGGAGGTTGCGCTATTGGTCAGTTGTACATTACCAGAAAGATTCTCTTGAGTCGAAGGATCATCAACTGCTGTTTCGCCTTCCAAAGCCTTGCGAATACTTTGTATGAACAAATCTCGGCTTTCTAATTCGCTTGCTAAAGAATCTAGAGAGAGACTCATGGTCACGAGGTCTTTTCTAGTTTCGCTTTCTGCGTGGCGAGGGTCAAACCACTGTGCGAGTACTGTATTGAGTAAATATAAACTCAGAACAAAAACTACCGTCAGCCCCATCATTGTAAAGAGTACAATGCGAGCATAAGTGAAATTATAGGTAGCTTTATGCGAGAAATCCTCCTCATTCTGAATGATCAGGATATGCCTATTATTGAGCCAATTCGAGAGTGTTTTCTTATTCTTTGCCACAGTCTTTTGTTACGAGCTTTAAAATTATAGATAAATCGATAATCTGCTTTCTTTATTTGTATTAATTAAGATTTAATTTCGTTCCTTATTTGCGTTAAGTAAAATTGAGACCCATTTTTTCACATATCATTCAGAGCATTTGTTTTTTGGCAGTCGTCAGTTTTGTAATCTCCTGCAATTCACCGGGCTATCAAAACATGAACGCAAGGTATAATGGTTTTTTTTATGCCAACCAGTACCTGAACGAAGTTAACTCAGATATAGCCAATTCTTACCAATATAATTATGATGAAGTCCTCAAAATTTATCCCGACATCGATTCGGGGATTATAAAAAGTAACGAGGGTAAATTAGATGATGCTTTCAAAAAATCGTCACAGGTCATTCAGTGGTATGGCGAAAGTGATTGGACAGATGATAATTATTTGATCATAGGAAAGATAAGGCACCTCAGAGCTGAATTTCAAGAGGCGATAGAAACGCTTCAGTATATCAATCAAACGAGTAAGGATGATAATACGCGACATGCATCATTGATCGTATTGATGCAAACCTACATGGATTCTGGGGATGAGGCGCGGGCCTTGGAGGTCTCCAATTTTATAAAAACGCAACAACTCAGCGAAAAGAACTTAGCAGACTATAAAGTGTTGCTCGCTTACATAAACCAGCGGCAACTTGATTATGACGCCATGGCTGAAAACCTGAAAGAGGTAGCCGATATTATAGAAGATCGTGATACCCGTTCAAGGATCAATTTTATTTTGGGTCAAATTGAACAGTCAAAAGGCCAGAATGGAGAGGCGTTTAAGTATTACGAGGCTTCTTTAAGGGGTACACCTCCTTACGACCTTACTTTTTTTGCTAGACTGAATATGCAACAAGTGAGTGCTGTGAGCTCGCCTACCGAAGTTGAAAAGGTGCGTAAATTTTATGCTAGCCTGCTGAAAGACGGAAAGAACACCGAGTTTCGAGGTAAGATTTATTATGAATTGGGGGAGTTTGAAAAGAAGTTGACAAACTACGATTTAGCACTGAACGGTTATTTCAATGCTGTATCTGTCGTAGAACCTTCGCCACGCCAAAAGTCACTTTCTTTTTTAAGGGCCGGACAGCTCTACTTCGAAGTATATGAAAATTTTCAAAAATCAAGTCTTTATTATGATAGCGCAATTGCGATTATGCCTGACGATGTTGACGGTTATCCGATCCATTTTAAACGCAAGGAAGTGTTATCGGAGTTTGTGACTCAGCTCAATATAATTGCTACAAATGACAGCCTTCTGTCTCTGGCAAAGCTTAACCCAGTGTCCTTAGACGCCTTTTTGGACAACTACTTGGACGATTTAGAGGAGGAGGAAAGAGAAAGAGAGAAGGAAGAAAGAACAACGGGTGCTTCGAATACATCACAGGGATCAGGCTTTAATTCGGCACCGAGCACAGGGGAATGGTATTTTTATAATCGGGCGGCTGCAGATTTAGGCGCGCTAGAATTCCAACGGAGATGGGGCAACAGACCTTTAGAGGATAACTGGAGGAGAGCATCGAAGGAGGCTACTTTTGATGAAACTGAACCTGAGGATGAGGTTTTGATGGCTGATGTGAGTGAACAAGGCCAAGCCCAAACTGGTAAACGTGAGGAGGGTCGAGAGGCAAAAAAAGCCGAGTTATTAGCGAATATTCCAACTACCGCTGAGGCCAAGACGAAGCTAGATTTAGAAATTGAAGAAGCCTATTTTAAACTCGGAAGGGTTTATCGTTTTGGTCTAGAAAGTTTAGGTAAGTCTGCTAGCACCTATAAAACGCTAATTCAAAAGTACCCTAAGTCAGAATTTAAATTAGAGACTCTTTTTGCCCTTTATACGATCTATCAAGGCACAGATGCTGCGCAGGCTAATCGCTACAAACAACAAATTATTGATGAATTCCCAACTTCATTAACCGCTAAAATATTGATCAACCCCAACTATATAGCAGAGAAAGAGGCTAGGAATAAGGCCTTGCAGAAAGTATATGCATCCGCATACGCGGCTTATGAAAATGGAGAATACGTGCGTGCAGATCAAATCTTAAGGGATGCATTACAATCTTTTGAGGATGTTGACTTTTTGCCAACTGTGGAGTTATTGGCCGTCATACTTAAAGCCAAGACAGAAAGTCTGTTTTCTTATGAGCAGGCCTTGAATGTTTTTTTAGAGAAGTACCCTGAGGGTAAATTGAATGACTATGCAGGCGAGTTGTTGAGTGCCTTGAAGCCTGTTAAAGAAACAATTATTCGAAACGAAGATTTCGAATACAGTGAAGACTTTAAACAGCTTCATTTAATGGCAGTTGTCTACAATAGAACCAGCACGAAAAAAGAGGAGCTCAAAGCAGCAATAGAATCTTTTAACAAAGAGAAATTTGCCCATTTGAAGCTGAGTATTGGTCAACTTGAGTTGGATGCTGGAAAGGACCTGGGTATTATGTTTATCAATTCATTCACTGAAAAGAAAACAGCAGAGGCCTACTTACGCGCTTTTAAATCTGCACGAGAGAAGTTCGTTATAGAAGTAGACTCAAATTTTAATAATTTTGCAATCTCTCGGGATAATTTTCAAATGTTGTATCAATCAAAAAAGTTGGAAGATTACCTCAAGTTTCACTCTAGATTTTACCAGTAGCTATGGCGCAGGAAGAAAAAAAACAGAAAAAGAAAGGCCTGAAAATAATTACCCGATTTGTGTGGGTGGCTTTTGTGTTGGTTTTAGTCGGATTCCCCGTTTACATCTGGTCGGTAAGCACCAATGTCAATAATTGGTTTGGCGAGTTACCAAGCTACAGCCAACTAGAAAATCCAGACCAAAACTTGAGCTCTTTGCTCTACAGTGCTGATGGTCAAATTCTAGGCAGCTATTACAGGGATAATAGAACCACTGTGACCTATAATGACTTGGGGGAAAACTTGATTAATGCATTAACATCTACTGAAGATATTCGTTTCGAAAGTCACTCTGGAATTGACCTTAGAAGCATGATCAGAGCGGCTTATGGTGTGATCACCTTTAATCCACAAGGAGGCGGTAGTACCGTAACGCAACAACTGGCCAAAAACTTGTTCGACACGCGAGTTGGAACTGTGGAAGAGAAGGGAACGCTTGATGGCATTAATCGCACACTGGATCAACTTATTTATAAAACGAAGGAATGGATTTTGGCAGTAAGATTAGAGAAATCCTACACCAAGGACGAGATCATGGCCATGTATTTTAATCAGGTTTCTTTTGGTAATAATACTTTTGGAATAGAATCAGCGTCAAGGGCATTTTTCAATAAAAAGCCAAATCAATTGGCGGTAGAAGAAGCCGCTGTTTTGGTGGGGCTTCAAAAAGCTGTCACTCGCTACAATCCTGTCCGAAACCCTGAAAACTCACGCCAAAGGCGGAATGTGGTAATGAGTCAAATGATTAAATATGGCTTTTTAGAAAAACAACAATATGATACTTTGGCACCGAAAGAGATTGTGCTTGACTATAATATGCAAGATCAGAATTTTGGATTAGCGCAGTACTTTAGAGAAGAAATGAAAAAGGACCTCAATAGGTTGACCAAGGACATGGGCTACGATCTTTTTGCTGATGGACTTAGAGTCTATACTACGCTGGACAGCCGTATGCAGAGATATGCAGAAGAGGCGATGGACAGTACGATGCGGCAAGTACAGTCGAAGTTTTTTAGGTCTTTGAGAGCATCGGATGGAGAAAAGCGTGAGCCTTGGATTGATGGAGATGGTAGAGTGATTAAAGGATTTATTGAGGAAAGCGTTCTTCCAAGAACAGAGCGATATAGAACATTATTGAAACGTTATGGAAAAGATAAAGACTCGATTAATTACCATTTGAATAAGAAGTTACCCATGAGGATTTTCTCTTGGAAAGGGGCAATTGATACATTAATGAGTCCGCTTGATTCTTTAAAGTATTACAAACACTTTTTACAAGCAGGTTTTATGGCTGCAAATCCTCACACAGGAGAAATCAAGGCTTGGGTGGGCGGAATAGACTATGAGTATTTTAAGTTTGATCACGTGCGCCAAGGCAAGAGGCAGGCAGGCTCGCTTTTCAAACCTTTTTTATATGCCACGGCTGTAGAGCAAGGTTACTCTCCTTGTTTTGAGTTTATTGATCAGCCAATTACAATTCCTATTCCAGGACAATCGAAACCTTGGGCGCCACAGA
>JBLIES010000064.1:0-15861 GCA_047633135.1 Roseivirga sp.
CGTAGCTCCAGTAACTAGTATAGTTTTCATCCTTTGGTTGGTTTAATTAACTTAAATTCTGAACTCTACTTTAAATGCAACCAGAAGCCTTTATAAATTGATGCTCTTGTTTCATCGAGGATAAATCGGTTCATATGAAGCAACAAAAGGAACTTTTGGAGGGTTTATACTCGCATCTGGGTTCGTTTGAATTGCTCAATGATTGTTTATTAATCGAGTTCAAGATCAAATGTGGAAAAGGAAAAAATGGCAATGAAAAATAAGGAACGAACGACATAGGCAGAGGAGCGAACGAACCGAAACTAGGAATGAAAGCTAAGCTTGTGGAATTAAAAGAATAACAGTAGTCCCTTGGTCAGCGCTTTTGATTTCAACGGTTCCGTTGATTCTATCCATAAACTCTTTAACCAACACTAATCCTAAGCCAGAACCTTTTTCGCGATTAGTACCTAACTCACTCTTATTGTTTTGTAATGAAAAGATGAAGGAAAGTTTAGGTGCACTAATGCCTACCCCAGTGTCTGTTATGGTCACCTGAACTTTGTCGCCTTTTTGGAGGGCTGATAAATGAATTTCACCTTCAGTTGGAGTGAATTTTATGGCGTTGCTTACAATATTTCGGAACACACTAAAGATCATGGTGTAATCCGCATAAATAGAAATACCCTCACAATTTGCAACAAACAGACTGATGTGCTTAGCGCTTAAATGGTCGCTAAAAATACCCCTAACTTCATCCAAAAGAACGGCAAGGTCAATATTACGAGGAGCACTTTTGATGCCTCCTTGTTGTGCTAAAGACCAATTTAGAAGGTTGTCCAGCAATTGGGTAATGTTCTGCACCGTATGCCCAATTTTAGACCCTAAGGAATGAAGTTGGTCAAACTTCTGTTTGGCAGTATAGTAATCCACCAGTTCCGAAACGCCCTCCAGTGCAATCATTGGGCTTCTGAGGTCATGGGCAATGATGGAAAAAAGCTGATCTTTGGTTTTGTTCAAATTTTCTAAAGCTTGGGTTCTATTCTTGACTCGCTTTTCTAGCTGTTCGTACACTATCGAATTTTGAATAGAGAGCGCCATTTGATGGCTTAAGGTCATTAACAATTCTTCTTCCTTCAGCGAAAAGAAAAGGATGTTTTCACTCTCTACCGACAGAACCGCCACCAGTTCGTCATTAGCTATCAGAGGCAATACAACCTGACTTTCAGCATTTGCTAGGTAAGGATAACCAAGTTTTCCTATTTCAACACTTCGTTGATGATCATCGGCTTCGGCATATCTTCTTAATTGCGATAGCCTGGAGATTCGTATTTTCTTCCTTTTTGTAGCCACAGTTCCTACAAGCCCATAATCGAAAGGGATTTTCACGCCAACCCCATCTTGATCAAAACCTCGACTGGCGATTATTTTGAGTGCTGTGTTATTCTCTTGCGGAATGAGCAGAATACTATGCGTCAGATTGAAGCTGGTTTCTAAGAGCTCCAAAATATTGTTGAGCCTTTCCAAAAGAGGAGAAATTTTGGTGAGCTCGAAGGATACTTTTCTGATCAGGTCACTCTTCCTTTTTTCTTCATCGAGTTGGCTGAGTAAGCTCTCAACAGACTTATTCATTTTTGAATATAGATTTGATGGATAACACTCTGCAAATGACCGCAGATTGAAGTTTGAACGGGTTTTTATCGCCATACATGCTGCCAATGGCCGTAATCACCATGTCCATTTCATCAAAAACTTCACCTTCCTTCTGACCCTCAATGTACTGCACATCAATTTTCCAAAGCGAAGCCGTTTCTGGACAGGTAAGGGCTATGGTGAAAAAGGGGTTTTCTTCAATGTTTTTCCACGATTTGTTGAAGAACTGATGGGAGATGGCAACACGCGCTTCGTCAATATAATACACTTGTGAAATGTAGGTGACATTAGGTATTCCATCCTTCGAAGCAGTAGCCAAGGTAGCCGGAATTACACCTTGAAAGGCCGGCAACATATCGGTTGTTATTTTATTGTTCATGCCAAATCAGAAATTTTATGGCCCGTTCCGGGTTTAGGGGTTTGTTCAAATACCTCTTCATATTTCATAGTAATGGCAAAGCTTGGTTTTTCTAGCAAATAGCCCAATATGCCTTCACCATACAGGCCAAGCACATTTATTTCTTCAATGGTCTTCTTTATGTTCTCATAGTAAAAATCAACCTGCTCTTCTGTACTTAGGCTGTGTCTCAAGTATGAACCTTTTACCTGATACGACTCAAAATCCTTTAATGAAGCCATCAGCAAACTGATTTTTGAGTTTGCTTTAAGCGTGGGCTCAATCATGGAAAACATGCTTTGAGGTAAAAAAATAGCGATGGTTCGGTTTTCAGTATCGATCTGAAAGCCTGATGCACGGGAGAGTTCACAGATATTGTTTTCCGCTATTGAAGCTATCCAAAGTGGAAAGTCTGATTGTTTAGAGATCCATTCTAACCGGTCTGAAATTATCATCATGTGATTTAACCAATTGTCCGTATTCTAGAAAGTAAGTCTTGCTTATACTTTCGCCCAATTGCAATCTCTTGCCCCAAGATAACAATTGCGTTCATCTGTTCATTGAATGACTCGATGAATTCAAAGTTGACAATGTAAGACCTGTGTACCTGGAGAAAGCTTTCATCCGGTAAACAGCTTTGAATATTCTTTAGTCTTTCTTTGACCATATATCGCTTATGAGCTGTATAAATATAGCAATACTTGTCGAAGGCCTTTACCAATTGAATGCTGTTACAGGCTACTTTGACAAGCGAATTCCCTTCCTTAACAAAAAGCTGTTTCACTTTTTGAACCGATGACTGCAAGGAAGGAGTATTTTCTTTTTGCTTATTGAAAATGGCCAATTCAATGCTCCGTTGCAGTTCTCCTTGATTGTAGGGCTTTATCAAATAAGCACTTGGCTGAACCTTCTTGGCAGCATTAAAGGTGTCTTGATCTGTGAATGAGGTGAGAAAAATGCTCGGGATATCGTACTCCTCATTGATTTTACTTAAAAGATCTATCCCTGACATCTCGCTGTTCAGGTTAATATCCATAAGTAGGATATCGGGATGGGTGGCTTCAATTTTCCCTATAACCCCTTCAGCACTGGGCAAAACATCAATCAGGTGATAACCCAACTTGTCTAAGACCATCCGAAGGCGCTCTTCATGAAGCGGCTCATCTTCAATCGCTAACACTCTGATTTGATTGCTCATAATTTCAATCCTCAATATGAAGAAATTGAATAAAAATTAACAGCAATGCTTGATGATAATATCTAACCGCAAAGCACCCTGAGTTTCGCAAAGGTTAAATCGGAGCGTTTCGGTATCCCACAAGTTTACTAGAGGACTCTTTTTACGAATCTATCAAATCATATTAAAGATTCATTTAGGGAGTTTAAAATCAAATAATAATATATGCTAAGATTCACAGACCCTGAAACAAGTTCAGGGTGACTGCGAGAGAGGACTGAGCCTGTTCGAACAGTCAGCTTCGGAGTGTTTCAGTACCTCTCAAACTAGCAGAATAACTAAGGCTAATCCTTTCTAAAATAAGCCATTATAATATCCCTGACATCGTTTTTGATCCCATTGAAATCTTTGGGGTGAACAGCTCCTTTTTGAAAGTCTTTGACGAACTCAAGGTTGGCTTCGCCACCAGTGAGGAGAAAGTCTGGCAAGGCTAATTTGTAGGTTTTATCTGCTGAGAGTTTTGCTCCTTTAATGTACCAGCCGTCTGCTTTCCTCTCAGCATTGGCCAATTGCAAGTAACCACCTATGCCCAAATTGGCCACGGTTCCAGTTTCTAAAATGCGCTGTAGGTCATTTCCTTTTAAGGTGACTATTGAAATTCCGCCTCCGAAAGGAAAAGTACGCAAAATATCATATTCAGTAATTGTTCCCGTGAGTTGATCGTCTAAGCGGATAGAACCCGCATTGAAGACAGCTAAATCTGCTTCTGGGACAGCAAACAGAAAGGACTCTGCTGTCATGATTGGGTAATTAGTTGGGCGATAACGAATGCTGCTTTCTCTGCCGTCCAAGGTGTCGGTGGTGGTCATGACCACTTTGTCGGCATTATAGCCCATGGCTACCATGCTTTCATTCGCAATATTCACCCACTTATCGACAATGGCCTTTACTTCTTGATCTTCAGCAACCGTTTCGTCAGTGGCCACCAAGGTGGAGTTAATGGTCAGTGCCTTGCTGGCCTTATCATAACTCATGCGATGGACATACACTGTTTTAGCATTCGCATCGGCCTTGGTCATAATGGTTTGGCCAAAGGTGTATTTCATATTGGCGTGGTCATGTCCACCTAAAATCAAATTGAATTGAGGAACGAAAAATCTCGCCAAAGAATCGTCTTCAACTCGTTTTAAATGGGTGAGTCCAACCAAAATTTCAGCTTCATTTTTTACGGCTTCATAAACGGCTTTCACCGACTCATACTTATCGGTATAGCTTAAATAATCCTTTTTGGTAAAGGGCAGGGTAGAACCGAAAAAGGCAATGTCAACACCATCGATACTGTGCATGATGTGGTCCGGAAAAGGTTTTCCGTTTTGTGTCCAATCCACGCTTTCGCCATTGACAACATGACGAACATTGGTGGTCGTCCAAGTAAATTGTGATTCGTCAATGCGCTGTTGAATTTCATTCTCTTTTAGGTCGAATTCGTGGTTGCCCGGGACCACGTAATCTATACCCACAGCATTCATTACCTCTATCATTTGCTTACCCGCTATTTTTTCATTTTCGTATTTCAGCGTTCCTGTAAGCGAAGGGCTTACAAAATCTCCTGAAAGTGTGGTGATTACATTGGGGTTCTCGGCTAAAAGCTGTTTTCGGAGAGTAGCTACTCGCGCCATTCCACCCACTTTTCCACCTTCTAGCGGAGCGATTTCATAAACATCGTTTATTTGCAGAATGATGAAATCGACTGTGTCGTTAGACTTTTCAGAGGAGCAGGCACTTGAGAAAACGAAGAAAACAGACAGTAGATAAAGAAGTAATCGATTCATGAAAAGTCAATTTTAAATTGAAGGTGAATTTATGAAAATGAAGTGGAAAAATTTCAGACCAGAGAATAAATACATAGGGTACTTGGGCTGAAGAATAGCCAGAGGCATGGCGCTCCGATTTACTTTTTCAATAAATTAAATTACGATTTACTTAACAAACATGAAACTAATTATTACTTTTACTTTTGTTAAGTAAACTAAGATATGGGAGCCGAACACTCATTAGGTGAATTTGAAGAGTTGGTATTGCTGTTAGTGGCTGCCAATAACAAAGAAGCGTATGGCGTATTGATTCTTGAAAACCTAGAGAGGAAATTAGGTAAAAAGGTCAATGTGAGCGCAGTGCACGTGGCTTTGAAGCGCATGGAAAACAAAGGTTTTGTGGAGTCTAGTTTCGGTGGCATCACCAATGAGCGTGGAGGCCGAAGGAAAAAATATTATAATATTACCTCAATAGGAAAACAAGTGCTGGATTTGCAATACGAAGTCAGAACTTCGATCTATCAGCAAATTCCGAAAATTTCATTTGGTCAATGAAATCCCAACCGCCAAAAAGAGCACTTCAATTTCTGCGCTGGTTTTGCAGAGAAGATTACCTCGAAGAATTTGAAGGTGATCTAATTGAGCTCTTTGAGCAACAGTACGAAAACTCCCCTGCGAAGGCCAAGAGAAAATTCTTTTTGGGCGTGATGCGCTCCTTCAGGCCAGGGTTTATGAAAGCATTTTATAAGGATCCCCCGATGCTTCGGGGCTCAAAAACAACAGCTATGTTTAAAAACAACTTGAAGGTGGCATGGCGCAATGCGCTTCGACAACCTTTCTTCACTTTCCTCAATACCTCAGGCCTCGCGATAGGCATGGCTGGGGCTTTAATTATCACTTTATTGCTCCATGACGAGCTCAGCTTCGATAAAATGTTTGCTGATGCGGATCGTATTTATCGGGTTAATATTGACAATCGTACTGCTGGAGAAACAAATCATTTCGCAGCAGTTTCTAGTCCTTTGGCCGATGTAATGCGAAAGGATTTTTCGCAAGCTGAGATGATCACTCGGTTAAGGATGAGCAATGGCATATTACTTAAGGAGATAGATGCTGAACAAAATGTAAAAGAAGATCATGTGGCAGGGGCAGACGCTACTTTCTTCAAAATGTTTGGTTTAGAAATGCTTTATGGAAATGCCAAAACAGCCTTAGAAAAACCCAACTCCATTGTGCTAACTAAAACTGCTGCCCTCAAACATTTTGATTTGGACAAGTCAATGGGGCAAAGCATGGTACTCAATAATAACGAGGTGTATATTGTGACTGGGGTAATAGAAGACTTGCCCCAAAACTCATTTTTGAGAGATCAAAAGGTGTTTATTTCACTTTCTAGTTTTGCGGATTTTAATAGTTTGGCATGGAGCACATGGAGTTTTCCTACTTTTGTGAAGCTTCGTTCCCAAGCAGATGAAGCAAGTTTACAAGCGTATTTAGGTACTGTTAAGGAACGATACTTAATCCCTTGGGCTATGACTTTTATGCCAGGGCTTACCGTTGAAAGTGCCAGAGAAATGCAGAAATCTACGGGTGACTTCATGAGGTTTACCCCTATTGCATTAACCGATATTCACCTGCACTCTCCCAATATTGATAATGAGTTAAGCGCCAACAGCGATATTCAAAATGTATATATACTTGCTGCGGTAGGCCTTTTTCTTATTCTTCTGGCGGTTGTAAATTTCATGAACCTGTCCACTGCTCGCTCCTTAAAAAGGGCAAAAGAAGTGGGTGTGCGTAAAACTTTGGGCAGCAGCAGATGGGGCTTGATTAAGCAGTTTCTAACCGAGTCTACTTTAGTGGCTTTTGTTGCGTTGGTATTGGCCATTGCCATTGCCGCGATCAGTTTGCCGTACTTCAACCAATTGGCAGGAAAAGCCATTGCTATTCCTTTCGGGAATCCACTATTTTGGTTAATACTGTGTTTTGTCGCCTTTGTTTTAGGTTTTGGTTCGGGCAGTTACCCTGCCTTTCTCATGTCGCGATTTTCGCCTATCAAGGGAATGAAAGGCGGAGATGTCAACGGAAATGGAGGCAGAACGGTGATCAACAGCTTAGTAGTAGTTCAGTTTGCCATTTCTCTGTTCCTCATGTTGGGTACTTTTGTGGTTTTTCAACAACTTAATTTCATTCAGAATAAAGACCTAGGTTATCAAAAAGATCAGGTGTTGATCATTGATGATGTAGATGCCATCGGCAAACAAATCGAAACTTTTAAGAACGAAGTGAAGAAAATGGCTCAGGTAAAAAACGCTTCGCTCAGTAGCTATTTACCAACCCCTTCGCCAAGAGGTGCAACCACCCTTTTTCCTGATAAATCACTGGGAAGCGAAAATGCCTTGATCATTGGCAGTTGGGACATTGATTACGACTACCTCTCCACCTTGGGGCTGGAATTGGTTGCCGGTCGTGATTTCAATAGGGAATTCGCAACGGATTCTAGCGCCATGATTTTGAATGAATCTACCGCTGTACTGCTTGGCTTGACACCCGAAGAAGTCATAGGGATGCGCTTCACGGATGATTTTCATAGGGAAGACAAGGAAAACATGCGCTACTTTACCGTGATCGGGGTAGTCAAAAACTTCCACTTTGAAACTTTGAGAAACAGCATTGATGCCCTCTGCCTTACGTTGGGTGGAAAGCCTAAGAAAATGTTGGTCAAACTAAATGCTGGAGATTTTTCAAAAGGCATTTCGAAATTAGAAACCGCATGGGAAAAGTTTGCGCCCGGCCAACCCTTCAATTATTATTTTATGGACGATTCCTTCAACAATACTTATGATACTGAACAGCGTTTGGGCAAAATCTTTGTGATTTTCACTTCGCTTTCCATTTTTATCGCCTGCCTCGGACTGTTTGGTTTGTCGGCTTTTAATGCCGAAAAAAGAGCAAAGGAAATCAGTATCAGAAAAGTACTGGGCGCCAGCATAGGTCAAATTACTTACAAATTGTCCATTGATTTTCTAAAGCTGGTAGGCCTAGCCGCTATAGTTTCATTACCCTTGGCAGGCTACTTTATGAACCGATGGCTACAAGACTTCTCCTATCGAATTGAAATTCCATGGTGGGTGTATTTGCTCACGGCTTTAACGGCTCTGGTGATTTCTATCCTAACCGTAAGTTTTCAAAGTACAAAAGCCGCTATGACAAGTCCGATTAAAGCGTTGAAACAAGAGTAACTAATGTGCTTTACAGCAAAGGGCGCTGAGTTTCGCAAAGTTTAAATTGGAGCGCATTCGCTCGGTTGCACCGAGTGAAGAATAGCATTTTGGCTTGAAGCCAACTTACTGCCTGTCACTCGGCAAAGCCAAGCGACTGTTGGGCTTTAGGGAACTGTTTCGAGACAGCTTCGTGCCTCAAGGTGATGGTACTAAGCAAATCCCGTTAGCACAGTCATGCTGAAAGTTCCGAAGCTTCTGAATTTTCAGAAACACAGGTAAAATATAATCTTCTTGTGACGCGTGAAAAGATCTCTACGAGATGACGGGTATAATTGACATAGGTTGGATTGAGACTGCTTCGTGCCTCGCAGTGACGTTGCTGGGCATTGACTGTTCGAACAATCATGCTGGGGTGACTGCTACTTGCACCAAGCTCCTTCGATCAGTGCGTCCTGCTCCGAGGCATCGGAGTGTTTGAGCATCCCACAAAGTTACAGGAGAACCAATTGGAGTTTTGTTGAATAAAAATAGACGGAGTCCAAGCTTTCATATTGGGTCACAGGTTCGGAGAACCTGCGACAGTGGGTTAGCAAAACACTGTGTCTAGAGTAATAACAATTCAGAATTAAAAAGGGTGAAGTCCTTACCGCCATAATACGTCACAAATTCGGTGCACAAGCGAATGGAGTACCCTCTACACTCACCCCGCCCATCCATCTCTATCTAAGCTGCGGTATTGAATGGCTTCGGCCAGGTGTTCAATTTTGATTTCTTCGCTGCCGGCTAAATCGGCAATGGTGCGACTCACCTTCAAAATACGATCGTAAGCCCTTGCAGAAAGGCCAAGTCTTTCCAT
This sequence comes from Roseivirga sp., assembly GCA_047633135.1. Taxonomy (GTDB): domain Bacteria; phylum Bacteroidota; class Bacteroidia; order Cytophagales; family Cyclobacteriaceae; genus Roseivirga. The sequence goes on from JBLIES010000064.1 coordinate 9,101, forward strand.
GGCAGTTTTGAGTAATACTTTGCCTGCAGCATTGATCTGACAAATGTCTTTTACCATTTGCGAAGGCATCATGGCATTGGAATGAAGTTCCTTGTCTTTGAACCTGTCGGTTTGAATTTTACGGGCTCTGATCACCCTTTCGCGAATCGAAGCACTGTCTTCAGCTTTGCGGTTTTCCGTCATCTGATCGAAGGACACAGGTGTGACTTCAACATGCAAGTCAATTCGGTCTAAGAGAGGACCACTCACTTTGTTAAGGTAGCGCTGCACATTGCCCGAGCCGCAAACACATTCTTTGTCTGGGTGGTTGTAGTAGCCGCACGGACAAGGGTTCATGCTGGCGATCAGCATAAAATTGGAAGGAAAGTCTACCGAGACTTTGGCTCGGGATATAGTCACTTTCCGTTCTTCTAAAGGTTGGCGCATTACTTCTAGTACTGTGCGCTTAAACTCTGGAAGTTCGTCTAGAAAGAGCACTCCGTTATGCGCCAATGAAATTTCTCCTGGCTTCGGATTTCCCCCACCCCCCACTAAAGCAACATCGCTAATAGTATGATGCGGAGAACGGAAAGGCCTTTTGGTGACCAAGTCGCCATGCTCTCCAAGTTTACCCGCTACAGAGTGAATTTTGGTGGTTTCTAAGGCTTCATAAAGACTGAGTGGAGGTAAAATAGAGGGAAGCCTTTTGGCTAACATAGTTTTCCCAGCGCCCGGAGGCCCAATCATAATTACATTATGGCCACCAGCGGCAGCAATTTCGAGCGCTCTCTTAATATTTTCTTGCCCTTGTACATTCGAGAAATCCGCTTCATAGTCGTTCAGGTGAGTGAAAAACTTGTCTCGTGTATCGTACTCTACTGGTTCTATATGGCGTTTTCCTTCAAGGAATTCTATGGCTTCAATTAAATTACCTACGCCAATTACATCAAGGTCGTTAACGATTGCGGCTTCATTGGCATTTTCCATAGGGAGAATGAAACCCTTGAAACCTTTATTCCTCGCTTCAATGGCAATGGGGAGTACCCCTTTGATAGGCCTTAGGTTGCCATCGAGTGCCAATTCGCCCATGACCACATATTTTTCTAAATCATCAGCATGAATTTGACTCGAAGCAGTGAGTACACCTAAGGCAATCGGTAAATCGTAGGCAGATCCCTCTTTCTTGATATCGGCAGGCGCCATATTGACCACCACTTTTTGCCGAGGCATTCTGTAATCAAAATGTTTAATGGCAGATTCTATGCGATGTTCGCTTTCTTTTACTGCGCTGTCTGGCAATCCACTGAGCCAAAATTTTGTACCCTGAACAATGTTCACTTCAATGGTGATGATTTTAGCATCTACACCATAAACTGCCGCACCGTAGCCCTTACTTAACATCGATTGTTCCTTTCTCGATCAATTGAATCATGATGTGAATTACTTTAATGTGGATTTCTTGAATTCGATCGGCATAGCCCATATGTGGCACTCGAATTTCTACATCGGCTAATTCGCCTAATTCGCCACCATTTTTACCAGTAAGCGCAATTACTTTCATTTTACGCTGCTTCGCCATGGTCACAGCCTTCAGAATGTTTTTAGAATTCCCACTGGTACTGATTGCTAAGAGCGCGTCACCCTCTCTGCCAAGTCCTTCGATATAGCGAGAGAATATTGACTCATAGCCAAAGTCGTTCGAAACGCATGACATGTGGCTTGGGTCAGAAATAGCGATGGCGGGTAAGGCTCTTCTGTCTTCTCTGTATCGGCCTGTTAGCTCTTCTGCAAAGTGCATGGCATCGCAATGGGAACCGCCATTGCCACAGCTGAAAATTTTACCACCATTGTTGATCGTTTCGACAAAAGCCTGTCCTGCATTCTCAATTGCAATCAGGTTATGGTCATTATTTAAAAAGCTTTCTAATACTTTGGCGGCTTCTTGTAATTCACTTTTGATTAGACTTAGGTTGTCCATAGTGCTTTTGTTTGTTTCGAAGAAAGGGAATTATATGAAATATAGCAATGCAATCTCTAATTAATCTAAATTGATTGCATCGAGATTAATCTGGTATATACACCGTTTTGATCAAAAAGTGCTTGATGAGTGCCGCGTTCAATGATTTCTCCTTTTTGCATGACTAAAATTTCATCAGCATGCTGAATGGTACTTAAACGGTGAGCGATCACTATCGAGGTTCTATTCTTCATTAAATTGGTCAAAGCGCCTTGTACCATGCTTTCAGATTCAGAGTCTAAAGCTGAGGTCGCTTCGTCTAAAATCAAAATAGGAGGGTTTTTCATTACTGCCCGGGCGATGCTAATTCTTTGGCGTTGGCCGCCAGAAAGCTTGCCTCCTCTTTCGCCAATATTCGTTTCATAACCATTTTCCAATTGCATAATGAAGTCGTGTGCATTGGCAATTTTTGCGGCTTGCATCACCTCTTCAAGTTGAGCACCTGGTATGGCAAACGCGATGTTCTTGATTACAGAATCATTGAAAAGGATTGACTCTTGAGTTACTATACCCATTTGAGACCGAAGTGATTCAATGTTCACACTGGCGAGAGAATTTCCATCGATCAAAATTTCTCCCCCGGTAGGGTCGAAATATCGGGGAATCAAATCGGCCATGGTTGATTTACCACCACCAGAGGAACCCACAAGGGCCACCGTTTTACCTTTTTTAACAGTAAAATTAATATTCTTCAGAACGGTCTCTTTTTCGTAAGCGAAATTGACATTTCTGAACTCTATTTCGTTATCAAAACTCTTGAGTTGAATGGCATTTTCGATATTTCGAATCTGTGGCGTTTCGTCAATCAGCTTAAAAATACGCTCTGCAGAAACAATTCCGCGTTGGATGTTGCTCAGTGATTGCGAAATGCTTTTCGCAGGGTTAATAATTTGACTAAATACTGCGATGTAAGCTAAAAGTCCACCAGCATCAAGTCCACCTTGGTCATTTAATACAAGGGTTCCACCGTATACAAGTAGTGAGGCGACTACTACAATCCCCAAGAATTGAGACACTGGCGATGCCAATTCATTCTTCCGTGCCATAGAAATGTTAATCTTTCTATAGGTGCGGGTTTCTTTTTCGAAAAGATCATCGACATAATCTTTTGCATTAAAGCCTTTAATGATCCGCATTCCAGAGAAAACTTCGTCCATCAAATTGACGATCCGCCCGAGTGATTCCTGGCTGAGCACTGCTTTCTTTTTTAGCTTTTTCACGATCCATGAAATCAAAAATCCCATGATCGGGAAAAATACAATCACGAATAGTGTCAGCTTAAAAGAAGTCGCCAAAAGAAAGGCAACATAGATAATGATGGTTGCGGGTTCTCTAAAAAGCACCTTTATAGAACTTACCAAAGTGACCTCAATTTCTTGAATGTCATTGGTCATGCGTGACATGATGTCTCCTTTACGCTCACCAGAAAAGAAGTTCAAATGTAGATCGGTGGTATTCTTAAAAACTTTAGCCCTGATGCGCTGTACCACATTGGCTCTCACAATTCCCATGGTGACATTAGATAGGTAGGTGAACAAGTTTGATAGTAAGGCAGAGATTACAATGATAATGCTGACGAATATAAGACTCCCTGACTTACCATTGGCGTCTTTGTACTCCATTAGTTTTTCATAGAGCATGGCTTTTGCCTGGCCTAAGAAACCAGCACTTTTACCTGCTTCGGTTAAAACCGCTAGGCCATCGTCTGTCTTATAATCGAAGATAATGGTGAAGAGGGGCTCTAATAAAGCTAGATTCGTTAAGCTAAAAATGATAGCGAGCGTGGCGAAAATAAAGTACTGCGGAAAGTGCTTATGGTAAGGTTTGGCAAACGCCAATATTCTCCGAAAGGTCTTCATAGTTCAAAATCTGCCGCAAGTTATCGATAAAATATTTTGGAAGTGATATTTCAAAATTCGTGTTGTCGCTTGACTAAATTCCACCTGAGCGATGTACTGAAGAGTGTACTATTCAAATCGCGAACGGCCAGTTCGCTGTTAAAGTTTCTTTTGGTGATGTCTATGTCGAGAAATACATTGTGAATCAGCATGTAAGAACCAGACAATTGGATGAATGCATTTTTGGCATTAGCGCCTTGACCAATTCTATTGTCGAATGTGCCTACTCTGTCATCAGTATCTGCCAATACATTGCCGCCATAATTTACGCCATCACCCAAGTCTTCTCCTAAATCGGTATAGATGACTTTGCCTACTATTGATAGTCGCTCTATGGGCTGATACCTAGCAACCAGCACTAACTCTCTAAAGTTACCTCCAACGGGATGCGCCAGTGGGTTTCTATAGTTGGAGTAGCTGTTTTTAAATTCACTTTGGTAAAGAAAAGGGCGGGCTAAATTAACTTCAACTTGTAGGTCTAAATTATCGATTCGAAATGCGTCTATTTTTTTAGCACCTAATTGGAAGCCAAAACGATTCCTCCAGCTGCCAGTACCAGAGCGTAGTTCATTAATTACAAACTCATCGAGCAGTGCTTGCCCATAGACAGTAATTCCTTTTCTGGTATTCCATTTAAAATCTAGCCCAAGTATGGCGTTGTCTGGACTGCCCTCTTGTAGTTCGGCTACTCGATAAAGGATGATAGGGTTAAAATAAGCTAAGGTGGCTTGCTCGCTCATGATCGATTCAAATAGACCAACGGATATTCTAGGGGTGATATTGACTCCCGCACGGTGGAAAGCCCAGAATTTTTTTGGGTAATCGCCATCTCCAGGGAAACCTCTGCCAGAAAAAGCGATATCTTCTGTCAATTCAGAATACATAACGGTATACTGAAAGGGTCCGGCACTTACGTTTATTTTTCCGAAAAGGTATGGGCTTGAAAAATCAGAAAGGATCATAGACCTTAACCCATCGCCAATAAAATTTTTATCGTAACCCGCTTGAACGCTAATGCTTTTTGTTAAACCAAACGTAAAATAACCTCGGGCATGAAATACATCCCAGCCGTTGTCTCCAGACGCTTTCCAAAAGCCTTCATTAGGAAAAGCCATCTGAGGCCCGCGAATGTAGTTGTTAACATATTGTGGAAATCTCGCCTGGGTGGTACTTACAAAGGTATAGAAACCAATTTTATCGTCAATCAAACCTCTTATCTCAGCCCCTCTGGTGTTTGTATAGATAGTTTGATCAGTTTGAGAATCTTTTCCTCCAGTAAACTCGAAAACTGGATTGATATGGATATTGAAGTTTTCAGCTTTATAATTCAACAGATCAGATTTCTTATTGTAGAAGAGATTCCACCAGCTTTTATCATTCTCTATGTACTCTGAATCGCTATACTCCCAGCTATCGTTCATTAAAAACTCGTAGTTGAATTTATCTTGCTCAGAAAAGTTAGGGTACTCTTCCTTGATGGCATTCAAGAAATCTGCTAAGGCCTGCCTGGTGACCGGCTTCATGGTGGTTTGAAAGAGCTTAGCCTGCTCGGGGAACTTGGCCGTAAACCTATCGATAAGGTGGTAATACTCTCTGTTATAAGGAATAAGCGTACTTTGGGCTGCCAGATGTAAAGTTGAACCGAGAAAGACGAGTAAGACAAAAAGCTTCTTCATAATTGGGTAAATGCTCCTGCAAGGTATGCACTGCGATTAGAGTACAAGCTACGTTTTTATTAAAGCAGAATTTCTGAAAGAATAAAATTAATATGTTTGCGACTTATTATGTAAGTCACTACATTTGCAGTCCTTTTTGGAGGAAGATAAGAAAAGCATTATGAAAAAAGAGATCCATCCTGATTACAGACCAATTGTATTTTACGATACATCAAGTGAATTCAAGTTTTTAACGAAGTCGACAATGTCTTCAAGCGAAACAGTTGAATGGGAAGATGGTAACACCTACCCAATGGTCAAAGTAGAAGTTTCTTCTGCTTCTCATCCATTCTACACTGGTAAGAAATTATTTGTTGATACTGCAGGACGTGTTGAGAAATTCAACAGACGTTATAAGAAGTAATTAGCAAATTAGCGTATACGAAAAAGCCCCGACATGTCGGGGCTTTTTTTGTTGTGCATTTGAGTTTAGATGTCCCTTATACTGAACCACCAAGATTCATAAGGAGTTATGGAATTTCTTCTGGGTGTATGATTTTGCAATCAACCACAAGACATAAATCAATCCTGATTCTTTGTGTTTAAAATTTTTGTGTTTACAATTTTGCGAAACCCCTTGGCGTTAAGCAACACCATTGTGATACCGAATAACAGACTAACAATGAGCTCTATATAGAACCGCGGTGACTTAATTTTTTCCATCATTACATCTAAATCAAAAGAAACAAATAGATAGAATGTTACTGAAGAAAGAATGAAAATAACAATCTTTATTACCACCATTAATTTATTAGCCATTGTTTTCATAATAAAAAGTTAGTGTTTTTAGTTAAAAAGACAATCCAGTCCACCTACAAGAGCTCCAAATAGTCCTCCAGCAATAGCTCCCTCGAACCCTACAATAATACAGCCTTAAACAGCACCAGTGAAAGTACCTATTCCTGGCCAAAAACTACCACCTAGAGCGCCTTTTATACCTCCAGCTGCACAACCGGTCAAAAAACCTCCAGCTATACCTAGAGCTACTTCTTTACCTACCGAACAACCAGAAGCCCCAGATTTTCCCGATTCAGTCTCATTCATATTTAAAGCAGCTTCAGCAGTAGCATCAAAAACAAAACTTAAAAATAACAAATCACTTTTATTAGAGATCTCTAAATCAGAGTTTAAAACTTTTTCATCAAAGTCATT
>JBLIES010000065.1:0-15773 GCA_047633135.1 Roseivirga sp.
ATTTGCGAAGCTTGAAGTAGTCATTCGATAATTCAATTTTTCTGGTTGGTAACGCATAACTAACTTCTAATAGGGTATAATCTCTTGATGTGGATCCATTTCTGGGTATTCCAGCATGCGTTCTAATTCAGCCTCCAGTTCAGGGGTAATGATGTGCTCAATGGTTTCGGCATCTTCATGCACGTGGTCGGAGGCGATTTTCACATAGGTAGAGAGGTATAATTCCCATAGCCTGTGCAGTTTCACTACTCTTTGTCCTTTTTGTTTACCAACCTCTGTAAAGATCCATGCTCCGTGAGTCTTAATGAGGTATCCTTCCCGTTTCAAGCGCAAAAGAGATGACTTTAATTTATTTTTAGGGAAGTATCGCTTCTCAATGATTTCGTCCATTGTACGGCCTTTAAACATGTCGGAGTCTACTTCGCCTAAATGGAATAGCGACTTCAGCAGGTTTTCGTCCATTATGGATACCTGAAGTCTTCTTTGTGAGAAGTAGCGAGAAATAATACCTCTTTTCGGTGCAAAGAAGAATGATGTCAATGCAATGGCAGAAATCACCATCACGATCCATGGCCCTGTTGGCATGGCGGGGGCAGCATAGCTTATGTACGCACCAGAAAGTCCAGAAAGCGAACCCATAATGGCTGCGATAATGGTCATGTTCCGAACATCGTTGGTCCAAAAGCGTGCAGCAGCGGCAGGAGTAATCAGCATGGCAGCCATTAAAACTACACCTACTGCCTGTATTCCAGTGACTACGGCAAGTACTGTTAAAGTGGTTAGCAATAAGTCAATAGCCTTTACTGGTATACCTAAAGCTTTAGCATAATTTGAATCGAAAGAGATGAGTTTGAGTTCTTTAAAAAACAAGGTCACAGTTAAGATTAAAATGACAGCTACGATGCTGAACGTAATCAAGTCCTTACCCACAAGCGCTGCAGCTTTTCCAAACAGAAAAGAGTCTAGGCCAGTCTGGGCAGCATTGCCACTGTGCTGAATATTGGTCAACATTAAAATGCCAATACCGAAGAAAACAGAAAGTACTAAAGCGATGGCCGAGTCCTCTTTGATTTTAGATTGCTTTGTAATCAAATCGATAACTACCAAGGAGATCCAACCCGTAATAAATGCCCCGATGATCAGAATTACCGGATCTTTAGTCCCTGAAAGGATGAAAGCCAAGCAAATGCCAGGTAAAACAGAGTGGGCAACAGCGTCACCGACAAGGGCTTTTTTACGCAGAAAGGTGAAAGTACCCACTACGGCAGAAGAAGCAGTGAGGAGCATGACGCCAACGGCCACACTGACTATACTGGAATCTTGAAATGAAAAGAACTCAAAAAAGGTATCCATATTAATACTTTTCTCTACTAGGAATCTGTCTTTTTCTTACCAATTCGCCAACCTCGGCCAATACGGTCAGTTTACCTCCGTAGGTCTCTTGGAGCATGGCGTTGGTAAATACCTTGTCGATTGGCCCAGAAGCCACAAGCCTCATATTTAAAAGGATGATCCAATCGAAAAACTCAGCGGCAGATTGTAAGTCATGATGGACTACAATGACGGTTTTACCTTGCGCAGTCATTTCTTGCATAATCCCTAAAATCGCAGATTCTGTTGCTGCATCTACTCCTGCAAACGGCTCATCCATAAAGTAAAGGTCAGCTTCTTGTGCTAAAGCCCTTGCTAAAAACACCCTTTGTTGCTGACCACCAGAGAGTTGTGATATCTGTCGGGTGGTAAAAGCTTCCATACCTACTTTACGTAAACAGTTCATAGCCATCTCTTTATCTGCCTTTCTAGGGCGGGAGAGCAGCCCAAGCTTGGCATAGCGCCCCATCAATACTACATCAAGTACAGAGGTGGGGAAGTCCCAATCTACGGATTCGCGCTGTGGTACATAACTCACCTTATCTCGTACCTTGTCCAAAGTCTCTCCGAATATTTTCACGTAACCAGACCCTAATGGTAATAAGCCCATGGCAGCCTTGATCAAGGTGGATTTACCTGCACCGTTTGGACCAATAATACCGATCAGGGCACCTTTTGGCAACGTCATGTCGATGTTCCAAAGCACAGGTTTTTTATCATATGAAACCGTTAAATCATGAAATTCAACTGCTGGATCTTTAGCTTCTATCTTCATTCTTTGGGATTTAAGTGATTAGGGTGTTGGGTCTGTAGGTGTTGTATAAATGAGCTCAGCTGTTTTTTGAGAGTTATTAAATCTGAAATTAAAACCGAGTATTGTCGCGTTTGTATAAAGTCTGAGTCCCTTGCTAAAAGAAGTTGGTATTCCCATTTTGAGCCCATGGCTATTGAGTAAAATCTGTAAACTTCTTTTTGATAACTTCCTCCAAAACCTTCTTCAATATTGGTTAACATCGATTGGGGACTTCTTGTCATTTGAGAGACAAGGCCAAATAAGGCTTCTTTTGGAAGGTTTTTAGTCAGAGCATAGATGTCTAGGGCCATTTGATGACCTTTTTTCCAAACTTCTAAACTTTTAAAATCTCTCATTATTGATAAAATCAATTTTTAAAATTTCTCTCAATTTCTCAATCACTGATAACTCACTTCAGCGCATTTACTATTGTATTCACATTGGCTTTCACCATGCCTATGTATGTGCCTTCTGGAGTTCCTTCAGCGCCCATGGCATCTGAAAATAGTTTACCTCCAATCACGACATCATGACCTTTTTGTTGGCAACCTTCTATGATGGCCCGAATGTTCTTTTCTGAAACGGATGTTTCAACAAAAACCGCCTTGATTTTCCTTTCTACTATAAAATTGACCAAATCGACACGGTCTTTCAATCCAAATTCCGAGAGGGTAGAAATGCCCTGAAGGCCTTTTACTTCAATAGAATAGGCCCTTCCGAAGTAATTGAAAGCATCATGGGCGGTAATCAGCGTTCTTTGGTTTGCCGGTATGGCGGCAATCTCATTTTTAACCCATCCATGAAGGTCATTCAGTGACTTGGAGTAGGCCCGAGCATTTTTTGAATAGTAGGCTTCGTTTTTGGGATTAATTTCAATGAGAGTCGTTAAAACCTGATTGATGGTAAAAGCCCAAATGCTTACGTCAAACCAAATGTGTGGATCATGAGCACCTGCGTAGATGGGATCAGTTAAAAGCATGGTTGAATCTAATTGTCTGGAAACCGGAACTACAGTTTTGATTCTTTCGAGGTTTTCAAATACCTCACCCATTTTACCTTCCAGGTGTAAGCCATTATAGAAAATGATATTAGCGTTTTGAAGTCTACTTAAATCGCCTTGAGTAGCCTTGTATAAGTGTGGATCTACGCCTGGCCCCATAAGAGCGGTGACTTCTACTGAGTCTAAACCCACATTTCTTGCAATGTCTGCAATCATGCCTGTGGTTGTTACAATTTGTAACTTTCCATTACTCTTTTCTTTCGTTCCGCCACAACCCAATAGCATCAAACTTAACGTAATTATTAAAAGATGTTTTTTCATGCTTCTGAAAGGAGAATATTCTGTGCAACAGTCAATGAAATGGTGAGGGCCTTATGGTTGTCGACTATAATATCTACCGAACCATCAAATTCCATTCGGTCTTTGATTTCGATTTTCGAACCAATAGAGATACCGACTTTATCTAAATATTTTAAAAACGATGAGCTAGAATCATTGACCCCTACCACAATGCCTAAGATGTTAAGATCGAGTTCCGAAATCGGATCTTTACGTTTTTCAGTTAGTTTTCCGTCCTCATCAGGAATGGGGTCTCCGTGTGGATCATACTTTGGGAAACCTAAGAACTCATCAAGCCTTTTGATAAGGAGGGGAGATTTGATGTGCTCTAACTGTTCTGCTACTTCGTGAACTTGATCCCAATGGAAACTTAGTTTGTCTACCAGAAACACTTCCCAAAGCCTGTGTTTTCTAATCACATGCAGCGCCTTGATTTTACCTTCTTCAGAAACATTTACCCCTTTATATTTCTGGTATTGCACCATCTTTTTTTGCGAAAGTCTTTTGACCATATCGCTCACAGAGGCAGGGGCAGTCTTCATTTCTTCGGCAAGTGTGTTGGTATTTACCGATCGTTTACCGCTCTCCGAAAGATGGTAAATGGCTTTCAAATAATTTTCTTCTACAAAGCTTAGCATAGTATCTCTGAACGTTTGTCAAACTGTAGGCAAATATACTATTTAGGATTGTCTAAAAAAAATATACGTAGATACTAAATATAGCATAATTGAGCGTAAATTGCTGATTACGTATTGGTTGATAGGCTTTAAAAATATTTTTAGGGTAATCTAAAATTCAGAATGTCAATGCATTGAGCATTTTTAAAAGTTTGACTTCCTCGCTTTGCCACAGGCTAGTACTTACATCCCCTTTTGAATAGAAGTCATATTTCTTCATGGCATCAAGTAGTGCTGCAGGGTCGAAATCATTCGGGTCAATTGGCGCAGCAGCATTCAGCTCATCACAGAAATTAACCCATGTAGGATTGTTTAATAGAATGATGGGCAACTTGTTGGCGGTGTATTCGAAAAGTCTAGTCAGCAGTTTGTCGTCATTAATGCCGTTGTTGAGCTTTTTAAGTACAAATCCGAAACTAGCATTTCGAATCTCTTGCATTATTTGTTGGTGCGGCACCAGGTAATCTCCTCCGATCAGTTCAATATACGCTTTGCCATCAATGGCTTTCTTCAGTTGGAGTAAGTCTTTCTTTAAGGCACAGTTGCCAATGATCTTGAGGTGAATGGCTTCGTCTAACGATCTTAATTCATCGGTAATGTTTATTGCATCAAATACCCCATTCGATTCAGAAATAGTCCCTGAGTAGAGGAGGGTGATGTTTTTTGAGGCTGGCTTTACTGTTTCCGACTCTACAGGAAGGGAAGCACACTTATTTTCAATGATAATTGATTTATGCTTCGGTAAAAACTTCAATTGATCTTCATAAACCCTTTCGGCAAGTATAAAACGATTAAAAAAGGGCTTTGTAATCAGTTCTTTCAATCGTACATAAGCAGATAGCAAAGGTTTCAAAAGTGGGTGAAATACGGAGGTGTTTCTAATGTTCTTCACATAGTTTTCGCGCACATCATACACTATTTTGCCACCAAATAATATTCTGTGGAGTATAGTAACTATCAGTAATTCATGGGTATTACATATTATTATATCAGGTTTTACTTTAAGGTATATTTTGAAAATTTTTAAGGGAGTAATCAACCTCTGGATTGAAGTTCTACTAAATGGTCCGTGAGGATAAAAATTTATAGAATCGTTGGTCAGGGTATTTTTTGAAATAAACCCTATGATATTAACCTCATATCTATTTGCTTTCGCAATCGAAAGACCAAACTTCTCGAACATGCGAGTATCGTCAATTGGTTTAAGTACGGAGGCGATTATGATCTTGGTTTTTTTCATTGAAAATCTAATTTAGATAAAATTTCAAAAGCATTTATGGTGGAGTTAAAAGAGTTAGTTGAAGCAGCCTGGGAAAACAGGGAATTATTAAAAGATAAACAAACAGTTTTGGCAATTAAGTCGGTGATAGAAGACCTTGACTGTGGCCATATTAGGGTCGCTGAACCTAGCGATGATGGCTGGAAAGTAAATGAATGGATCAAAAAAGCAGTGATTTTATACTTTCCACTTCAAAAGATGCAGACCATTGAAGTGGGACCATTTGAATTTCATGATAAAATCAGACTAAAAACTGGTTATGCGAGCAAAGGGGTGCGCGTAGTACCTCATGCAATTGCCCGATATGGTTCGTTTATAGCGAGTGGCGTTGTGCTGATGCCGTCTTATGTAAATATTGGTGCATATGTAGATGAAGGCACTATGGTAGACACTTGGGCCACGGTCGGTAGCTGTGCTCAAATCGGTAAAAATGTACATTTAAGTGGTGGTGTAGGTATTGGTGGTGTTTTAGAACCTGTGCAAGCAGCACCAGTGATTATAGAGGATGGCGCTTTCATTGGTTCTCGTTGTATTGTGGTAGAAGGCGTAAGAATAGGAAAAGAGGCAGTATTAGGGGCAAATGTAACCTTAACTGGCAGTTCAAGAATAATTGATGTAACTGGGCCAGTGCCTGTTGAATATAAGGGCTATGTACCAGAAAGATCAGTTGTGATTCCTGGATCGTTCGCCAAGAAATTTCCTGCAGGAGAGTTTCATGTGCCTGCTGCTTTGATTATTGGTAAAAGAAAAGAGAGTACTGACAAAAAGACGTCTTTGAACCAAGCACTGCGTGAGAATGATGTAGCGGTCTAAAATTGCCTCTGGGATTCTCAAACTGACATTTTAACATTCTTTATGATTAATTAAACCGTTGTTCGTCAATGGTTTCCCTTTTTGGTATGGGGCTTGCAGTAGCGCTGGTGTTGTTTTGAGTTAAGACGTTTGACCGCGTTGAAACGGATAGGGTGGTTTCACACTATCCAACAGGAAGGGCCTTCGGGCCCTTCTTCTGTTAAATATGTTTTGAATTATGTGGAAACAAATATCTTTGCACACTGAATCAAAAGAATATTATCCCTAAGATGAAAAATATAGTAAAATTGGTAGTGCTTCTTTTAGTAGCTAACCTTTCTTCATGCAATTCAGGGGTCACAAAAGAAGGTGACCAATTATTTAATGATGGGAAATATAAAGAGGCAGTAGAAGCCTACACAGAATACCTCAGCACCCGACCGAAAGATATTAAGTCACTTTACAATAGAGGCAGGGCTTTCGAAGAAATGAATCGCCTAAATAAGGCTAAAGATGATTTCTTGACCATTCTTGACCTTGAGCCGAATAACTTAAATGCCAACTTAAGCATGGGTACCTATTACTACAATGGCAAAGATTTTAAAAGAGCGATCAAGTTTTTTGATAAGGTCATTGAAGTAGATGGAAGACGTTCTGATGCTTATATGCTTCGCGCTAGAAGTTATCACCAGCAAGGTGATTTTAAGGAAGCGATGGATAACTACAATTTTGCCATCGATTTTGATAAGAATAACGAAGAAGCCTACTTGTATCGCGGTGCGCTCAAAATTGCACTAGGTCAAACCAAATCTGCTTGTAGCGATTTTGGTAGAGCAAAAGGACTAGGCTCAAAAGAGGCTACTTCTGCTTTAGCCAAGCATTGTAGATAGTCTTTTTGGTGAATGGTCACTGCTAGAAGGTGAAGCTAAAATTGAGTTAGAATTTAAATAGAAAAAGGAGCATCATGTTCCTTTTTCTATTTAAACCAATCAGAAGTCATGATAGCGGCTTCGAGCGCATCTTCCATCTGATCTGGCATAGAGGGAAAGAAATCTAAGCCTGTTAGCTTTTCTACACTGTCAATAGTCACCACAAACGTGCTTAGCGCTGCGCTACTCCGCTCGTTCTTCATAAGAAAGGCGATGGCCTTGATTTCTGGCTTCCGCACATCTAATATGATTTTGTAATAGTACTCCGGCACAGAGACCTTGTTCGTACCAATGGTTTTATACCGTTTATTAAGTATTGGCCCTGTGACTACATAAATTTGATTGTTTTCTTTTGCCCAATCACGTACTTGCTCCTCTAGTTTCTTCCATACCCCACGATTGAATGACGGATCTTGAGGGCTCATATTACTCATGTAAAATGATTGACTCAGCGCAAATTCATCATATGAAAAGTCTGCTGCCGGTGCAATATGGCCTCGATCATAGCCGCTTCCTTTATAATCATTCAAATCAGCTGAACCTGTTTTAATTCGAGGGTCTTTTCGGAAATCATCTTTACGACTATACGTTTTTCTGTTTAAGCTATCTGCGGCTAGCATATAAGCCACCCACATCGCTTGTTCATGTTCTTCACTGTACCTTAGGGTATAATAGGGCCTTTCGACTATGGCTTGGTTTGCCTCGTAAGAAGGCCATGCAAAGTCAAAAGCTTTCACAAAGTACAGGTCGAAACTCTCGAAATCGAGCTGAGGGCTTACTGCCTTAACGCTCGGTTGCACTATCTTTTTCTGCTCAGTAGGCTTGGGCTCCTCTTTTGCCGATGGCGTTTTGGTGGTTTCTGTTGGACTGTCTTCTTCTGTGAAGATCGATGGAATTAAATGCCCTTCTTTAAAAGCTAAAAACCCATAGCCTAAGGAAATCAGGATGATCAGGCCTAGTGTGAATTTGCCTAGGCTAAAGCCACTACCACTTTTCTTTTTCGCAGGAGTTTTTCTTGGTGTTGATTTAGTCGATCCAGTTGCCTTTCTCTGTGCCATGTATGATGAATGATTTGACGCAATGTTAAAAATATTTTTCGTGTGCTTACTTTTTTTATTTCATTAAATTACATTTTACTTTTTCAACCAATCTAAATAACCACACATGCGAAAACTCAAAACCCAATTCTACAAAACCGTTTACAGAGCAAAGTGGATGGCATTCCTGATGCTGTCTTTTTTGCTGTTAGATCAAGCGGTTATGGGCATGGCTTATTGGCAAGACGATAAGACAGATACCACTGGTCAAACAACCTACAAAGGATTGCCGCTAAAGGCTGGTAGAACTTTAGCGTTTAATACGAAAGAAGGAACATGGCTTTCTTTAGACCTAAGTCCTGATGGTAAAACCATCGTTTTCGATATCCTTGGCGATATTTATAGTATTCCCTTTGGTGGTGGCAAAGCCAAAAAAGTCACGGACGGTATGGCTTATGATACGCATCCTAAGTATAGCCCCGATGGTAAAAGCATTGTTTTTACTTCTGACAGGAGTGGGAATGATAATATTTGGACAATGGATTTGGAAACAGAAGAAACTAGCCAAATCACCAAAAGCACCAATGAGAACTTCCAATCTGCAGAATGGTCGCCAGATGGTGATTATTTGGTTGCCTCAAGAGGACGCAGAAACATGAAACTCTATATGTACCACAAGGATGGTGGCGGAGGTTTTCAATTGATAAAAGAGCCTTCAGGGCTCAAAACCATTGAGCCAGCCTTTAGCCCTGATGGTCGATACATCTATTATGCAAGAAGAAATGGGGCTTGGAATTATAACGCTCAGTTGCCGCAATATCAAGTGAGTGTGTACGACAGAGAGGATGGCAGCAACAGTACTATTACCTCTCGTTATGGTTCAGCATTTACGCCCACCTTATCCCCTGATGGTAAATCTTTGGTTTACGGATCGAGGTACGAAGAGAATACAGGTTTAGTGATTCGTGATTTGAAATCTGGTGATGAGCGCTGGTTAGCCTATCCCGTTCAGCGAGATGAGCAAGAGTCGATTGCCCCTTTAGGGGTGCTACCTGCCATGACCTTCACCCCAGACAGTAAAGAACTAATCGCGTCTTATGGTGGTAAAATTTGGAGAATACCTGTTGGTGGTGGTGAGGCCATCAATATTCCTTTTGACGTTGATGTGGAATTAGAAATGGGTCCTCGACTTAAGTTCGAATATCCAATCAGTGACAACGAAGAAATGATCGTGACCCAAATCCGTGATGGTGTTCCATCTCCAGATGGTAAAAAGCTTGTGTTTACAGCTTTGAATAGGTTATACATGATCGATATTCCTTCTGGAGCTCCCAAAAGGCTGACTAATTTAGAAACTACAGAAGCGCAACCCACTTGGTCGCCCGATGGTAAATCAATCGCCTTCGTCACCTGGTCCGATGTTGAAGGTGGCAGTCTCTACACACTCGTAATCGGTGGTAGGGCCCAACCAGTCAAACTGACTAAGGAATCGTTTCTTTATAGCTTTCCTGTATGGCATGAGAATGGAAATATTGTCTTCACTAAAGGAAGTGCTCAGCGCTTGAAAGATTCAGAAGGACCCTCTGCTCCCAATACGGCAGAAGATTTAGCTTGGATCAGTTCAAACGGAGGAGACCTCAATTTTATAGTGAAAACCAAAGGAAGGGGAAATCCTCATTTTGTAAAAAATGACAAAGAGAGGATTTATCTAAGTGGCGCTAAAGGCCTAAGCTCTATTCGTTGGGATGGTACTGACGAGAAGGAAATAGTCAATATTAAGGGGATTACTACTTTCGGATCCAACCCAGCAGATGATCATAATCCACATGCTGGCGAAGGATACGGTAATACTTCTTTAGGCGAGAATGACGGTTGGAGAGAAAACAATCCTCCTTCCTCTGCTTCCGTCATCATTATGGCACCTGAAGGTGATAAGGCCATGGCGCAAATCAACAATGATATTTATGTGGTCACCGTACCTAAATTAGGTCAAACTCCGACCATATCGGTAGCAAGTCCTGAAGCTGCCGACTTCCCCGCGATAAAGCTTACCACTATCGGTGGTGAATTCCCTGCTTGGTCTGCAGATGCTAAGAAGGTGCATTGGAGCATTGGTAATGCTCATTTTATTTATGATTTGGAGCAATCAGCGCTGTTTACAGACTCTGTGAAAACTGCAACGAAAGCAAAAGAAAAAGCGGATGCGGCTCAGAAGGACAAGAAAATGGAAGATGCTGACGATGAGAAGGAAGAAACCGAAGAAGAGAAAAAGGACAAGAAAGAGGCCGCTGTATTTGAACCAGAAGAGTTTAGGGTGGAAGTAAAAGTAAAAAAGGACATTCCGAAAGGAACAGCGCTCTTGAAGGGTGCTCGCATCGTAACGATGAAAGGGGACGAAGTCATAGAGAACGGAGATATTCTAATCGAAAACGCGAGAATCAAAGCAATTGGCGCAAGTGGTACCTTAACCGTACCTCGCGGAACAGAGACCATCGATGTTTCGGGTAAAACCATCGTGCCAGGCTTTATCGATACTCATGCTCATATGTGGCCTGCTTGGGGTATTCATAAAAACCAAGTATGGGTTTATGCGGCCAACCTTGCTTACGGAGTGACTGCCACCCGTGACCCACAAACTGCGACTACAGATGTCTTGACCTATTCAGACATGGTAGAAACAGGTGAGATCTTTGGCCCAAGGGTTTATTCCACTGGTCCGGGAGTAGGCTACTGGTCTTTCAACTTTAAAAGTCTTGAGCAAACTAGAAAGGTACTCAAGCAATATTCTGAGTATTATAACACCAAGACTATTAAAATGTATTTGGTAGGAAATAGACAGCAGAGACAATGGGTGATCCAAGCGGCCAAAGAACAAAAGCTAATGCCAACAACAGAGGGTGGACTTGATTTTAAACTCAACATGACTCAATTGATTGATGGTTATCCAGGGCATGAACATTCATTCCCAATCGCTCCTTTGTACCGTGATGTTACCCATGCGGTTGCCAAATCTAAGATGGCTTACACCTCTACTTTATTAGTTTCCTATGGTGGGCCCTGGGCAGAGAATTATTATTTTTCGAGAGAAAATCCATATCACGATGTAAAGTTGGGCCACTTTACTCCCTATAACGAATTAGCATCAAAGTCCAGAAGAAGGCCAGGATGGTTCTTAGAGGAAGAGCATATTTTCAAAAAACATGCGGAAGGGGTGAATGCCATTGTAGAAGATGGTGGTTTGGCTGGCGTAGGAAGTCACGGCCAATTACAAGGCCTTGGTTTTCACTGGGAATTATGGTCGATTGCTTCTGGTGGTATGACCAATTTGAACGCCTTAAAAACTGCGACTATCCTTGGGGCAACAGCGCTAGGCTTGGAGGGGGATTTAGGTTCTTTAGAAGTTGGAAAGTTAGCCGACCTGATCATTCTTGACAAAAATCCTTTGGAGAATATCCGCAATACGAATTCGATAACCCACGTAATGAAAAACGGAAGGCTTTATGAAGGCAATACCTTAGATGAAGTTTATCCTAGAAAGCAAAAAGCACCTGTTTTCAATTGGCATAAAGCAAAGCCTTTGAATTTACCAGGCGTGAAAAAGTAACCTTAGCATTGAGGCCTTGAACAAAAAAAACCAGTCAATTGACTGGTTTTTTTTGTTTTGCTGAAGTTCAATTCAAAGCTTTGACTGTAAACTCTGCCAACCACCGCCATTATAAACATGAGAATAACCGCTTGATTTTAACCGACTGGCAGCCTTTCCGCTTCGCATTCCAGAAGCACAACAGGTGATGATAATCTGTTCTTTGTTTTTAAATTGTTTTAGCTGACTTGCAAGGCTATCTAAGGGTATGTTTTTAGAATTTTTGACATGACCACCCTGGTACTCACTTTTAGAGCGTACATCAATAATTACGGCTCCTTGAGTTATCAATTCTTTATAATCAACCCCAGGACCAATACCGAAAAGTTTCTTTAATGCCGCTATCATATTGGTTTTGGTTGATAATTGTTGGCGCTAATCCACGATCCGCCATTATGGGCTTTAATATTTTTATCTGCTAATGCTTGCTGAGCAATACCGCTTCGGTTACCTGAGGCACAGCACAGAATAATGTCACCTGCGAGCATATCAATTTCTTTTGATCGGGTTTCGATTTCGTTTAAAGGGATATTGATCGCGCCAATTGCGCTGCCAGAAAGGAATTCTTCTGGGCTGCGGACATCTATGATCGTTCTGTGCGTATTTGATTCTTGTGATTTCATGCTGATTCAATTTTAAAACTTAACAAAGAAAATGCTTTTGGCTGACCTTGGGCGTAACAAATGTTACACAAGCATTAGTCAGTACTAGCGTAGGTCTTCTTTTTCAAGCTGACTGCGCCCCATAAGTTTGACAATCAGATCGGCATCAGGTATCTGCGCTAAAATTACCCTGGCTAAAACAATGAGTGGGACAGAAAGCAACATCCCAGCAATCCCCCATATATAACCCCAAATCACAAGGCCTAGAATTACAGTGACTGTGTTGAGTGCTAATGAAGTGCCCATCATGAGTGGCTCAATTATATTGCCCCAAGTGAATTGAGTGGCGATGATCAAAAGAACAAATATGAGATAGGTGCCTCCATTATCAATTTGAATTAAGCCTAAAAGGAGGGGAGGGATGGTCGCTATAATTGAACCTACAGTTGGAATAAAGTTGAGTAGGAAAGCAAAGAAGCCCCAGAAAATAACAAAGTCTAATCCAAAGGCCCAGCAGATAAGACTAAAAAAAATGCCAGTGCAAATACTTGTAAAAAACTTCACCTTCATATAGCTAGCCACAGCATCCTTCACCTCGACAAAACCTTTTAAAAGACGTTGCTTTGCCATATCATCGTCACCTTCTAAGTAATTGATATACTTTTCGTAATGCACAATACTCCCTAATACCGCCACTAGATAGATAGCGGAAAGTACTAAGTTGAATATAAAGCTTCCAATCTCACTGGCAATGGTGCCTGAAGCATTCAACATCATTTCTGCTGACAGTAATTGATTGAGTGTTTCTCTAAAGTCACGCTCCTTTAATGCCTCGAAACCAGGGATATTATCAAATCGGAGCACCAAACCGTTGAGCTTATTTCCAATTTGAGTCAGCAGTTTTTCTTTTTGATCTACAATCTGCAGTCCGGTGTCGAAAACGATGAGGCCAATTAAAAAAACGAAGCCAAGTGAAAGCACTGTGATGGCTATAATGCTCACCATGTAGGGCCAATTCTTTCTATCTAAATACGCAATGGCAGGCTGTAAAACGATGCCGATAAAAATCGCAAAGACCAAGGGGATGAGTAAACCTGATAACTCTTTGATGACCAAAATGGCCACAATACCTAAAAACAGTAGAAGGACATTCTTTATGGTAACGATATTGTGATCAGGCTGCATGGCTAATAATTTTTGGAAATTACAGAAAAAAGAAGAACTGATCCTTGATTCCTTAAATTTTCGCTTTTCCTTAAGATAGCGTGAGTTAAAATATTATTTTTGTGAATAGATCAATTAAATAAATGCTTTTGGAATTTGAACTACCCATTGTAAGGCTTGAAGAGAAACTCGCTGAAATGAAACTTTTAGCTGAAAACAGTAAAGTGAATGTTACAGAAGACATCATTTCTCTGGAGAAGAAGATTCAAATCCTCAAAGAGGAGACTTACAAAACACTAACACGTTGGCAAAAGGTGCAGTTATCTCGTCACCCAGAACGTCCATACACACTTGATTATATCTTCAATATGACAGACGATTTTATCGAGCTGCATGGAGATAGAACAGTGAAGGATGATAAAGCGATGGTGGGTGGTTTAGGCACCTTAGATGGTCAGAGCGTCATGTTCATTGGCCAACAAAAGGGTAGAAATACGAAGCAGCGCCAAATGCGTAATTTCGGTATGGCCAACCCAGAAGGCTATAGAAAGGCACTTCGTTTAATGAAAATTGCTGAAAAGTTTAATGTTCCGATCGTTACGTTGATCGATACGCCTGGAGCTTACCCTGGTTTCGAGGCTGAAGAGCGTGGACAAGGCGAAGCGATTGCAAGGAATATCCGCGATATGTTTATGCTCAAAGTACCAGTGATTTGTATCGTTATTGGCGAAGGTGCCTCTGGAGGTGCCTTGGGTATTGCCATTGGTGATAGAGTGTTGATGTTAGAAAATACCTGGTATTCGGTGATTTCCCCAGAATCATGCTCCTCTATCCTTTGGAGAAGTTGGGATTACAAGGAACAGGCTGCAGAAGCTTTAAAGTTAACAGCCAACGATATGAAAGGCTTTGGCCTGATCGATAGTATAATCGAAGAGCCCTTAGGTGGCGCGCATCGTAACCCACAATGGATGTATGATAAGCTGAAAAAAACGATATTAAGCGAATTGAAACCACTGATGGCCATGGACGTGGATAAGAGAATCGATCAAAGAATTGATAAGTTCTCCGCAATGGGTGAAGTAGTTGAATAATCAGATTAATGCCGATACCGAAAGACCACAAAATTTACTTTTGTGGTCTTTCGGTTTTCAGTCCGTCTGGTTTAACTCTAAATGCTTTAATAGCGAAGAATGACAGTCTATTTTTACTCATCTTTAAGTACCGAAAAAAGGACTTCAATGGCATTTGAACTGTAGATGCCTATCCGAAATAACTGAATTGACTCATCGGAGTAGGTATGTTTATGAGAGTGAACTCCTTTTACCTTCTTTAGAACAGAAAATTAGACAAAATTGAACCCCGTCATTTGACTGACGGGGTTCTACCTAGCGGCTCACACTAACTCACACACACTATTTACCGTTTCGGTATATTTTATTGATATTTTTATATTCTGATCGATTCTATTATTGGTACACTTAACTAAAGCCGAAACCTACAAATCAATCTTTAAATCTTAAATATCCTTGAAAGGCATTGGTCTTCTCCATTGTGGTTACGAAATTTTCATGCCTATGAATAGCCAAAGGCAGACAATTTTTTCCTTTCATGCGAGCCCTGCCGTTTGATTTGAATGATCATCGGCAATACCAAAGAAGCTACTGTCGACTAAATCAGTAAGAAGGTAGCCTGATCAATGTTTTTTCTTCCTTCATGCTGTGCGCTAATAATAAATGAATTGTAGAGCACAGCACAACACTAAGTACATTTAATGTGGTAAAAGAATTAAATTCTATAGTGAAAATCACTTCTACGAGGCAAAAAGACATCAATTTCTTGAGTATTGGTAATGCCATCAGCGCTCAATAAACAGGACACCTTATCTCAATCCATTTATTCGGCAATCTTTTTTATTTCCCCCTATTTTAAGCCAGTGGTCTGTAGCTCACTTTCATCTGAATGGTGTTTTTTATTGAATTGACTCTCAAGTTTAATTCTATCAGATTGAATGGCTTGCTTAAACAATCAGCAACCCCTAGTTCCAAAGTATTTATTCTTTGCTCGCTTTTATGATTGTCCGTTAAAATTATCATTGGCGTATGCGTACATGCACCCAAAGATTTCACCTTCGACAGTTCGTTAAATTG
>JBLIES010000066.1:0-15763 GCA_047633135.1 Roseivirga sp.
TTCGAATTGAGAGAAGAAGAAGCTTCCTTCAATTTGTGCGTTTTCGTCAGAATCAGAACCATGCACTGCATTAGCAGCGATTGATGTAGCATATATTTTTCTGATGGTGCCTTCGGCAGCTTCCGCTGGGTTAGTAGCACCAATTAATGTTCTGAAATCAACCACAGCATTATCTTTCTCAAGAATAGCGGCTACGATAGGTCCAGAAGACATGTACTTACAAAGCTCACCATAGAAAGGTCTTTCTTTGTGTACTTCGTAGAAATTACCTGCTATTTCAGGACTTAATTGTACATATTTCATTGCAACGATCTTAAAGCCACCCTTTTCGATCATGTTTAAAATTCCGCCAATGTTACCTGCTTCTACTGCATCAGGCTTAAGCATTGTAAATGTTCTATTTGTTGCCATTCTAGTTTATAGATGTAGTTAAATTTCTAATTCTGCCGCAAAATTACAAGATTAATCTGATTGCTCTAACCTGATTCTGAATATTTTGCAAACCTCATCAAGACTTAAAGCCTATTAAAATCGTTGTTTTTGAATCTTATTCTTATCAACTTTGGACATCAAATTTTATACCGCCTATGCGGTATTTGTTGTTAATGAGGGATATAGAGTCTTTAATCAATCAGCTGAATCAACCTAAAAGAATTGTGATCACAACGCATCACAAGCCCGATGCCGATGCTCTGGGTTCTTCTTTGGGAATGGCAAATTACCTTGCCAAGAAAGGGCATAGCGTGCAAGTAATCACTCCAAGTAACTATCCAGCCTTTCTTTTTTGGATGAAAGGAAACGAAGAGGTCTTGATTTATTCGGAAGAAACAGCTCCACGAGTTCAAAACCTGATAGCACAAGCCGAGGTAATCATCGCCCTAGATTTTTCTGTTTTAAAGAGGATCATCGAAATGGGGGAAATGGTGAGAGCTGCCAAGGGCTTCAAGGTAAACATAGACCATCATTTAGAGCCAGAAGATTTTGCGGATTTTCGCCTTTGGAATACGGAAGCTGCATCAACTTGTGAACTGTGCTATCAACTGATCATAGCATTAGGTGATAAAAATCTAATAGATAAAGACATAGCCGAATGTTTGTATTCTGGAATAATGACAGATACTGGAGGATTCAGGCATCCTAATACCACCAAGAACGTCCATGAAGTTGTGGCAGAACTAATTGGAGCAGGGGCAGACAATGCGAAAATCGCCAAGAAAATATACGATACCAATTCGTTGAATAGACTTAAATTTTTAGGCTTCGCATTGAGCGAAAAATTGGAAGTGCTTTCAGAATACCATACTGCTTTTTTCGCTTTCAGCAAGGATGAGTTAGATCGTTTTGAATCGAAAACTGGAGACACCGAGGGCATAGTCAACTATGCTTTGTCGTTAGAAGGAATAATTTTGGCTGTTCTTTTTAAAGATTCAGGTGAAGGGATCAAAATATCTTTTCGCTCCATGGGGGCCTTTCCTGCCAACGAACTCGCATCAACTTATTTTAATGGTGGAGGGCACAGAAATGCTGCCGGTGGAAAAGTTGAATCAACCTTAGACGAAGCCGTAAGTAAATTTAAGACTGTGCTGAAAGAGTACAAAGATTTATTAGACAAAGAGATTCTAAATTAAAAGATAAACTAGTGTAAAGCAGGTTTGGCCTGAAGAGTGGAATAATAATATGAAAAAGACGAACAAATATATTCTCGCAATTTTGATTCTAGCCATGGTCTATGGCTGTAAAAACGAAGTTCCTTACATTCCTTTAGCGTCTGGATTATCCTATAAGCTAATTGAAGACAAGGAGGGGAAGAAGGCAAGCGAAACTGAAGTAATGAGCTTATTATTGAAGAGTCTTTACAAAGATTCGATAGTTGCAGAACCGAAGCCAGTAGGTGGCTTTATCTTAAGCCCGTATTCTGGTGCACCTCCAATGTTAAGTGACGTATTAGTGTTATTAGGCGAAGGGGATAGTGCTCATATTAAATTCTCTCTTAATCAATACTCTCAGCTTACTGGCATGAGAATCACTCCTGATTTGGACACTGCAGAGTCCGTTATCATGCAAATTAGAGTAACGGAAATCAATGAGCCTCAAGTATTCAGTGAGAGAATTCAAGCAGAGGCCAAAAAAGCAGCTGTTGGACAATTAGAAATTGACAAAGGTTTGATCGAAGCCTACCTGGCGGAAAATGGAATTGAAGCTCAAAGTACTGAGGACGGACTTTATTACGTTATGAAAAAGGATGGAAAAGGACCGAAGGCAAAAGCGGGTGATTTGGCTTCAGTGAATTATATAGTCAGATTAATCGATGGTACGTTTATCGATACGAGCTATAAAAATGTAGCCGAGGAAAATAATATTTATAACCCTCAGCGCGAGCCATATGTGCCTTACGAATTCCCTGTTGGGCAACGTGCCGTTATCGATGGTTGGGATTTAGCCGTGCCGTTGATAAACCAAGGTGGATCTGCTACGCTTTTTATTCCTTCAACGTTGGCTTACGGAGCGACCCCTAGACCAGGGCCAATTCCACCAAATGCCATTCTAATGTTCGATGTAGAGGTCGTACAGGTCAAGAGTAAATAAAAAAGAATTATGAAAGCGATCAAAGTAATGCTGATTTTCGGACTTGTTGCGTTAGGCCTGAGTGCTTGTGCGGATGATCAGGTTTTCGACTCTGAAGTACAATTCATTACTGATACTACTCTTATCGAACAGTTTTTAGAGCAAAATAATATTGTTGCACAAACACATTCCAGCGGTTTGCGATACAAGATTACCACCCAAGGCACTGGTGATAACGCCAGTTTTGGGTCTTCGGTAGAGGTGAAGTATACAGGGTTCCTACTTGATGGAACCGAATTTGATTCAAATGTTGGCGTAGGAGATTTCTTTTTCGTTGTGGACAGAGGCGATGTCATTAGAGGTTGGGATATAGCATTCAAACTCTTGAACAAAGGCGCTGCGGCAACGCTCTACATTCCTTCTGGCTTGGCCTATGGCAACCGGATTAATCGGGCTATCCCTGCCAACTCAGTTTTGATTTTTGATGTAAGGGTACTCACCATCAGGTAGCACGATCGAACTCTGAATGTCAGTTGAAAAAAAATAATTAGAATAGACTGTTTATGATTAAGCAGTCTATTTTTATGTAGATCATAAAATGCTGAGATGAAAATTTGTTTTGCCACCAATAATAAAAATAAGCTAAAAGAGATTGCTGCCATTCTTGGCGATCAGTTCGAACTCTTGTCTTTAGAGTCCATAGGCTGCAGCGAAGAATTGGAAGAAACCAAAACCACCTTAGAGGGTAACTCTTTACAGAAGGCTGAGTTTGTTCACCGCAAGTATAATATCCCGGTTTTTGCAGATGATACCGGGTTAGAGGTTGCAGCACTGCATGGTGAGCCAGGTGTTTATTCAGCAATGTATGCCGGCCCTCAAAGAAGTTCAGCTGATAATATGAGTAAATTGCTAGAAGAGCTCAGCGGTAAAACCGATCGATCTGCAAGGTTTAGAACGGTGATTACCTATATGGAAGGTGGTAAGTCTTATCAGTTCGAAGGTATTGTAGAAGGGCAAATTGACACCTATTTAAAAGGAGTGGAAGGCTTCGGCTATGACCCTCTATTTATACCTTCTGGCTACGATCAAACTTTTGGAGAATTGTCATCAGAAATAAAGAATATGGTTAGCCACAGGAAAAGAGCGTTTGATGGCCTGATTAAATTTTTAAAAACCAAGAATGGAAAATCCACTTAGCTTAGTACTTTTGCCAAATGTTTGAGAAAAAGCCATTTATTATCGGAATAACAGGAGGAAGCGGCTCTGGGAAATCTAGGTTCCTTAAAGCATTACGAGAGAGCTTCACGGATGGTGTAACAAGCATTTGCCAGGATGATTATTATAAACCAAGAGAACAGCAGTTGGTTGATAAAAATGGTGAATATAATTTCGATAGGCCAGAATCAATTGACCACGAGCACTTCGCGAGTGATCTACTGGCGCTGAGTAAATGGGAAACCGTAGAAAAGGAAGAGTATACCTTTAATAACCCTGATGTTAAACCTGAAAAAATCATTTACAAACCTCAGCCAGTCATACTAGTAGAGGGAATCTTTATTTTCCACTATCCAAAGATTGTTGAGTTAATAGACTTGAAAATTTTTGTTGATGCAAAAGACTATATCAAGCTTCAGCGTAGGTTAACAAGAGATAGGCTAGAAAGAGGATATGATGCGGATGATGTGCTTTATAAGTATGAAAACCACATTATGCCTTCTTACTACAAATACATCGCTCCGCATAAAGAAGAAGCAGATTTAGTGGTGACTAACAATACGGGTTTCAATAAGGCTGCTCATGTGATTAAGGCCTTCATGGAATCGAAAATAAATGAGCATAGAGTATGATTGTTAAGTCAATTATTTAGTTTTGTACCGATTTATGAATAACCGTACCCCGATATCGAAGTTTAAGAAATCCCTATTTTTTGTAATGGGAATTCTAGTAGCGGTATTTGTCGTGGCTCAAGAAGTAATCGATTATCATTGTGAGAGAATCTCGACTGAGACTGAAAGTGCAGAGCACAATGATGGTACTGATGAAAAAGAAGTGGTTTACGAATATACTTTTGAGTTGGCTTTGCCATCTGCAGTAGTACAACTCCAAGCTTTTATTCCAGTGTTTATTCATTCAGTAATAAGAGAGTCAGAAGAAGGGATTTCGGAATACCCTAAAGTGCCATTGTACACTTCTCTCCGATACAAGAATCTTTTCCGACAAACCATATCCCCCAACGCACCCTAAGGCGATAGCGCTATTTTTAGCCATTCCTTAGCTCCAATTTCAATTAAAATTATGATGCCTTTTTGACTTTCACTGTCAAACAGACTTTCAGTCTACTTATAAATAACAAACCAAAATGAAGAATAAGAATACCATTGTCTTTTTGACAACTGTCATTACAGCATTGTGTCTTTATTACCTCGGGATCACATTTTTCTCTAGAGGTATTCAACAAGATGCACTCGATTACGCAAAAGATGAATCTGGAATAATTAACCAGACAAAGAAGCAGGCTTACCTCGATTCTATATGGAGAGAGCCTGTCCTTAATATTTTTGGAGCAGAATTTACATACCAAGAAATTAAGGAATATGAGTTGAACTTAGGACTCGATTTACAAGGTGGAATGCATGTCACTCTTGAGGTTTCTCCTGTCGCCATTATCGAAGGTTTAGCAGGGAACAGTAAAGATCCTCAGTTCAAGCAAGCCATAGCGCAAGCTTCTTTGGCTCAGAAAACAGGAAACGATGCCTATGCCACACTTTTTGCTGACGCTTACAACGATATTACGTCTGGTGGCCAGTTGAGCAAAATCTTTGCTAACGCTGGTAACAGAGGCAGAATTGAATTCGACTTCACTAATGATCAGGTGATGGAAGTTATCAATGAAGAAGTTGATAATGCTATCGATAGAGCTTTTCAGATTTTAAGAACAAGAATTGACCGTTTTGGAACTTCGCAACCCAACATTCAAAGATTAGCAGGAACGGGTAGAATTCAAATCGAATTGCCTGGCGTTGATAATCCTCAGAGGGTAAGAAAATTACTTCAAGGAGTTGCGAAATTAGAGTTTTGGGAGGTGTATGAAGCGAACGAAATTTCTACCACATTAACAGCAATGAATGACGCTTTGATTAAAATTGAGGCAGCTGATAAAAGCAATGCTGCAGCGACTAATCTAGCAGACGAATTAAAGCCAGTTGTCGATGAAAACTCTTTAGAAGCACAATTGGCAGGCGATTCTACCAATACTGGTGCGGATGCACTGGAAACCCCAGGTCAATCAAAATTCTTCTCTTTAATGAGACAAGGACCTTACCAAGGCTTCTTTTATAACCTTGCAGATACTTCACAGATCAACAGGGCTTTAAAAAGCCCGAGTGTCGTTAGGGTTTTACCTGCGGGACTTAAGTTTTTATGGTCTGTGAAAGCAGAAGAAGGAACTGAACTATTGCAGCTTTTTGCCATTAAAACTGGCCGTGCGGGTGATGCACCCCTCACAGGAGAAGTAATTACGGATGCACGTCAATCATTAGACGAAAGAGCTAGACCAGCTGTGAGCATGCAAATGAATGCTATTGGATCTAAGAAATGGAAGAACTTAACGGGTTCTAACATCAATAGAAGAATAGCCATTGCACTTGATAATTATGTCTACACTGCTCCAAATGTCAACGGTGAAATTGGAGGGGGTAACTCTCAGATCTCTGGTAACTTCTCTGTAGACGAAGCAGACGATTTAGCCAACATTTTGAAAGCTGGTTCACTTCCTGCTCCAACTAGAATTGTTGAAGAAGCAGTGATCGGGCCAACTTTAGGGACAGAAGCACAAAGGCAAGGGGTTACGTCAATCCTAGGCGGTTTGGCAATTGTTGTTGTCTTTATGATGTTTTACTATGCTAAAGGTGGTTTAGTCGCTAACATCGCTTTGCTTTTTAACATCTTCTTTATTCTTGGAATCCTAGCAAACCTTGGCGCGGCATTGACTTTACCGGGTATTGCGGGTATAGTGCTGACCATTGGTATGTCCATAGATGCCAACGTACTTATTTTCGAAAGGATAAGAGAGGAGCTACGCAATGGTATTCCTTTACTCGAAGCGATTTCTTCGGGTTATAAAAAGGCTTACAGCTCGATTATAGATGCTAACGTAACGACCTTCTTAACGGGTGTTATTCTTTATATCCTTGGACAAGGACCATTAAAAGGATTTGCGGTTACATTAATGATTGGTATTGTTTGCTCGTTCTTCTCAGCAGTATTCATTACAAGGGTAATTATTGCCTGGATGAGCAGAAAAGGAAACACAAGCAAATTGAGCTTCGAAACGCCAATGTCTAAGGGATGGTTGACTAACATCAATATCGATTTCCTTGGAAAGAGAAGGTTAGCCTATATTTCTTCCACCGTTGTGATTACCATTGGTATTATATTAATGGCAACCAATGGTTTAAGACTAGGGGTTGACTTTAAAGGGGGGCGTTCATACATCGTAGAGTTTGATCAGCCAATGGTCGCTTCAGAGGTTAAGTCGTCACTTTCAGGAGTAGAGACTTTCAAAGAGGCTGGTTTAGAAGTGAAAACATACAATTCGAGTAACTTCTTGAAAATCACCACTTCGTATAAGATCGAAGAGGAATCAACAGAGGCCGATACAGAGGTTAAATTAGCTTTGACTAATGCACTTCAAACGATTACGCAAAAGTCTTTCATCGATGGTACTACCGTGCTGATGGAAGATCAGTTTACGATCAATGGGTCTTCTAAAGTAACAGCAACTATTGCTGATGATATTAAGACTTCGTCTTTAGAATCCTTTGGCTTGGCTATTTTAGCCATCTTCTTCTATATCTTAATTCGATTTAGAAGATGGCAGTTCTCATTGGGAGCGATTATCGCTTTGATCCATGATGCGTTGATCGTTTTATCTGCTTTTGCTATTGCAGCAGCATTTGGAATCAGTTTCGAAATAGATCAAGTATTTATTGGTGCCATTCTAACCATCATGGGTTATTCTATCAATGATACTGTAGTTGTATTTGACCGTATCAGAGAGAACCTTCAGTTGAAAGGTTCCAAGGACTTAGCTGGAACATTTAATGACTCGATTAACAGTACCGTCAGTAGAACTTTGATTACTTCGATGACTACTTTAATTGTAGTTTTAGTCTTGTTCATTTTTGGTGGTGAAGTGCTAAGAGGATTCTCTTTCGCCTTCTTTATTGGAATCTTGGTCGGTACATATTCTTCGGTCTTTATTGCATCTCCAATCGTTGTTGATTTGACTAAGAGAACACTTGGTAAATCAGCTGATAAAGAGCAAGAAGCCGCTAGGGTAAAAGCCAGTGCGAGAGCGTCTCTGTCTGCTAACTAGTGAATTCATAATATAGAAAAAAAGGCGATGCTTCACAGCATCGCCTTTTTTTATGCCAAGTATTCATTAAAAAGGGGAGAGTACCGATGGCAAGTTTATACTAATTCATAAATCTTGGTTAAGTTTGTAGGATGAATGCTAAGGTAGAAAGATCGATTTTGATGGTGCTTGTCGTTGTGATAGGCGCTTGTCTTTTTTTACAATACGCAATAGGAGTCGATAATTTCTCGGACCCAGTAATGGCTAAATATGTGATTGAGATTGTGCTTTATCCTTCATGCTTGGCAAGTCTTATCTTGATTTGGCGGCAAACTTTAGATAAGAAAATTTCAAGTAAAAAGGAGAGAGAAAAGCGCTTTCAAGAAGCTAAAGACAAACAATGAACATCGATATTACTACCCCAGCATTACTTTTTCCTGCAATTACCCTTTTGCTTTTGGCGTATACCAATCGCTTTGTAGCCTTGGCTACATTAGCCAGAGGCTTACATCAGAGGTACATTGATAAACACGAACACTCAGCTACGGTACTCGAGCAAATCAAAAATCTTAAAACTCGATTGCTACTGATCAGGAATATGCAAGCCTTAGCGATTCTGAGTTTTTTCTCTTGCGTATTAAGCATGGTATTTATGTACTTGCATAGACAACCATTAGCAGATGTTATTTTTGGTGCAAGTCTGTTTTTATTGCTCGCCTCTCTTACTTTGTCCTTTATTGAAACTCAGATTTCTACTAAGGCACTCAGTTTAGAGCTCAGTGATTTAGAAGAAAAGACGTCTAAAAAACCTTAGATACTTCCAAAGCAGGAACACATTCTTTCGTTTTCTCCATGCAATCATTTCGAGTTTAAAGTTTCAATCAGCAAGTGGGTTTTATGAATATATTTGTTTAGACAAGTATAATCAGTACCTTAAAGTAAGCATTACTACTATGATGGGTTTCGACAAGGCTCTGTTTTACCTTAATAGCAATCTGGGCTATAATCTTTACCGCACTTATTTACTTTTTCATAGAGAGTTGATTAGAGCATTGAAGGGGTATTCAGTTACTCCTGAGCAATGGCAGGTTTTGATTATTCTCTGGAATCATGGCAGCGTAACACCTACAGAGATTAGTAGGGTTACCCTCCAAGATTTGCCCTCTATTTCGCGCATGATTGCGCGAATGGAAAGGAATGGGTGGATTCAGAAAGAAAAGAATAAAGCGGATGGGAGATCATTTAAAATTAAGCTTACGCAACGTGGTGTGGAAAGTAAGCAAGAAATGATGCTCACTTTAGAAATGCATTTTTCAGCTTTTCTAAAGGAAGTCCCCGCCCAGACGAATTACAACATCAGGCAGGAGCTGGTCAAGCTCCGCACGATGCTAGGAGATTACACACCCAAATAATGACAGACCGTCAGGTCGTTTGAAGTGATTACACTTCGAGTCTCAAAAGTTGAGGTTGAATCTGAGATTATCCGGTTAAGCGCATAGACTACTTAGCCAGAAAATGACTTCGCAGTCACCGCGTTCCCATAATTTCTCTTGCTCTTCCTTTATTTTACCCCTAGCTTCATCCCTTAAATATTTTCCCTTTGATAGATTTAAGAAGCGATACCCTTACCAAGCCTACCCCCGAAATGCATGCTGCAATGATGAATGCCGAGGTAGGTGACGATATGTTTGGCGAAGACCCCACTGTTGCAGCTTTAGAAGCAAAAGCTGCTCAGATGTTTGGTATGGAAGCCGCCCTTTATTGTGCTTCTGGCACCATGACCAATCAGATTGCGATTAGGCTTCATACCACCCTTCAAGACGAGGTAATCTGCCATAAGTACTCACATATTTATCTTTATGAAAGCGGAGGCATCATGTCGAATGCTGGTGTTTCGGTTAGGTTGTTAGAGGGTGAGAGAGGTATGATTACAGCGGCTGATGTTAAGGCAGCCATTCAACCTGATGATATCCACGCTCCGGTGTCCAGGCTGGTTTCTTTGGAAAACACCATGAACAAAGGAGGTGGGAGCTGCTATGATTTAGACCAAATATTAGCGGTCAAAGAGGTCTGCAGCGAAAATGGTTTGGGTTTTCACCTAGATGGCGCTCGCCTTTTTAATGCCTTGATTGCTACAGGGCAAAGTGCTTTGGACTACGGAAAAGCATTTGATACTATTTCGGTTTGTCTGTCGAAAGGACTAGGTGCCCCGGTGGGTTCTATCCTTTTGTGCAAAGCATCTGAAATCAAACGTGCCAAGAGAATCCGTAAAGTGATGGGTGGGGCTTGGCGACAGGCTGGCTATATTGCTGCTGCGGGGCTTTATGCTTTGGAAAACCATGTTGACCGATTGGCAGAGGACCATAAGAAAGCTAAAATCATTGCCGAGCATTTAGAAGGGCTAGGTTATGTGGAGGCGATTTACCCTTGCGAAACGAACATTCTGATATTTAAAATTAACGATAAGTATACGAATGAGGCATTCTTATCTAAATTGAAGGAGCAGGGTGTTTTGGCATTCGGTTTTGGGCCTCAATTGATCAGGTTTGTTACCCATTACGACTTCACTAACGATCAACTGAACGATCTTTTAGGTATTCTAAAGCAACTCTAAATGAATAAGATTTTACTCTTGTGTTGCCTCCTGTTGGCAACGGCCTGCCAATCCAATAAAGAAAAGGGAAATGTAAAGGATATGACCATGGACACGGACCACGAAATTCTATTCATTGGCACTTATACGCGTGAAGAAGGACACGTTGATGGAAAGGGCGAAGGGGTATACGTCTACGAAATGAGTAAGAAAACAGGGGAGCTGACTTATGTTTCTACTTCGGGAAAAATCATGAGCCCATCCTATTTGGCAGTGCATAAGAATGGTCAATACGTTTATGCAGTGAATGAATTCTATGGAGGGGAAGAAGAGTATGCAAACCTCACTGCCTTGGAATATGACCCAGTATCTAAATCTCTCAATTTCATCAATGAAGTAACGGCCCTCGGTCAGTACCCTTGCCATATCAGTATTGATAATGGGGGTGGTTTTGTAATGGCGGCAAATTACGCTGGTGGATCAGTGGAATTACATCCTATTTTAGAAAATGGGATCTTGGGCGATGCCCTTTCATACAAAAGACATTATGGTCAATCTGAACATCCGAGGCAGGAGGCGCCACACGCTCATCAAATCATTCAAATGCCTAATTCTAACTTGGTATTTGCGGTAGATTTAGGGGCAAACAAGGTGTATGAATATGAGTTGGATACGCTTTCTCTCACGCTGAATGAAGTGACGGCCTATGAAATAAAACCAGCACAATCTGGCCCTAGGCATTTGGCTTTCCATCCACAGAAAGGATTAGCCTATTTGTTGAATGAGCTTTCAGGTACGATCGAAGTCATGGAGGTCAATGATAAATCACGGTTTGAGAATTCTATTCAATCAATATCTACCAGAGCAGAAGGCGAAAATAGAGATGCAGCTAGCGCAGCGATTAAGATGCATCCTAGTGGTAAGTTTCTTTATGCCTCTAATCGAGGAGAGCTCAATCAAGTGGTCGTGTTTGCAATAGCCGCGGATGGTCAGTTAAAAGCAATTCAGCACCAATCTACTCAGGGTAAAACCCCAAGAGATTTTGAAATAGACCCTTCTGGTCACTTTTTACTCGCTGCCAATCAGGATTCTAATACAATCGTTACCTTCAAAATTAACCAACAGACAGGTGAGTTGGAAAGTACAGGAATGAGTGTAGATGTTCCCTCGCCAGCTTGCATCAAGTTCCTGAATTAAACGCCCTTTAAATAGATTTTAATGCGATTACGATGGTGATCAGCATGATGAATTGTGAAGTACATCATTTCTCTTATGGTTAACTTGCCCAATAAGGGATGGGGGAAAATGTACTCATCCAATTGAGCTTCAGTCCATTTGTCAAGCTTCTCAATAATCCCTTCGATGATTGCTGTGAGTTGGTTTTGAAGTTTTTTCTGATGGTCAAAACTTACCTCCCCAGGTACAAAGCGCGATGAAGCAGTTCCACCACTCGACAATTTGTCATTGTAGCCCTCAACCAATTGATCAAAAGTTCTGGAGGCACTGGTCGCTTTACCGAATTTAAAACTGATCAGAAACTTTGGGTAGCCAAGTCCTTTTAGAATGGGAGAAGTACTTTTGATCAAGTGTTCTAATTGCTGGCCAGCAGACCATTTCCCTGTGGGGGCGTATTCAAATTCGTCAGCATTTAGTGCGCTAATTGATCCGGTGAATTGTGCGTAACTAGCTGACAGCTGTTTAAAGATTTGATCCTTGTCCATTCTCTTATTTTTCGGTTTGAAGTTAGATTTTCTTTAGAAGAGGGCAAAAAGAAAGCCGAGATTCCGTCTGAAAACTCGGCTTTATTCACCAAAACACTCTATCCTATAGTAATATGTATACGAACGCCATCGCTGAATTGGATCTAGCCTGACTTAATTTTTTCGTTGTTTGAAACAGAAAAATAATCTTACTTGAAGCAGGTCTCAACCATTAAATTGCATTCCATGAAACTCAAGTATATTTTTTCGATGGTCATTTTTCCGTTTTTGCTTTCTGCCCAAGAAAGAGAGCCAAGTGCTTCGGCAAATGTAAGGGTGCTGCCCGTAGAATTGGAAATGCCAGGTTTAGATCGAAGCAGAACTATTCGCCTATACCTTCCCCCAAATTATGATGAATCTAAAAAGAGCTATCCAGTCCTCTATATGCACGATGGTCAGAATTTATTTGATCATGTAACCTCCTATCTAGGAGAATGGGGAGTAGATGAAATACTTGATGAACTCTATGAGAGCCAAGGCTTCGAATTGATTGTAGTAGGAATCGACAATGGTCAAGGCAAAAGAATGAGTGAACTGAGTCCTTGGGAAAACAAGAAATACGGGAAGGCAGAGGGTAAGGAATACTTGGAATTTATAGTCGAGGTGGTGAAGCCATATATCGATACCAATTATAACACTAAAACTGACCGAGTGAGCACAGCGATTATGGGAAGCTCCATGGGTGGCTTAATTAGCCATTATGCCATTTACGAATACCCAAACATATTCAGCAAAGCAGGAATTTATTCGCCTTCCTACTGGTATACAAGTGGGCCATTTGATATTCTAGAGACGAAACCATTGCCAAAAGATATCCGACTGTACTTTTTTGCTGGGGAGAAAGAAGGAGAAATCATGGTGCAGCCAATGAAGAAAATGATAGCCCTAATTCTGGCCAAAGGCCATCCAAAACAAAACCTTAAATCTACGATCGACCCTAATGGGGAACACAATGAAAGGACATGGAGAGCTGACTTCGGAAAGGCCGTGCTTTGGCTGTTTAATTAGTGTTGAGTTATGTCTTCATCTGAGTGTCCTTTGATCAGCACTTCTTGCTTTGTTGATATCAGTGGCTAAGGTTTTACTCATCTCTCAAAGCATCTATAGGATTACGGTAGGCTGATTTAAGTGATTGAAAGCTGATAGTGCCCCAAGAAATAAGAAGTGCTCCGACTCCTGCCATTAGGAAAATAGCCAACGAGATTGGTGTTTGATAGGCAAAGTCAGCCAACCAAGATTTTACAGCATAGTAGGCGATAGGGCTGGCGATGATGATTGAGATCAAAACTAATTTTGTGAACTCACCACTAAATAGAATCACAATATCTTTAATACTAGCACCTAAAACCTTTCTTACTCCCAACTCCTTTGTCCTTTGTTCCGAAGTAAAGGCGGCCAAGCCAAAGAGCCCTAGGCAGGCAATACTGAGCGCCATAACAGTAAACAAATTCAGGACTTTAATCATTTGTTGCTCAGTTCTAAAACTACTTTCAAAATCCTTATCCATAAAACTGTATTCGAAAGGAAGCCCAGGCTTTAAAGCACTCAATTCACTTTTCACCCCATCCAAAAGGTTTGCCATTTTCTCCCCAGAGTTGATCTGCGAGGGATCAATGCGCGCGGAAAGATAGGAGGTGCCAATATCATAAAGTTCATCGTTTCTTTTGTCTGCAATCATCAGTGGGCTGATGGTCATTCTTAAGCTGTTGTAATTAAAATCTTCTACTACGCCAATCACTTCGAATTTTACAGTTTCCGAAGTAGGGAAGGTGACATACTTTCCAATCGGACTGTGAGTGTCATAGGTGTCAGGACCGCCAAAACCAAGTGCCTTTGCACCGGTAACATTTAGGATTATGGCATATTGATCACTGGTTCGGGTATCGTCAAAATTGCGGCCTATTATAAATTTAGGACTGAGTAAATCAATATAATCCTCATCTACCATCAATCGGTTGAGCGTTATGGGGTCATTTTCAGGGCCTTCAGCTTTGTATTTGTCCTCATTGAAAATATTTGGAGCCACCAAATCGGAATAACCTACTTGCGTAAATGCCGGATTTTTTTGCAGTCTGGTTTGCAGGGTCACCATGCTTGATTCGGCCATTAATTCTAAGTTGTGTACTTGCAGAATGTTTTCGTTTTCAAAACCAAGGTTGTAGTTTGAAGTATAGTTCAACTGTTTTTGCACAAAGAATGTGGTGATGATAAGGGCTATTGAAATGGTGAATTGAAATACTACTGATGTGTTTCTGATTCCTTTTCCCCTAAAACCATTGCTTACTTTCCCTTTTAAAGCCTGAATAGGTTTGAAAGAAGAGAGGTAAAAGGCTGGGTAGCTGCCGGCCACAACGCCTAAGCCTAGAATGAAGAGTAATATGGCTCCTAAAAACATTGGGTTCAATAATTCAGCTTGTAGCGACAGGGTTTTATTGGCGATGGTATTGAATGAACCGATAAACAATTCGCATAGGATTAGTGCAAGGGTCGCGCTTGCCAAAACAAATACCACAGATTCGAAAATGAATTGATTAGCGATTGATTTTCGCCCCGAACCCAACACTTTTCTGACACCAACTTCTTTGGCTCTTCCCGAAGATCGCGCGGTGGAAAGGTTCATGAAGTTGATACAAGAAAGCAGCAGCACTAGAATACCTACAGCGCTAAATATTTTTACGTAAGCAATATTTCCAGATGGGCCAATTCGATTCCCGGTAATTGGCGAATACAAATAAGCTTCGCGAATGGGCTGCATCGTGAGTGTCCATTTTTTACCATCAGGAACAAACTCAGCATATGATTCGCCAAAGGCGCGCGCTACAGCTGGAGCGGCCCATTTAGGAGGTATGGCATTTAGCTTTTCTTGAATGCTTTGAATATTGGCCCCCTCTGCAACCTTTACGTAGGTGACGAATGTTGTCCAAACCCATGTCCATTCACGGGCTTTAATATGTCGATAAGTACTCATCGAAGTCATCATATCGAATTGGATATGAGAATTAGTGGGGATGTCTGCTACAACAGCGGTCACTTTAAATGGACCAGCGTTTTCGCCCTGCCTTACTTCCAATATTTTGCCCATGGCTTCCTCTTCTCCAAAATATTTGGTCGCCATGCTTTTGGTAATGATAATGCTTAAAGGGTCTACTAAGGCTGTTTCAGGGTTTCCTTCTAGAATGGGAAAAGAAAAAAGATGGAAGAAATTGGCTTCGGCCGTATATACCCTAGGTTCTTTGAAGGCAACTGGGTCACCGTTCTTTGGCTGGTAGGTAACCAGATTCTCGCCTGAATCATGGATGCGCAAGACTTCGGTAAACTCTGGAATATCTTCGCTAAGCGCCAATGCTACTGCTGGGGCGGTCGAGCCAAACTGTGTATCCCAATCGCCCCAAATCATAGGTTGGTTAATGCGGTACACTTGGTCGGCATCTTTATGGAAGCTGTCATAAGACAGTTCTTCTTGGACATAAAGTGTAATCAGCAAGCAGG
>JBLIES010000067.1:0-15708 GCA_047633135.1 Roseivirga sp.
TTCTGCAAAAAACTGTCCTACGCTTGGCCCAGCTAAAACAGACGCTAACTCTATGATTTTCAAATCTTTCAATGACCCATTATTTTAATCAAGCTACGACCCGTTCAAAAAATAAAAAATAAGAGTAGGGTGTTTCTAATTACTGGTTGTTATATTTCCACTAGACAAGAAAAGGGATTTTTCGCTTTTCTTAATCTAATTACAAATAGACTATTAACTAACTGAAGAACGCCATGCTGCGAAGTATGGCGTTTTTATTTATGTGGCTATTTTGTTCGCTCTATAGTGAAAGTCACTAACTGACTCAGCGAATCACGATAAGTACTTGGTTCAAAAGATTCAAGGATGGTTTTTGCTTCTGTATAATAATTACCCATGACTGATTTAGCATACTCAATCCCGCCTGAGGATTTAACGAATGCAATCACCTCTTTTACTTTTTCGGGTTTGTGACTGTGGTTTTTTATTGTCCTAATGATCTTTCTTTTCTTCAATTTATTTGCCTTTTGGAGTGCATAAATCAGAGGCAGCGTCATTTTTTGTTCCTTAATGTCGATCCCTAATGGTTTTCCTATTTCTTGATCACCATAATCGAAAAGATCATCTTTGATTTGAAAAGCCATCCCTACTTTCAACCCAAACTCTTTCATTTTTATTACATCTTCTTCTGATGCTCCTGAGCTTGTCGCTCCGACAGCACAACATGAAGCAATCAGCGAAGCTGTCTTCTGTCGAATTATATCGTAATATAAATCTTCGGTAATGTCGAGGTTCCTTGCTTTTGCCATTTGAAGCAATTCTCCTTCACTCATTTCTTTCATTGCTTGAGATATTATTCTAAGCAGATCAAAATCACCATTGTCTACGGAGAGCAGCAGTCCTCTTGACAGTAGGTAATCACCTACCAAAACTGCAATCTTATTTTTCCAAAGTGCATTGATCGAAAAATATCCCCTACGATAATTAGAGTCATCGACCACATCATCATGCACCAATGAAGCGGTATGAAGTAATTCTATGAGTGAAGCCCCTCTGTATGTTCTTTCAGATATATCCCCGAGAACACCGGCACTTAAAAAAACGAACATAGGACGCATTTGCTTCCCTTTTCGTTTTACTATGTAACTCATGATCTGATCTAGGAGAAAGACCTTGCTTTTCATGAACGATCGAAACTTCCGCTCGAATTCGACCATTTCATTTGCAATAGGAGCTTGTATTTCTGAGAGCTTAGGAGCCATTTTTGTAGAGTAACACAATATTAATAGGTAAACCTCCAACGCCAAAAATTCGGAGGTTTTATTTCACAATTGATAATTAGAGTGCTTTCGTTCTCTATTCGATAAAACCAATTTTACCAAGTTTGGTTTAATTATCTACTTATTCTTAAATCTTAATGCAAGCATTAGCGATAGGTAAGAATTATCTCTAGCCGTTTTCACCTCTTTACTTATCCAATGAAATGTTACTTTGAACGTAGCATCGTTAGAACTGGTTGCAAGGCCAATCCTAACCCCCTGATTCCAAGGCACTACACCCACCGTATGTGGACTATTGTCATTGAACAGACTGCCTTCTGTAGTTATGTCATGGGCGACATAAGTAAGTCCATAACCGACATAGAAATAAGCACTGGCGCCAAAATTTTGACTACCCCTGCCAATTACCGCGTTGAAAAAAGGTGAAATATCCAAATCATTAAGTTGGCCAATCCTTAAGTCTAGGTTTTGATATGCGTTTGTAAATCCAGTACCGATACTTCCACCAGTGGAAGAAATCAAATCAAGCCTACCTGGTAAAAGGCTAAACTGTTTGTTGTAAGCACCAAAAATATTAAGCACCAAAGCTGTCCGTATTTGAAAGCCCCAACCTGCAGGTCTTTTAAA
The DNA here is from genome assembly GCA_047633135.1 of Roseivirga sp. Classification (GTDB taxonomy): domain Bacteria; phylum Bacteroidota; class Bacteroidia; order Cytophagales; family Cyclobacteriaceae; genus Roseivirga. The sequence continues at coordinate 1,887 of JBLIES010000067.1, forward strand.
ACCAACCGCATTATGATACCAAATTTGCAAATCTGCAGCGAGTGATGGCCTACCAGTAGTACCAAGTTGAACCCCATAATTGATTCTAGTTTTCCTATTTAAAAACCTTGCCTTAGCTGCGGAAACATAAAGCAACCCCGCATAGGGCCTATCAAAGTTGATAGCATTACGGATAGTAATACCATCTGGCGTAAAAAATTTGTGCCCTAGTTCAAGGTTTATAATCTGCTTTTGAGGTGTGTCTTTGGAAGCGGACAAAAAACGATAATTGAAAATAAGTCCGTTTGAATAGTATTCGTCACTACCATTAAAGAGGTAAACATCATTTTCGTTTGTGATCGAAAACTCTGATTTCCGGTAAGATTGCTGGGCATTTAAATGATAGCCGTAGAGAAAAAGTAATAAGATTTTGAAGACTTTGATATAGCTTTGGGTTAAATCGAAATGCTAAAGTCTTAATTATTTATAATTTTAGCCAACCTATTGACTATTAATGAGCGATACCAACGCAAAACTTAGCGCAGCGCTTCACAAAAGAAGTCAAGCGGGCAATAAACGGACATTAAGTATTCCCAATGGCGACTTAATTGACTTTTGTTCAAATGACTACCTTGGTTTTGCACGCTCTTTAGAACTTAAAGACCGCATCGTTGCTCGATACTCTGCAATCACTGTTAAAAACGGATCTACTGGATCTCGGCTTCTGACTGGGAATACAGATTTAGCTGAATCAACAGAACAACTGCTTGCCAATTTCTTTGGAGTAGCAGGCTGCCTCACTTTCAACTCAGGCTATTCGGCCAATCTTGGATTCTTTTCCACTATCCCGAAAAGGGGAGATACCATTCTATACGATGAACTTTCGCATGCTTGCATCAAAGATGGTTGCCGCTTGAGCTTAGCGAAATCATTTCCATTCAAGCATAATGACACCATCGATTTAGAAAAGAAAATACTTAAAGCTGAAGGCAAAGTCTTTATTGCTTGCGAATCAGTATACTCTATGAATGGCGATCTAGCACCAATTAATGAGCTCGCCAACCTTAGTGAAAAGCACAATGCAAATTTAGTTGTAGACGAGGCGCATAGTACTGGTGTCTTTGGTCAAAATGGTACTGGTTTAGTGGCTGAATACGGTCTTACAGAACGAGTTTTCGCCATCATTTTCACTTTTGGAAAAGCCCTAGGTATACATGGCGCATGCATAGCGTCAAGCAATGAGGTAAAAGAGTACCTCATCAATTTTGCACGCCCTTTTATCTACACTACTGCACCTTCAAATTTCGATTTCATCAGCATAGAACAGGCCTTGTTGGCTTTGACCAATGAACAAAATGAAAGAGTAGAGCGCCTGAACCAAAACATAGGTTATTTTAAAAGTCAACTTGACATTAAAAGGCCGAGTCAATACGATTCTCCCACTGCGATTCAAGTCGTATTAACACCGGGCAATCTCACTACAAAAAAAGTAGCTAATGAACTAGTACATAAGGGCTTCGATGTGCGCCCCATTTTGTCCCCAACCGTGCGAGAAGGGGAAGAGCGATTACGCATTTGCTTACATTCGTTTAATACCGAAAATGACATCAGCGCGATGGCAAAATGTCTTAATTCATTACTTTGTCATTAGTAGCTGCTGCCGAAATAAATTTTATCCTACCTTTACGCCTTTTACAAACTGAATGAAGCCAATAGGTAAAGACTACGTAAAGAAAAAATACGATCAAGTCGTAAAGGGAGGCATTAATGAATGGCCAGTTGTAAACCTGAGCAATAACAGGGAGGAATTCATTAAGGAAGTTACTGCTGAGAGTATTAAGCGTATAAAGAGGCTTAGTCCCAAACGCTCCAGCCTTATTGAAGAAATAGAAACAACGCTCTTCAGGGAAAAGCTCCGTGTGAAAAGAAATGCCTGGGCGGTTGACCCAGCAGATGATGCCGAATTTCTAGAATCCATCAAAGACCGACTCGTTGCTATTTCAACTGTAGAAAACAAAGAAGAAATTGATGAAACCTTAGAAAGAATTCTGGGCGAAATTATTGGCCGATACGCTGAAGAAATCGCAGGAAACTTTAAGAAATCGCGCTATCGCATGGCACGATCCATCGTTACTTTTGGTTTTTCCCGTTTGTTGAATGCTTCTAGGGCCAGAGGATTTTGGTCTATCTTCAGTACTAGATTCTCTCTGCAAGACAAAATCCACATCACCGGTGAAGTTGAAGAGCTAAGGGCATTAGCGAAAAAAGGCACCATCATCATGGTACCTACACATTCCAGTAATCTCGATTCTATTTTGATTGGTTGGGTGATCAGTGCACTTGGCCTCCCAGCCTTTATTTACGGAGCTGGGCTTAATCTTTTCAATATTCGAATCTTCGCTTACTTTATGGAGAGCCTTGGGGCCTACAAAGTAGACCGAAGAAAGAAGAATCTTCTCTATTTAGAAACCTTAAAAAGTTATTCAAGTCTAGCCATTCAAAAGGGATGTCATAGTCTTTTCTTCCCTGGAGGAACACGTTCTAGGTCTGGGCAATTAGAAAAACGACTGAAGTTAGGACTACTTAGCACTGCTATTGAAGCGCAGCGAGTGAATTACCAAAAGGGTAAGCGAGATGGCATCCATAAAATTTTCATAATTCCTGTTACCCTGAATTATAACTTCGTTTTAGAAGCTCCTTCCTTAATCAGAGACTACTTAAAACAAAAGGGACAAGAACGCTATTACATTGAGAATGATGAATATTCTACCTCATATAAAATCTCTGCCTTCTTATTAAAGTTCTTCACAAAAGGGTCTGATATTTCAGTCTCAATTGGTAAAGGTTTAGATGTACTTGGCAATTATGTTGATGTTGAGGGCAATAGTTACGATAAATCGGGGAGACAGATCGATACTCAAGAATATTTCACGAAAGACGGTAAAATAATTTCTCACGATCAACAAAGGGAGGACGAATATACCCGAATGTTGAGCGATAGAATTGTAGAAGAATTCCATAGAATTAATAAAGTATTTGCGAGTCACCTAGTTGCTTTCACTGCTTTCGAAATATTTCAAAAGAAGTACAACAAACTGGACTTGTATAACCTATTGAGAATACCCGAAGAAGACCAGGTGATTCCGTATGATGAGTTCAAAGAAGTTTTTTGTCGTCTGCTAAAACAGGTCCATAACATGTACAATAAAGGGGAAGTAAGCGTATCCCCTTATTTAACAGGAGACCCTGATGACATTATCAATCACGGCCTTACTAATGTAGGAATGTATCACGCAAAAAGACCCTTAATCAAGAATAAAGCTGGTCAAATTTATACCCAAGACTTGAATTTACTTTTCTATTATCATAATCGATTAGTTGGCTATAACCTCGAAAAATATGTATAAAGAATATGTAGGCGTTATTGGTACAGGCAGTTTTGGCACAGCTGTGGCGAATATCCTTGCCATAAATTCCAACGTCATCCTTTATGCGCGAACTAAAGAAACTGCAGAAAAAATAGAGTCTTCCAGAACATCAAGTGGACAAAAATTAGACCCTAGAATTGCAATAACTAATGACTTAGAGGACTTAGCAGGGCGTTGTAATGTAATTTTCCCCATTGTTCCTTCGGTCCACTTTCGGGATTCAATTCGGCAATTAGCGCCCTATCTCCACCCTTATCATGTTTTAATTCATGGCACGAAAGGCTTAGACCTTGTCTACCCAAAAGAGCGACTCCCAGACTTCAAACTCGACAAGTCTTGTATTCGAACAATGAGCGAAGTAATTCGCGAAGAAAGTGTTGTGGTAAGAGTTGGCTGTATGGCAGGCCCAAATTTGGCTAAAGAATTAGCCCTTAATCACCCCGCGGCCACAGTGATTGCCTCCCCCTTTAATGAAGTAATCAACGAAGGAAAAAGACTCCTGCGTTCAGAAAAATTTCAAGTCTATGGTAACCCAGATTTAAAAGGAGTAGAACTTTGCGGTGTGCTGAAGAATATAATCGCAATTGCATCAGGCATAATTTCGGGGCTTGGTTTTGGAGATAACGCCAAAGGTTTACTCATAAGTCGAGGATTAATCGAAATGATTTACCTTGGGAAAGCCCTTGGAGGTGAAATATCCTCTTTTATTGGCTTAGCAGGCATTGGTGATTTAGTAGCTACCGCTACCAGCCAAACGAGTAGAAACTATACCGTTGGTTTTAAATTAGCCCAAGGTAAAACCCGAATCGAAGCGATCGCTGAAATGGAAGAAACGGCCGAAGGCGTCAATACGATCGAAATCATTAAACAACTGGCCGATGCACAAGGAATCAAACCCTTGATTACTGATACGCTCTATAAAATCCTTTTTGAAGGCATGACACCTCAAGATGGCCTTACTTACCTCATGAAGTATCCTGGCAGTATCGATATTGATTTTCTTTAATAATCGTTTTTAGCTTTGTATATTATCACTAAGTAGCTTCTTTATATTATATTGAAAGAAAGCTGTAAAGCCGATTGTTATCAAAAATACTCAGCAATATATCGCCATTCTCTTATGCCTTTTTGCATTGAGTCCTCTTTGTGCGCAAGACAATAAAGTGAAATACGATACGCTCGTTTTACCCAAAAACACCACCATTCTTCTAAAGGGTTATAGTCTCAGATTTGACAAAGATACTGTCCTAATTCTCGCAGACACACTTTCCTATAAGGTTAGCGGAGATTTTTATTTTCGATTAAAAGACAAATGGTCACAAAGAAAATGGACAAAATCACTCTTTAAACTACTGTTCAAACTACCGTCTGAAGATATTAAAATAGATAATAGTAATTTTTTGAAGAGTGAAAACCCTTACAAGGCTTTTAGCAATCAAACTATCGGAGAAATTTCTCTTACCAAATTAGAGCCATTGGGCACCTCGATGGAAAGGCCTCAAGTCAGGCCGAAATCATTCTTGCAAAAAGCAGGCAATACAGCCAATTTTAAAACGAGGGATAGGGTAATTTTAAACAACCTTTTATTTGAAACTGGCGATTTAGTCAACCCCCTTCTCATTGCCGATAATGAGCGGATAATTCGTGAATTGCCATACCTCAAAGATGCAAGAATCTACTTAAAACCACGCAACGATGGCTCAAATGTAGTGGATGTAGAAATCCTTACGAAAGATGTATTAGCACTCTCATTTGATGTTGACGCACGCGATTTTGATGCTGGATTACTCAGAATCAATCACAAGAACATTTTTGGTTCTGGTCATGAATTCGATAACAGAATAGGGATCGACAACAGTTCCGACCAAAAAGTGAGTTATGAAGTAAGGTACAGAGTGCCCAATATTAAGAAAACATTCACCTCTTTAGAGGTCGATTACTCCAATACAGTCAATAGAGATTATAGTCGTGTAATCTTACAACGGGATTTTGTTGCTCCAAAAATCAAATTTGCTGGAGGCATTGAGATCAGCAACCAAAGACTTCGGTTTCAAGAACTTTCTAATATTGTTTCTGATCAGCAGTTCGATAGCCAAATTATCAATGAATGGTATGATTTCCAAGATCTTTGGTTGGCGAGGGCTTTTCCCTTAGGCCTCAAAAATGAGGTATTGAATCAAAGAACACGATTGATAGTTTCTGGTAGAATTTCTAACATCGATTATTCACTAAGACCTCCAGTAGACACCGATATGAATCAGCGTTTTCATGACAGAACTACAGCGCTTGGCTCCATTGGTATTTCACAAAGGAGATACTTCAAAGATCAGTTAGTCTTTGGTTATGGAAGAACCGAAGACATTCCCTATGGCTCTTTAATAGAGCTGACGGGGGGCTTTGAGTGGGGCGAATTCAAGGAAAGGTATTTCATAGGCGGTAAGGTAAGCAGGGGTGGATATATTCGCGAAGCTGGTTATTTTCTGGGTAGTCTTTCATTAGAGAGTTTCCTCCATAATCAGCAATTCGAACAAGGTTCTTTGGGAGCAGACTTTAGGTTTTTCAGCCCCTTGTTAGATCTTAAGCGATGGAAATTTAGGCAGTTTATCAATATTAGTTATGATTATGGTATTGGTCGCCTTCCTTTCGAATTTGTAGACATTAGGGATCGGAATGGAATCAGAGGATTAAAAACCAACACCCTGAGAGGGACACAGCGCTTTTTAATGAACATTGAAACGGTAAGTTTTACCCCATTAGAGGCCCTTCAATTTCGATTTGCAGTTTTCGGTTTCTTTGATTTTGGTTTAGTCAATAATGGAGAACAAGACATTTTCAGAGAAAAAGGTCAAACGGGCGTAGGATTAGGCGTTCGAATCAGAAATGATAACCTCACCTTCCGGGCAATTGAAATTAGATTTGCCTATTATCCTGATGCCCCTATCGGAATTCCACTGAATGATTTAGACCTATCTGGGAATAGCGGTTTTAGGTTTACAGATTTCTTGATCAATAAGCCGAGCCCAACTGCTTTTAGGTAATGATGTTCTCCATTGCATTCAATCGCTGCAGTAAGGTAGGATGAGAGTAATTGACAAAAACATAAGCTGGATGTGGCGTCAGGTTGCTCAAACTATCAACAGAAAGTTTCTTCAAAGCACTCTGCAAAGGTTCGGAATTGTAAGTAACCGAAGCATATGCATCTGCCTCATATTCATTCTTTCGACTTAGTAGATTCATTAAAGTACCCGTTATTTTGGATATTGGGGTGTATAAAAGGCCAAATGCAATCAAATTCACGGGTACCGATATCGAGTCAGCACCTAAGGCAAGAGATAAGTCTAGGTTAAAGATCAAGAGCGATAAAATAAATAAAGTCAGTGCCATTTGTGAAAAAGAAATGATCATCGATTGAACGATATGCTTCTTTTTAAAGTGACCTACCTCATGTGCTAAAACCGCCACTAGTTCTTCTTCGGTGTGGTTGTCAATTAACGTATCATATAAAACAATTTTCTTCTTCCTACCCATCCCTGAGAAAAAAGCATTGGCCTTGGTAGATCTTTTTGAACCATTAATCACGAAGATACTGTCCAAGGGGAATTTCACATGAGCCGCATAAGCATTAATTTTTTCTTTAAGACTGCCCTCTTCTAAGGGTTTAAGCTTGTTGAAAAGCGGTAGAATGAGTGAGGCATAAAAAACGTTCATCAACAATGAAAAAGCTGCAATTACTAAAAATGCCAGCCACCAGAACTGCTCTTTTAACTCAAAAATCAGCCAAAGCAAAGCGTATCCAATAAGTCCACCAATAATAATCCCCAATAAATAACCTTTTAACTTATCCATTGTAAAAATTTTTAAGGTCGTTTTATTAAAACCGAATTTTGCTTCGATCACAAAGGTGGAGTAAAGTTGCAAAGGCAAATTCAAAATATCCGAAACGATAAAAATCATCCCAAAGAAAACCAACGAGACGAAAACTGGATTCGATAAATAAGATTCAATCCAATTTTGGAGTAAACCAAACCCACCTAGCAGAAGCACTAAAACAGAGATTAAAACACTAAAAGCTGACGTGAGGAAAGAAAACCTTGACTGTGTTTTAAGGTACCTTTGCGATTTAGTGTACTCCTCCGCTTTGTAAAGGCCTCTAAGCTTTTGAGGTAATTCTGATTTTGAAAATTTGAGATTTAAAAAACCCAACCCTTGATCAAAAGCATAATCTAGCAGAACGATTCCAACGATGACGTACAACAGCTGATCGCTCGTCATAATTTAATTTTTCGGACAAGGGATTCTCCATTTGTCTCTAGGGACTTTAAGAGGCTTTCCCAATTGCAAGAAATAGGCGATCGAAATCTCATGCGCTCCGCCTGCGGCTACTCCTAAATCAGATAAAGTATAATCGAAACTATAACCGAAATTAAAATCATCTTTCGTTACCCCAAAAGTGAAGACTAAAGCTTCATTATTAGGGAAGTTTTCAAATTTCTTATGCGGTAAACCTCTGTACTGCAATCCCAAATTGATTGGTTCTAAGTGTAAGAAAAACCCTACATCCAATTGACTGAACTGCCCTTGGGTTTTGTATTGAAACACAGGAGTGATACTTCTTTCTTTTCGTGTATAAGTTAAGTCTCTTCTTAAAGCTCCTTCCTTCAAATAAATTTTATACCCTCCATGAATGCTAATCCTTTGTGGTAAAGGACTGTTTCCATCCAAAAGCGATTGATTAGGTTCGGTAATGTGTTGAATTGAACCACCCAAAAATAAATTACGTGAGTAAAAAATTCCTCCAACAGAAAAGTCGAGATAATTCACATTTAAATTACTCCCCGACACACTCGGATCACCCGGTAAGCTTGGATCAAATCCATTCACAGGATCAATTTGGCTTGCAAAAACAAGGTCGGTGAAATTAGCATTCCTCATGAAATAATTCACTTGAATACCAGGCCTAAACACCAAGTTATCATTGATTTTCAGTTGATATGCATAGCTGACACCAAAATTACTGCTTTTTAAACCAGCAACGCCTTCTTTATCTGTTGTCACAATAAAACCTATACCGCTATTATATTTTTCGATAAAATGATCAACATAAACTGAGGCAGTGACGAATGAGGCATCTAAAGAAGGCCATTGATTTCTATAATTTAAACCAACCCTTGTGAACCCTGAAGCACCCGTAAAGGCTGGATTAATGTACAAGGGTGCTGCATAAAATTGAGAGAATTGAGGATCCTGTGCTCTCACCTGCCCGAGGCCGACTCCTAAAATTGCTACCAGCAGTAATATTACTTTACGCATTTATACTTTTTTATCTTTAACGTTCGATTACCATGAAACTATTGTGAACCGTAAAGTTATTTTTTTTCTCCGAAAGCCAACAGCTCTAGAGTATCTTCATAAAAAGAAATCCGTTATCTTCGAACATCTTTTCAAGAAGCGATGAATATACTAAAAAGTCTAATAACCACGTAATAGAGGAGTAGTTTAAGCTTCAATGTTTTACAATAATATAGATTACACGTGGTAGGAAAAACTAAAATTTTACTTCTTCTCTTAGGAATCACTTTTGCCGCTTTAGTTCAAGCACAAAATTTTACACGGCATAACTGGTATTTTTCAAATAACGATCAGTCCTTAACATTTGGAAAGGCCTCTGGGTCAGCCTCTTTTTTAGACCAAGGAAAGATCGCCCAAACCAACACTGGTGAAAAAATAACCGTGACTGACCCAACCTCGGGTGATCTTTTATTTTACTCGGATGGTATTAATATCTATGATGGAACAAATTCGATCATGCAAAATGGTGATGGCTTAATAACGGCCAATGACATTCAAGCCTTATCTGTCAGTCCGATTCCAGGATTGTTAAATCAATTTTATTTATTTCAAAGAAATGCTGCTGGTACTATTTTGTTCACGGTAATTGACATGAATCGGCAAGGCAATAGGGCAAATGGTCCCCCTGCCGGAGTAGTCACTCAAAAAAACGCTGTTACGCCCATCATTAATCGTGGGGGTGGCATGACAAGTATAGCCTCTGGTGACTTGAGTCAATTTTGGTTAATCACTCAAAATTCTGATAATGGGAATTTCGAGATTCATGAGGTACCAAATCTTTCTGGAACATTCGATCCCCAAGGAGCTCCAACAGCACTCGCTATTAATATTCAAGCAGCGTATCTGTCGTTCAACCCTTCCGGTACTCAGTTGGCCATTGTCCCTTCAAACAACGTCAACATACAAATATTAGATTTCAACAGAGATGCACCAGAGCTTATGTTCAATCGAGCAGTGGCTAATTCCTTCGTTCCTAATCAAAGTCTTTCAGGTTCAGTCAGTTGGTCGATCGATGGTTCAAACCTATTTTTTAGTAGAAATACCGCTACCACGGGCAATGTGTATCGACTCAATTTAATTGACAGTCTCGCTTCGGTTGAACCAATACTTGCTACGCCTGTTGGTCAAAGTCACAGTCTGTTATTAGCGCCTGACAGCTCAGTCTACCATATTTATCAAGAGACAGCCGCAGGGCCAAGAAGGCTGGGAAGAATTACAGCGCCAAATGCCATCATTGATAATTTGAACTATGAGTCTAGTTTATTTGAAGACTTTGACCCAGCATCCAATTATTTTCAACAATTCACGCCCGCAGCAGCCATAGGCCCGGTAGTTATCATTGCAGAAAACGGTGACTACTGCATGAATAACCCAGTCCAGTTTTATGTGAGTATTGACCCTCCTACCGCCATACCCATAAATTATTTCTGGGACATTCAACCGTTTGGACTCACCTCACAGGGTGTGGCCCCAATATTCACTTTTGAACAGGCTGGTTTTTACTCCGCTACACTATTTGTTGAATTTGAAGGACTAGGTGGGCCAGTTGCCTCCAACACACTTATGGGTGAAGTTTTGGAAAATGATATTCAAGTAAGTTTAAGCGATACCACTATTTGTCCAGGGGAAACACTCAACCTGAATGCTGAGCCTGAAGATGGCGGACAAGGACAAAGTGGAGGTGCGACAGGTGGGCCATACACATACAGGTGGAATACTGGAGCAACCACTGCTGCTATCGATGTTACTGAGGCTGGCAATTATTGGGTTGTGATTACCCCTGCCACCGGTTGCCCAATTTACGAAACTGTTGAAGTGACTGTATATGGCGATGAAAACCCAACTGCAAATATCTGGTATTTCGGTAATGGTGCAGGGATTGATTTTAATGAAGTCGATGGGCTGGACCCGCCACCGCGGAGTATCACGACCGCCCATGCCATGGATGCGCCAGAAGGAACCTCCACCATATCCGATGCCAATGGAGATGTCCTTTTCTATAGCGATGGTTCCACAGTTTGGAATGTAGAGAACGTTATTATGCCAAATGGTGAAAATATTGGCGGTGACATCAATTCGACACAGTCCGTCTTAATCATACCATTTGCTGATGACGAAACACTCTATTACGTTTTCACCACACAAGAAATTTATGGTACTAGCACTTACATGCTCAAATATTCTGTGGTCGACTTAAAAGAAGATAACGGACTGGGGGATGTGATTTCTAAAGACAATGTCCTCTTCACAAAAAGCACAGAAAAGCTATCCGCTTTAGAAGGCGGCAATGGGTATTGGCTATTATCTCATGAATATGGAACGAATACATTTAGGGCCTATCCTATTACAAATGCGGGAATAGGGCCACCTGTACTTTCTTCTCTGGGTTCAGTGCACAGCGTAAATGACGCTTTGAGCGGTCAGGCTGGAATGAAATTCTCAGGTGATGGTGCTAGAGTTGCAGTCGCCTTAATTGAGGGTACTGACGACTACATAGAGCTATTCCAATTTGATCAAAACCAAGGCGAGTTAACCGAATTTGAATATCAAATTGATGTGAGTATAGGCGGGCCAAATGTGAATGATGAACTCTATGATGTACACTTCTCACTGAATGGAAATAAAATTTTTGCAACGCTGAATAATAGAAATGGTGGAAGCCCTGGTGGGAGGATATTAGAATACAGAATTGATAGTGCTTCCACAGAAGCCAGTCGTGAAGCTTCTAAAACAGATATTTCAACAAGCAGCACTACTGCGGTCAACTATGGTGCGATTCAAACTGGTCCTGATGGTCAACTCTATGTGGCCATGGAAGTACCAGGAAGTCCGTCTGCAACTAATTTTATAGGTTCCATCTCGGTTAACGAAGATACCGCTGCTTTTTCTAGTTTTAATCAAAGACAGGTTTCGCTTACTGTTGGGAATTCTCGCCTGGGTTTACCGAATTTTGTTCAAAATAACGCCAACCCACCAATGGCCCCTGGGATTTCTGCCCCAGACCTCACCTGCGTGGAAGAAAGAGTCCCACTTGCAGGAATCGGTACCTCAGATATTGATGAGTTCCTTTGGACTATTATTGACGAGACTAATAATACCATTTTTAGTGCGGCCGCTCAAGATACCGCATATGTATTTCCAGAAGGGCAATCAGGCTCATTCAACATCTCTTTGAACATCTCGAATCGCTGTGGATTTGACACCACCTTAGTTCGAGCGATTGAAGTCTTTGACATTCCAAGAAGACCTGCTATACCAACTGCCGTAGTCATTTGCGATGGTGCCAGCTTCCCTTTGGATGCCCTTGGCGGTGATCCTGACGACCCAAGCTTGAACTTTGTATGGACTAACAGTCAAGGTGCGGTGGTCAGTAACACGCGGTTCTACACTGTAGATCAAGAAGAAATTTATACGGTAACGATTACAAATAATGCCGGAGGAGCTTGTACTTCAACCGCTTCAGTTTTCGCGGCCCCCCCTTTCGAAATTGAATTACCAGAGACGGCCACGCTCTGTCAGGGTGAATCACTTACCCTAGATCCAAGAGTGAATGCTAATGTATACCAATGGTCTAGAATAAATCCTGACAACTCCACTACTAATTTGACGAATACAAGAACGATCGGTGTGGATACCAGCACTCCTGGAATTTTCACTTATGTCATCTCAATCGAAGACCCTGCATCGGCTGGGTGTTTCGTCAGCGACTCAACCGTTGTTACTATAGGTGCATCACCCAACTTAACCCAAGGAGCAATTGTAGAGCCTACTTGCGGTAATGCTGATGGTTCGTTTACATTCGATATAGGAGGAAATGGTGATTATAATTATAGTGTCACTGATGCTTCTAGTGGTACAATTGAGCAAAATCAATCAATAGCGGGTCCTTCAAGCGTACTTGTCTCAGGACTAGATGGAGGCACCTATTCGGTGAGTATTACCGACAATAGCTCTGGCTGTACTGACAGTCTTAGTGGCATTGCTTTGCAAAACAATGCATTTACGGCAACAGCAGTAGCCTCAAATGCCAATTGTAATGTAAATGATGGGGACATTACTGTCACATTAAGTGATCCAGCAGTTTTTCCTGTTAATTACATCCTGACTCGATCAGAAGCTGGATTTCCGCCAATGTCTGGCGCGGCCGCGGCAAATGGATTCGTTATTTCGAACTTGGGTGGGGGTACTTACTCTATAGAGGTTACCTCTACAGTTCCTCCTAACTGTGTGGCCACGGCCACAGGTATATTGGTAGATCAACCCACAGATGTTCAAAACCTACAGATTAGCGTAGACAATACCAACGCCTGTGCAATCACGCCCACCGCACAACTTACCGCTACATCAACGGATGGTACAAGTTATGTTTGGACTTCACCAAGCGGAACGACAATCAATGGTGCATCAATCACCGCAAATGAAAGTGGGACATATTCAGTTACGGCTGATGCCCCTGGCATAGCTTGCCCTGTTACTACATCTACAATAGTGACCCTTACCATTCAGCCAGACGTTGAAATTGTGACTAATGGTGACGTTTGTGATGGAGAAATAGAACTGGAAGCTCGGATTTTGAATGAGAATCCTAGCACCACTTATGACTTTATTTGGTCTACTGGTGAAAACGGTAGGCGTATTACCGTTACTACCAGTGGCAGTTACAACGTTACGGTTCGAGAGGCGGGTGATTTAACCTGCTCGGCCAATGCAATTGAAGTGGTCACTATTCCAACCCCACTAGCAGCTTCCTTAATTTCTAGCCCAGCATGCGATGATGGTCAACCAATAACACTGACGGTCAATGTACTCGGTGGAACTGCGACAAGTTTCACATGGACAAGAGATGGTCAAGCAGCAGGGACTGGGAATCCTCTGATTATAAATGCCGAAGGAGCCTACACGGTGAGCATCAGTGATGGTACTTGTTCTATAGAAAGGAGCATATTAGTGAATAGAGCGAGAATACCTGAGGGTCTTTTACCAGAACAAGATTTTTATTGCTCCACTTCGAGTAACAACCCAGTGCTAACCGCTGGCATTGGGTTTTCTACTTATGAGTGGACATT
>JBLIES010000068.1:0-15688 GCA_047633135.1 Roseivirga sp.
ATCTATTGATTAAAACTAGTAGCCTAAGGCCCTGAGCTGAAAGACCTTTCCTTTGTGATTTAAATCGTGGCTTTTCATATTTGAAAGTAAGACCAGTGAAATCGTTCAATTCCATTATTATCTTTTCCGACTCTGACTTTAAATCCTCATAGAGGATAACGTGTACTTGACCTTCACCAAATGTCTTTTTAAGTTTATGTATAATAGCCGCATAGTAGTTGTCGTAAAATGATATGTCTTCATTATTACCCAGCATGGCCTTAATAAACTGATGGAGTCCCAATTTCCCTCCACTGCCCACAACAAACTGTGAGTAACGTGAAACTAGAAGATCATACTGGTTGCGAACTACAAGAATAATTTTCGGCTTCTTTGATTCAGATTGGATTTTGTTAAATACGTCATCAATGGTCTTAAGTCTAGTAGTTCTAACTCTGTGGAGCTGAGGGTGCCATTCGGGCAATACTATATGTTCATCACTCTCAAGAATGGTACGCGTTGAGTGCATGATTGAAGGCAAAGGTTTACCCTCCTTCAGTAAACTAAACCTGCCAGATTTGTATAAATAGACAATTTCGTCATTCGTGGAGAAAATTGACTGAAGGAATGTCGAGGCTGATTTAGAAAAACCAATATGTATTATCTCTTCTGTCATGTTTTTGTTGCAAGTAATTTTTCAAATGAATTCCATTGATGTGTAGCAGTGAATTCTGCAAATCTAAATTCATCTTGGTTCATGTGTTTAAATACTTCAGTTAAGTTACTGAGGTCATTCTTAACCGTAAATCCGATTTGATAATTTTTCAGAATCAAGGGTATCACCCCCATGTCCAATGAGATGGTAGGTACATGGGTCGTACTCGCTGCATGTATGGAATAGGGGATTGAAATGTCATTGTAACCTGTCCAGTAAAAATCTATATGGCTCGCCAACTCTAATAGGTCGATATCCATTAATGAATTTACAAATACAATGTGTGGCGAGCTGACTAGGTAATCGTAAAGCACCGTATCCATTGGTCGTTTCAAGTTAGAAATAACTAAAACGGTAAGGTCCAACTCTTGCTCGATTGATTTTTTTATAAGATTGGGTAAAAATTGTAGGTACTTCTTTTTAGCCAGAGTTCCCCCTGCACAATAACCAATGTAATTCATCGGTGTCTTTTGTTGCCTAAGGATCTTGAATAGTTCTGAAGCACCAATTGATTCATAACTCAATACATCTCCAATCGGAACTGTAGCTTGTTTTGGGTAAGCATGAATGGATAGATCATGGTCATAAGGCCCAAAACAGACTGATTTTACATTTATGTTATATTTCCGAAAAAGTAGACGTGCATATTTCTCTAGTAAAGGGTCAGTGACCAAGACATTTGTGGCATAATTTAATACTAGATGACGCCTATACTGAATGATTCGTGGGTAGTTGTTATGTGATTCCTTGTCTATATTATGACATAACCACCAGAGCTCAATCCCTCTTAATCTTAAATAATTAATATAGAAAATATCTGATATGACTAGCAAAAGACTCTTGAAGTAACTGGGATAGTCGTTAAGATATCGCTGAATAACGGTCAGTTCAGAAGCTTTGGAAAAAAAAGTTTGCTTTATGACTTTAATACCAAATTGAAGCCTTGAACCTTTTATTGCGACTAGGTTTTGTTCGGGTGAATTTTTCACCCATTGCATTACTTTATAATCGCGACCGCTTATTAAATGCTTCATATTTAGATATTACCATTGGCTAGCGATGTAAACCTTTAATTCTTTTAAGAAAATGAGCATTAACCCTAAAAATAACCCTACGAATAGAGCCACTAGTATGGTTAATATATGGTTTGGTCCAACTGTTGATTTAGGAATAATTGATGGCTGGATGATGCTAAAAACGGGTGTGCTTTCTTGTACTTCAATTTTCTTAGCTTCCAATTGCCCAGAGATTTGAGTGAAAATACCAAAGGCTAGGTTATATTGATCTTGGAAACCTTGCTGCTCACTAAATCCTATTGAGTTAGAAATAATCCGGTTGGCGTCTTGGTAATTTGCCAAATCGTTTTGCGCTTTTTCGTATTCTATTTTTTTCTGATTATAAAGCTCCTGAATAAAGTCAAGCTGATCTTCCGCTTTTTGAATTTTATATTGGCGGACTAATTTTTCAAGTATTACTTGTGCATTGTCTGCAAGTTGTGCCGTAGGTATCGCTTCTGGTAAGATTGATTCAATTGAGATTGCACCCGTAGTTTCGTCAATCTCAAGTGTTAAAGCTGACTTCAGATTACCAATAGCTTGTGATTCTTCTGTAGAGAGAAGAAAAAGCTTTTGTAGCGATGGCTCAAATACATCACTCGTATTAGTTTGTTTAGGACGAAGACTTTTTATGATGGTCGAGGGTAAGCCGAGGGTATATTTTTTGATTGTCAATTGCCGATCATCCTCTCGGATTGCAATTAAATAGTCAAGGAGTATGAGGTCTCCGCCAAATTCTTTAGACGATACTTTTGTAGTCAATAGTTCTTTCTGAAACGGTAAGGAAGCTATTATCTCTGAATATGCAGCAGGTGATATATCTGTGGAAGCTGTACTGACTGGTAAATTGATCCCCGCTAAAGTAGCTAGGCCAGAGAATTTCCCCAGTTTTGTGTTGGTTCCACCTAGGTCAGAAAGCATTTTTACCTCAGAGCTGTACTCTTTAGGTGCCGCAATTGTCCAGATGGTTCCGAATACCACAATGATACCCGTAGTGATATACAAAAGACGTCTATTTGACCAAATTTTTTTCAAAATTTGAGTTAAATCGAGGTCGTTGTTTTCCTCTTTACTCATGGTTGTTTTTTAGTAATAAATCTTATCCCTATTTTCATCAGTTAGTGAGTCTGTCAACTAAGAGTGCAACTGTTAAGAGAGATCCAAAAGCAGAGACTGCATTTGATAAATTCAATGGAGCTCGTTCTCGTTTCTTTGCAATCACGATAGTGCTGCCAGGGAGTATTTTAGGGTATGATTTGAAAATTAAGAACCGTTTGACACCTGCTCTCTCTCCATTGGGGTATTGTACATAGCTTCTCCCTTTGAGTGAACTTTGCATGTAGCCCCCTGATTCATCAATATATCCCCTGAAACTTTTTCTCTCAGAATATGGAAGAATAATATTTGAAACGATCTCCCCACTGACTCTAACGGTTTCTAGTTCTGAGGGAATAGAAATTAAATCCCCAGCCCTTAAAAACAAATCGGCATCGCCACCAGGGTTTTTTAGAATTTCAGTCAGGTCAATTGCCACGGGCTCATAATCTGGTAACTGCAGCGATAATGAAGAGTTGCTTTGTTCAACAGACCTTAGTAAAGAAGCTCTTCTCGACTCAGTCACTAAACTCGTGTTTAGGCCTGAATAGCTCTCCTCGGTGATCAGATCAACTCTTTTTGTTAAAGAGTCTTTGACATTTGGACGGAGCCCAGAGTTTTCTAATATTTTTTTCCTTAGCCCATTGATTGCGCTTTGGTCTATCACAAATCCTACATTACCGCTAGATAATTCACTTTTACGAATCAATATAGCACCTTCAGGGTAAGCATATTCTGTCAATCCCTGAGCTCTTTTAATTATTTCGGATATTCTCTCTTGGTCGTTAGTTAGGGCAAATAAACCAGGCGTTTGAACTTCACCTGTGATTCTTATCTCTCGGTTCAACCTATAATCTGAATTCTGTCTTACATAGACTCTGTCAAATGGGGATAAGTTGAGGTCTGAATCACCATCGTTATCAAGCAGGTCCATTTTAATGATTTCGCTTTTGTAAGAATTGTTTTCTTGTTTGTTGACTCTATATATTTCAATCTCCGTGCTTGCATTAGCTCGAATACCTCCAGCAAGTAGAATCAGTTCATTGGGAGTGATATTCGAAAAATAAGGGTACACTCCTGGATTGGCTACTTCTCCTGTCACTCGAACGTATGGTTCTTCTGATGTACTAAATCTTGACTTAATTTCTACAATATCATCTGGTTTCAAGAGGGTATCATCTATATCTCCGTTCATAAGTGCCGCTAGATTAAAAGAGAACACTTCTTGATCAAAAACTTCTGTTACTCTGTAGAGTAGCATGGTTTTTTCATAGGCATCTCCTCTGAGTCCTCCTGCTTGGGAGATTAGACCTTTTACTGTTAATTTTTCAGTGAGCTCATACTGCCCAGTATTCATGACCGCACCTTCGATTACCACTCTATTTACATACTTATTGTTGAAAGGAGATACCCTGATAAAGTCGCCATCTTGAAGCTTGAAATTGTCTATCTCATTACTCTTGATGGTCATTAGTCTAGTGCCCTCTTTAGCATACCTTATAACAAGAAGTTTGGTACGATCTGCATTCTGCTCATACCCACTTGCAAACTCTAATAAATTTGCTAATGATTCGTCTTCATTGATTTCGAATAGACCTATTCGCTTTGTCCTTCCTGCTAAGCTCACCCGAGCGGAATATGGCTTGATTAAAATAACATCGTTGTGCTTCAGTATAACGTCTTCATCCCGTGTTCCGTTAATGATGAAATCATAAATATCTAAAGAAGTGTGCAACTCATTATTTCTGATGAGCTGGATATCTCTGTAAGTCCCATTGATACTTGGCCCACCAGCTGCATATAATGCAGTGTATATAGTAGATAGAGAGTTAAGGGTATAGTTCCCCGGTGCAGTGATCTCTCCTACGACTGTAACCTGAATGGATCTAATTTGGCCCAGCGTAACTAATGAAAATACTGTAGGTTTTTCGTTAATGCTAGGTATCAAACCATCGTATATTCTATTCAGTTGACTATTAATTACACTCGTTGCTTTCTCAATGGTGAGTCCATTGACGTAGATGGGCCCGAGGCTGGCCGTAGTGACATAACCTTCAGGGGTAATTGTCAAACTGAGACTCAACTCTGTCCTACCCCACAATTGTACGTTAATTTGGTCTCCAGGGCCTAGGATATATCCTTGTGGTGTGGGCATGTTAAGGTCTGGCGAGAATGTGAGGTTTGGGTTATTAAAAATAGAGGAGCCAAATATTCTCGAAGTGCTACTAGTAGCCTGATTAGGAGATTCGGCTAATCCAACAGGAGCAGGGGAGCTACTTGTTCTTATTGCGGGTGAACTGACCTCTTGGGCGCCAGAGGAGCCTTGTTGAGAGGCTTTCGACATGAGAGCTGAGATGTCCGATTCGCTTAAGCCTTTGAGTCTGGCAAAGTCGCCTATTTTATCGATTCCATAACCCGATTTTTTAGCCTGTGAGATTAGATTTTGTACCTCCTGCTCACTAAGGGTTTGAGATCCAGATAGGCCACTTGCGGCATTAGGAGAGATGCCCAGAAATATAAATATGAAAATGATGTAAAAAATAGGTTTCGAATACATTAGGCTACTTTTGTCTGCCTAAATATAAGATAACACTGCGCTTTATCCGAATTTCTAAGGTTTTTACTATGCGATCTATTTTTTGTCTAAATAAGAAAGGTCTTTATTATTAATAATTATCAGTGGTTGAATATTTATTTTATGAGTCGATGATATAATTTAATCATTGTACTCTGTGCTGTGTTATAATTTAGCATCATCAACATAATTACAACTACCTATTGGTTGCCGTTTGAATGATTATTGCGGTTGGTAAATTCGGTTAATAGACAGACTCATTTTAAACTGACTCAGTCACTGATACCCTTTGCTGGTAATTACTCTACTACATTTAAATCAATATTGACAGTACCAAAAAGAAAATGATCTTGGGCGATCATCGCACCAGATTCTAGGGTTAGATAATTTCCCCATGATGCCTCTAAACCACCAAGAGGAATGATAGATACCCACATTTTGATCGCTTTTGGTCGATAGTTTTCGTCTAAAATCCATAGGTATGAATCGCCAGGCGTGGTACCGCCTGTGGTGTAAGTCACCATAAGTGCTTCGCTGCCATCTTCGAGCTGTACGATGCTGCGCTCTGTGCCAGGATCAAAAACCTTAAATGGGGCACAAAGCCAAAAGCTATCGTTATTAAAGTAATCCCAAGCGACCTTAATTAGACCCTTTACTTCAGCCGAGGTATAGGCTTCTGCATTGATCACAACCCCTGAAATAGATTCAGGATCGAGTTGTACCTCATTATCTCCCCATTTCACATTGACCACATTGTCAACCTTATTCCATGTATAGGTATGAATGCTTTTGAAAGTCCAGGAAATTTCTTCGGTTTCATCCCAAGCGGATTTATTCAGGGATTCCATCATTTGCATGGCTAATGCGTCTGCTCTTTCTCCACTTTCTCCAGTAGGAAGTTTTTCGTCTATCACCAAAAAGCCTACGAAGGGTATAAGAATGAGACTTAAAACAAGTATGCCAATAATGCGAAATGCCTTTTTCATGTCCTAAAGATAAACCACTAACTAGTTACTTTCAAATCGCTACCCTATCGTTGAGCACATTCTATTCAATCGAAATGAACTTTCCATGCTTGCTAATTAAGGTTAGTAAGAGCCTTCATGTTTTAAAATATAAAATAATTATAGATACATTTTTTTTATCATAAAGAATATATATTTTTTGATAAATGATAAATTAAAGCACATGAAAAAAAATGTAAAGAGTCTATTGTCAGTGTTAGGGTTAGTTGCTTTCTTTATAGTAGCCATGACACTTCAGGTTAATTCACAAAATCCTACTCCTCCTTGTGAGGATGAAGTTGTTGTGGTCTCTGGTACCATTATGAATCAAAATCCGAATAATCCTTGGAATTACGAATGTATGGGTGAGTTTACAGACTGTACTGATGTATGGGTATTAGGTTGTCGAGAGCAGTAGTGAAAAGTATTATTCTAGTTGGGGCAGGATTTTTATTTTTCCTGTCCTTTTTTTCTTGTTCAAAAAGCCTAGAAGAACAAAGCGTCATTGAAGAGTCTTCAGTTAATCTTGAGACGGATTTCTTGTTGCCTATTACTAAAGACAGCATCTTAATAGATACTCACGGCAACATGTATTTTGATTATATCCCCAAGCTTGATCGTGAGCAATATTTAAGTAATAAATTGTTTTTGATGGGGTACAATGGCTTAAATATGAGTGTTATAGATACCATAGGAAAGTTCACTAGGCATATTACCCGAAGCGGAAACGGGCCAGGTGAAATTCCTATAGGTAACTATGCATCGGTATGGCAGAGTACTGATGGGGGAATCTATGTTTTAAGTAGTGGGAATGCTTTTATGCTTTATGTTTTCGATAAATACGCTAACTATCGTTACACATTGAAACTTTTTCAAGCTTTACCTAATATTTTTCGTGCCCCGCGCACTTCTTTTCATTTCACAGAAAAGGAGGAAGATGGCAAATTTTACTTAACTATTGCTGTAGGTAGTACATTGCATAGTGAATTTACCAAAGCTTATTATGAAAATACCGATGTCTTAGCTCGCTTTGAAATCAATGAGTATCAACAGAAAATTGTTTCTGCAAAAACATTTATGCCTTACGAAAATTTTCCTGAAGTAAAAGAGAGTTTAAAAGAAGGTAAAATATTCTGGTTCAATCTATACCCTATGTTCCATACGGTAGGAAATAAGACTTATTTGACATTTTCGTTTTCAAACAGCGTCTATGTTTTGAATGAGAATTTCAAGATTGAGGAAAGAATAAAATCTAAGGTGCTTTCAGAAGTTGAAAAGATTAAAAACGGCTCAGATTTCCTCCCTAGAACCCCTATGCAAAATTACGACCGAGTCTATTATCGAAATAAGAATGCTTTTAGTAATTTATACATCACAAATCTTCAAGTCATGGATGATTTGGTTATGGTACAATTTGCAAAGCCCTCAGAAGAAAAAGATTTCTTACCAAAGTTTCCGACCAGACAGCAGGCCAATGAAGATCGGAGGAACTATGAAGGCTTTATACATGAGCGTGACCAATACTGGTTGATTTATAATTTAAAGAGCGGAAAAGAAGAGTTGATTAAGCTACCAACTGAATATAAAAATGGTATTTTTCTGGATAAAAGAAGAATGATAGTAGAAAAAAAGTTTGATGATCTTGAAGGATTTTATCTGATGAAATATACACTGACCAATCCGATTGGTCAGTAAGTTTTGTTTTTCTACAATCAGCAATACTTCAGCACCGCCTCTAATTGATCCGTTTTTCTAACAATCTCTCGGGTTTCATAAGAGCAAATGAAAAGTCAAGGCTCATCTTCGCTTATCTCAAATGACAACCAGCCAAGAAGCTGATCAGGCTTTATGAAGGTATAGATAAAACGGTGGAAGAGTGGGTGAAAGTAGATGCCTCACAGGTCAAAGAACCCCTGATTCCTTATACGGGCAAAAGATTTCCATTTATTGTGGGGCTCAGGTACCCATCAATGAATGACAGAGGCAAGGCTAGCTTTATGCAAGAATTAAGTAAGGATGAATTCCTTGACATCATTCAATTCTTACAAGCGTATAAAGGCAGTTCCAAGTTTGCATTTAAAGCCTCTGGTGATAGAGTAGCAGGCCTTTTGTCCCTTTTACACGAGGAATTAATTAAGCTAGAATAGTAATGCGAATTTATTTGCTGCAAAACTCACTGAGATAATCGTTAGCTAATTCATCGCCCAATTTCTTTCCTTTTTCAAAATCTAAGCAAGCTTCGACTTTTGAGTATTTGGGTGAGTTAAGTTTTGTCATTCCTATTCTTGTAACGGCTTCAGCATAGTCTGGATTGAGGTCAAGTGCCTTTTCGAAGTTTTCCATCGCGGCATCCCATTTTTCTAAAGTAAAATAGACAACACCAATATTAAAATGGATGACGGGTAGGTTAGGATTAATTTTTTTTGCGCGTTCAAAGTCTTTAAGCCCCCACACACCTTGTCCGCCCCTTGTCAATGCTGCTCCTCGGCTGATCAATGCCTCTAAATTATCGGGTTCATGGTCGAGCACAATATCCAAGTCATTTAAGCCATCATTATTTTTAAAGAGCTTTACATTGGCCAAGCCTCTTAACAGAAGCGCATCGAAATCATTTTCGTTGCGAAGAACGAGTTGATTCATGTCCATGACTACACTTTTATAAAACTGAAGTTCAAAAGAGCATCTTGCTCTGCCCAAATAAGCCAGTCTGATATTCTTTTTGCGTTTAATCAGGTAAGTAAAATCATCAGATGCGCCTTGGTAGTCTCCGATTTGTTGGCGTGCTAAGGCCCTGTTATATACAGCGAACGAATTGTCGGGCTCTATCGCAATTACCTTATCATACTTTACGGCTGCAGCCTTAAAATCACCGTTCGTGAATAATTCATCTGCTTCTTTTTGCGTGTCTTCCATGCTACATGACCACATTAAGAGAAGGGAAAGAAGAACAAAAGGAAGGGAGCGTGATTTCATAGCTACAATTAAACTAATTATTTAGTTTAATTCATCACTTTTTAACGAAAAAAATAGGAGATACCTTTAATACGACTTGTTGTTTAATAACTCCCGTTATACTTTCTGATAAACCACTCGCTACTTACTAAGGCAAGTAGAATCAATAAAAGCCAAGGGTTGTTGATCATGGATTGAAGTTTTTCGTCAGACCTAGTGATCGGTTTGGCGTTGAGCTCTTTAAAGTAATCCAACACTGTGCTCATTTGATCTTCTGCAACAAACCTTCCGCCAGAATTAGCCGATATATTTTTCAGCAATTGATGATTGGCGGTTAAGTTGATGTCTTCTAAATCTAGTTTATCGACCGAAAAAGTACCTTTAGAGGTCTCTCTTTTACCGTTGACATCCGCTGAGGCCGTATAGCTGTAGATTCCTGTGGCGAGGCCTGTGATCTTAAAGTCGTTGACAGCATTGTTGACATAGTTATATTCTTGCTGTGTGCCCTGAGCATCGGTCATGCGCAAATCTACATTGATGTCAAACACGCGTTCGAAAAGCTCATTGTAAATGTCTGTTTCAAGAGTGACTGCTTCATTGTCAAAATATCTGTTTTGTTCTGTATTTACTCTGAATTTTCGCTTGTCGTCTTTGGTCGTTAAGTACTGAATAAGCTTGCCCATTAAGGTTTCGAAGAGTTTTTGATCATTATTAAAAGCGTACTCTTGTAAAGGCCACTTCCAAAATCCAGCACCTGAAAAAACAGCAGATTTTTGATCATCTCCATTATAAATACTGAGCAATGGACGATTGGTTTGCACCGAACCTACACGTTGGTAAAGTAAAATATCGGCTTTTGTTTTGAATGTAAACTGGCCATAAGGTACTGCTATGGGCGGGTATTCTGCCATTCTTTTGATCAAAGTTTGGTCAACTTCAAACAACTCAAAGTTGCTATTGAAATTTGGCCCAGCATTATCTGTCTGTCCAAAATTAGTAAAGTTGATGACTGGATTTTTATCATTAATGGCACTCAACATGCCACTGCCAGAAATGTAGAAGGTGTTGGTGTTTTTTAACCAGGCGTTCAACCAAGAGGGAAACCCCGCTAAATCTGGTAATTCATGTAAAATAATTAGGTCGAATGGCCCTTCGGGGATGTCCAAGTCATAGCCAACAATATAGGTAACGGTTTCTGTGCCTTCGTTCTTAGCGATTACGTTTTTTAATGCTTTAATGTCTGGGTGTGGTGCTTTGGCAGCAATTAAGATTCTTTGCTTGCTGTCTACGACCTCTAGAAATGCCTTTCGACCATTATTCAATACTGAGTTTTCACCTTCTTTCGGAACAATCTGCACTTGATATGTTTCGATGCCTTTTAGTTCAGCATCCAGAATAAACTCCACCGAATTGATTTGCTCATCTCCTTTTAAATCAATCGATTTTTCATCAATTACCTTTCCTTTTTTGAGCACTTGAACCCTTACCGATTCATTTAAGAAGCCATTATTATAAACTTCAGCCACAAGAGGAAAGCGATTGCCCTCATAAACTACCTTATTATAGCTAAGGCTTTTTAAGCTCAGGTCTTTTGCCGGAATAGTATCGCCAAGGGCAATGCTGATCACCGGATAATTAAGCTGTGTAAATTGGGGCGATAGGCCGTAGTTATGGATTCCGTCACTGGCCAAAACTACACCTATAAGATTTTGCTGCTCATAATCGCTGGCAATTCCCTTCAGTAAACTTTGCAGGTTTGTCGCATTTTGGTCAAACTGTATGCTTTCTAGGTTGTTTTGGTAGTCCTGAAGATTCTTGAAGCGTACTTGATAGCCTTCACTGCTAATTCCGTTAGCGAGTTCAGTCAAGCGCCCTTTGATCGCCAAGAATGCTAAGGAGTCATAGGTGGCTGGGATTGAAGCAGAATTATCAATGGCCATCACCACCACTGGTTTTTCATCGAAGAATGAAATTTGGTTGAGCAAAGGCCCCATTAATAAGAAGCACAATAGCGAAACCAAAGCAAACCGAAAAATGGCCAGCAAACGATTCGTATGGTTAGACCATGTTGTTTTTTTAGAATACAGAAGGTAAGAATACACTGTCCCCACTAAGAAACAGACGAGTATAAACCAGATAGGGGCATCTGTTTTAAGAAGAAGGCTGCTAAAAATCAATTGCTGTATCAATTAGAATTAATGTATTAAAAGAGTTGCCGTATTAGCACAACAGGAAGAATTACGTGATAAATAGTAAATGGTTAACGCCTTTTTTTTAAAGCGGTAGTTACGATTTAATGGGTAAATAATTAAGCCTAATCTATATTAAAGGCGTTAACCAATCATATTTATCAGGTAAGCATACCACCATCCACTTGTATGGTTTGCCCAGTAACATAAGAGGACATGTCTGATGCTAAAAACAGGCAGACTTTGGCTACGTCTTCTACAGAACCACCTCTTCTTAAAGGAATGGCATCCCTCCAGCTTTGTACTGTTTTTGGGTCTAGTGCATCGGTCATTTCGGTTTCAATAAAACCAGGTGCTACGGCATTTGAACGAATACCTCTAGAACCTAATTCTAAGGCTACAGACTTGGTAAAGCCGATGATACCAGCTTTAGAGGCGGCATAGTTAGCCTGACCTGCGTTTCCTTTTAAGCCTACTACAGAGGTGATGTTAATAATCGACCCTGACCTTTGCTTCATCATTGTTCTGGTGGCAGATTTAACGGTATTGAAGCAAGATTTCAGGTTGACGTTCATCACTTCATCCCACATTTCTTCATTCATCCTCATTAATAGATTGTCACGCGTGATTCCAGCATTATTCACCAATATATCCAAGCTTCCGAATTCTGCCACCACATCGTTGATCAGTGTTTCTGCTGCTGCAAACTCTGCGGCATTCGATCGATAACCTTTTGCTTTTATGCCAAAGGCGGCTAATTCTTTTTCTAAAGCCTCACCTCTTTCTACACTCGACAAATATGTGAAAGCTACGTTGGCACCTTCTTGGGCCATTTTTGTGGCGATTGCTCTACCGATTCCTTTTGATGCACCCGTAATAAGCGCTGTTTTTCCTTCTAGTAAACCCATGTTTTTTATGTTAGTAAAAGGGTAGATGGTCTGCCCCATCACCCCCAGATGTTTTTAATCTTGTTCAAAGAAAACGAAAAGGATCAATACCTCCAATTCGATATTTTATTTGCGAACATTTGGCGTAACTTTGCCCTATTGTTAGAAAAAACCTCATAAAATATGGCTACTAAGTATGATTTAATAGTAATAGGCAGCGGTCCCGGTGGATATGTGGCAGCGATCAGAGCTTCTCAATTAGGAATGAAAGTAGGCGTGGTTGAAAGAACTGAGTTGGGTGGAATCTGCCTGAACTGGGGATGTATCCCTACCAAAGCGTTATTGAAAAGTGCTCAAGTTTACGAATATGTCCAACATGCTCAAGACTATGGTATCAAAATCGAAGGTGCTTCTGCAGATTTTCCTGCAATGATCAAAAGAAGCCGTGATGTTGCGGCAGGAATGAGTAAAGGAATTCAATTCCTATTTAAGAAAAATAAAATCGATCATATCGAGGGCTTCGGTAAGTTGAAAGCTGGCAAAAAGGTCGAAGTAACTACTGAGGAGGGTAAAAAAGTAGATTACGAAGCAAATAGTATCATTTTGGCAACAGGTGGCAGTGCAAGAGAACTCCCTAACTTGCCATTAGACGGAAAGAAAATCATTGGCTATAGACAAGCCATGGTCATGGAAAAGCAACCGGCTTCTATGGTCATTGTTGGTTCTGGTGCCATCGGTGTAGAGTTTGCCTACTTCTATAATTCAATAGGAACAGCAGTTACCATTGTTGAATTCATGGACAGAATCGTACCTGTTGAGGACGAAGAAGTCTCTAAACAACTGGAAAGAAGCTATAAAAAGTCAGGCATTAAGATCATGACGAATGCTGAAGTTACTTCAGTAGATACAAAAGGAACAAATTGCAAAGTAACCGTAAAAACCAAAAAAGGGAATGAGGTACTGGAAGCCGATGTAGTGCTTTCAGCGGTTGGGGTTGCTACCAACTTAGAGGGTATCGGTTTAGAAGACCTTAAAGTGAAAACTGAAAAGGGCAAAATAATCGTTGATGATTTTTATAAAACTAATGTAGATGGCGTTTATGCCATTGGTGACATCGTTCACGGGCCAGCATTAGCACACGTTGCTTCGGCTGAAGGAATTATTTGTGTAGAGAAAATTGCAGGTAAAAATCCTGAGGCTTTAAACTACAACAACATTCCAGGGTGTACTTATTGCCAGCCAGAAATTGCCTCGGTAGGGTATACTGAAAAAGCAGCGAAAGAAGCTGGTTACGAAATTAAGGTAGGTAAATTTCCATTCTCGGCTTCGGGTAAAGCGAAAGCAGGCGGTACGAGCGATGGGTTTGTGAAGTTGATTTTCGATGCGAAGTATGGCGAGTGCTTAGGTGCACACATGATTGGAGCGAATGTAACGGAGATGATTGCTGAAATGGTTTCGGTAAGAAAATTAGAAACTACCGGTCACGAGATTATCAAAACTGTTCACCCTCACCCTACGATGTCAGAAGCCATCATGGAAGCAGCAGCAGCAGCTTACGGTGAAGTAATTCATATGTAATTTAATAGAAGTGACAAGGCTGAAGGAATTCGGTCTTGTTATTTTATAGTACAGCAGCTGATGTAATTGCAGCAGATACCGCTCATATTGAAGAGCATGATTTAGTCATAAGATTACAACGGCAAGATAAATCTGCGTTGTCCTATCTTTATCATAAATATGGAGGTGCCCTTTATGGTGTTGCGCATAGAATCATTCAAGACGAGGATGTCACCTGCGAGGTTGTTCAAGACATCTTCTTGAAAATCGGAATGTACGACTCAAAAAAAAAAGCGTTTATCCACTTGGATGCTTTTTTTGGCGAAAAACACCACGATTGATAAGTTTCGCTCTAAAGAAGTAAGACGGAGTGCTAAACTGATTCGATAGATGATAACGCATATACAATCGACCGGCAAAACAGCACAGAGACTTTTGTCGATGGAATTGGCATAAAAGAATTAATGAACGATTTGGCTGAAGAACAGCAGTTCTTTTTATTGAAAGTTTATTTTGAAGGGTACTCTCATTCAGAGGTGGCTGAAGGATTTGACATGCCCTTAGGGACGGTAAAGTCCCGATTGAGGTCGGATTTAAGGCATTTGAGAAATAAATTACAAGTGTAATTGAATATTAAAGAATACATAGCATCAGGTATACTCGAAGAATACATCTTCGTCACCCTTTCTACTCAAGAGCGAGAAGAAGTAGACGTGCTTGCTGCCCAATACCCTGAATTGCGCAAGAACTAGAGGATATTGACATGGCAACTGCCATTCAAACACCAAGCCATGTGAAAGCAAGTTTTATGGCTGCAATTGGTGAAGAAAATCAAGGAGCTACTCAATAAAATACTATTAGGAAAGAACCAAAAGTAATGTCGTTGCCGCAAACTAATGCTGGAATGTGGAAATACTTGGTGGCTGCGTCAGTTGCCTTGGCAATTGTGAGCTCATATATGGCTTATGATTATCGCATTAAATGGAAAAGCGCTTCCGATGCTTTACCCAATTGCAAGCGCAGAACAGCCAAATGGCGGAGCAATACAATCAGGTTAATGATCGCTTAGACGGCTTGGTGGCAGATATTGACGTCATCAGTAGTGTAGACTTCAAGCGTGTGAATATGGCTGCCGTAGACCCGGCACAATCGTTCGAAGCTAGCGTTTATTGGAATGCTAAAACAGATGAGGCTTACCTTAACATTCAAAGCCTTAAAACTCTCACAGAAGAACAAGAATATCAACTTTGGGCCATTGTAGATGCAAAGCCAGTGGAGATGGCAGTGTTTGATTTCGATGTAGCAGGATTGCTTAAAATGAAGAATGTGCAAAATGCGTCATTATTTGCAGTCACTATTGAGCCGAAAGGTGGGAGTGAAAATCCTACAATGGATTTGATGCAAGTAGCTGGGGCGGTTTAAAAAATGAGAACATTTCTTATAGGTCAACGAAACCACCGATTGGTGGTTTTTGTGTGTAACACCCTCTCGGTTTGAAATTAATATACTGCCCCTTTAGGGCTAAGAAAACTCCTTGATTTTACGGATGGATTATGAGCATATTTTAGGTACGATGTCTCTTTATGGCCTACATGCTTTTTTTATTGTCTTTACTAAAGATTGATCCTTTCAAGGAAGAATTATTTTTTGAATTTATCGATCAAGGGATTGACCTGAAAG